>NZ_JAYEEY010000004.1:0-239057 GCF_035156415.1 Algoriphagus persicinus
TTTAAAGACTACATTTAAGTCTTGTTTTTCCACACCTCAAAGTACATATTTTGAGTAAAACAAGAAAGGCTAGCCGAGTAATCGACTAGCCTTTTAAACTATCTACTTTTGAGACAGCCACTTTTTTATCACTTAACTTCAGAAAGTTAGATCGCGTATTTAGAAGGATCTATTTCTGTCTTATTATTTTTCATAAATTCTACTACCTCCGACAATCCTTGTTCCAAGGAATATTGAGGCTCCCAATCAAAAAGGGTTTTAGCTTTAGTAGAATCGCAAATCAATTTCATTACCTCACTTTTCTCTGGTCTTATTCGTTGATTTTCTGCAATAACTTCTTTGTTCGTACCACAAATCTTTTGAACCATATCTACTATTTCTCCAATCGTATCTCCTCTTCCTGTACCAACACTTACTACCTCACCAACAGTGGACTCAGCCAACGCGGCCAGCATAAAGCCTCTGGCCGTGTCTTTTACATAAAGCATATCTCTCACCGGATCCAAAGAACCGAGGCGGATTTCATTCGAATCCGAAAGGACTTGAGATACTATAGTAGGAATTACCGCACGGGTAGATTGTCTTGGGCCAAAGGTATTGAAAGGCCTAAACACACAGACAGGCAAGTGGAAGGATAAGAAATAACTCTCCGCAAGCTTATCAGCTCCAATTTTTGTAGCTGAATAAGGAGATTGCCCTTGCAGGGGATGCTTCTCGTCAATAGGAGCATATAAAGCTGTACCGTAAGTCTCGGAGGTTGAGGTTACGAGAAGTTTCTGAACCCCTTGACTTCTTGCAGCTTCCAACATGTTCAATGTTCCGGTAATGTTGGTAGATACATACGCAGCCGGAGCCACGTATGAATAAGGAATTCCGATCAGTGCAGCGAGGTGAAATACGATTTCTCTTCCTTCGGACAAGGAATTCATAAGAAATCCATCTTGAATATCTCCAAAAACAATTTCAACCTGACTGAGAATTTCCTTAGGAAGAAAGCGTAGATTGTTCGTATTGGAGTTGGAATTGTAATGAACCAAGGCGGTAACTTCGGCACCAGCTTTAACCAATTCCTCAGTTAGATGGCTTCCTATAAAGCCCGCTGCTCCAGTTACCAGGACTTTTTTTCCGGTGTAATTCATGGATTTGATTTATTAAATAGATTTTTATAGTCAAGATTGGCTTTTTCGTAGTCTTGATGTTGACCTATATCGAGCCAGTATTCTTCAATTGGGAAGGCGACAATAGACTGCTTTTCTCTCAAAAGCACATCCATCAGATCTGTAATGTCGAAAAAATTACCTTTTGGGATGTGACTCAAGGTATCTGGACTGAGTGCATAGATTCCCCCGCTGATTCGGAATGAATAGGTTGGTTTTTCCAAAACAGAGGTCACTTGACAGCCTTCCGTCTGCAATACTCCATAGGGCACTTTTGCTTCATAAGAGGCGCTACCAATGGTCAGTTTGGCGTTATTCTCTATGTGAAAATCAAGTACGGACTTATAATTCAAAGAGGTCAACAGATCTCCATTCATCACTAGGAAGGGAAGTTTAAGCTGATCTTCGAGGTATTTGACCGCACCAATAGTCCCTAGCTTTTTATCTTCTTTGAAATAGCGAATGGATAGTCCAAAAGTAGAACCATCACCACAAAACTCTTCAATGTGTTCTGATAAATAATTGGTGCAAAGGTACACGTTTCGAAACCCAAATAGATGAAGCCTCTCTAGGATGGTTTGCAAAATCGGCTTATTGCCTACCTTGAGCAGTGGTTTTGGTATATTTTGAGTCAGTGGTTCTAATCGGATTCCTCTCCCTCCTACCATCAAAACAACCGGATTTTCAATCGTTGGGCTGGCTTTTTCTGGTTCTGAGGAAAGAAAATGATGTATTTTCCCCTGAGCATCTATCACAGGGACGAGCTTAATTCCCCGCTCGGTAATCTGCTTCATATCCAAAGTTTTCTGCTCCTGTATGGAAACAGTAAAAGGATTGGAATTCATAACTGCAGAAAGACTATCATCGAGTTGGCAGCCATTTAATATCCCTCTTCGGATGTCACCGTCACTTACGGAACCAACTAACTTATCATCGCTATTCAACACAAAAATGAGTCCCCTCTTATTTGTCTCTATCAGTCGCATTGCTTCACGGACTGAGATATTTTGGGCAGCTGTGAAAAGGTTGATTTTATCTTTATCAATAAACATATTAAACTAATTCCTTTATGTATGCTTCTAAGGTAAACCTTTCTTCAAATTCAGTTAAGTCTCTAAAAACTTTATCTGATATTTTCATCATATTATCATAGGGTCTGATAGGCTCAAAATTCCTTTGGTAGTGGAAGCCTAGGTTTTTCTCGAACAAGTCAATCAACTGATGAACGTTGAAATGATCTCTGCCCACCATATTCAAAATCGGTGTCTTTCCCCAGTCCATGCTTTCCATCACCATTAAAATTGCCTGCGACAAATCCTCTACGTGAAGAAAAAAGCGGAATAGACTTCCGTCATTATTGAAATCAAGCACCTGATCAGAGAGACCAGCTCTCAGCAAATAAGCGAAAACACCTTTGGGCTGGGTAGAACCATAAATATTGGAAAGCCTAAGGATCAATCTGTTTTCAGGTTCCAAGCCTGCCAAAATAAACTCTTCAGCTGCTAATTTGAGCGTGGAGTAAGGAGTCTCTGGTTGACAGGTGTGAGATTCATCCACAAAATCTCCTGAGCCATACACTCCTACGCTTGAGAGTTGAATCAGCTTGGTATGCTCTGCACATGCCTGAATCAAGTGTTGGATCCCCAAGGTGTTTTGAAGTAGGCAAGCTTGTATGGGCCTGCTTATCTGGCCGGTGAAATTGAAGATAAAGTCAAATTTCTCTTCCCTAATCAACAGCACTGAGTCGGGTGAGCATATGTCCAACTTCAGATGACGCGCACCTTCTCCTTTTCTGGAACCTATAAGGATATTCGAAAAGCCAACCTTTTCTAAAACAGCGGAAAAATGGCTACCTAAATAGCCATTTCCACCGAGAAGTAAGATTTTACTTTCCTTCGTAAAATATTTTTTGGATGCTGACACTTGACAGGTCTAAGTTTTTGAGAATGTCTACGATCTGTTTAGCAGAATTTCCCTCTCCATATGGATTCTTTATTTCAGAGACCTCTTTTCTAAACTCTTCGTCAAATAATGCTTTATGAATTGCTTTCTCTATTTGCGAAGCATCATTAGGCACATCTAGCACATTGTTAGCACGTTCCCTTCCCATTTGCCTATTTCCTATATTAACAGCAGGAATTTTCAAAGTTGGGGTTTCATGAATTCCAGAACTAGAGTTCCCCACCAAAGCCCATGCGTTTCTGTACAGATTGACGAATTTAAGCGTTGGAAGAGAAGGTATCCACTTGAATCCTGAAGCTTTGATTTCCTCAATGATTTTAGAATGTCCTGCATCGTTATTTGGCAGAAGGAACACCACTTGAGCATCTATGTTTTTCAAAGCCTTAAGGGTCTCCCTGATTTGATCAATAGAAGACATAGCCTCGGTAGTAACTGGATGCTGAATCACCAAAACAAAGGGTTTTGAAAAGTCCAACCCAAACTCTTTTTCCAATTCGGAAGCGTCCATGGTTGGAGTATTGACCAATACATCGATAGACGGGCAACCGACTACATGAATATCTTTCGGGTTTTCGCCAAGTCGAATCAATCTCTTTTCTGCATCTTCAGTGGCAGGAAAGTGAATATGGGAGAACTTAGTCATCGCATGTCTGATAGATTCATCTATGCTTCCCGTTACCTCTCCACCTTGAATATGTGCAACAGGGATGTTCATATGTGCAGCAGCCACAGTCACGGCAAAGTTTCCACCGATATCAAAGCCAGATAGAACCAAATCAGGTTTTGATTTTTCTAATTCATAGGTCACTCCTGTCAAGACTCTAGCCATGGATCGAACCATTTCAGCTCCTGAATCAGGCGCATTTGAGTCAAACATCGGAATTTTGGCGTCGATAGTAAATCCGTCATCTTCTATGTAGTTGACATCTTTACCATGAAGATCCAACAGACAAATGCCCGTCACTACCAGGTAAATTTCAAAGAATGAATCAGCTTTCATTCTTTCTAAGATTGGCTTATATCTACTATAATCAGCTCTTCTTTCTATGAGTACAAATACTTTCATTATTTAACCTACTTATTGATGTGATTTATTTAATACTATTCCACTGCACCTGAATATCCACTTCCAGGTCTTCTGCAGCTGATTTGCCCAAGATAGACTCAAAGTGTTCGGCTAGAATACCGCCTTTCCCAGGCCTTTTCACCCAGATATTTTCTCTTGTAAATACTTCTCCTGAAGCTATTGGTCTGATGGTACATACCGTAGCAAAAGCGAAGTCTATCGTAGCTTGCTCTTCCGCCACTGCCTTCTTGTCTCCGCCTCTTTGCAACTGGATGATATGCGAACCCTCAATCAGTTCAGCGCAGGCTTGCTCATCCATAGAGCAAACGATGTCTGGCCCTTTCCTTTGCATGTGATCGGTGAAGTGCCTTTCCAAAATGGAAGCTCCCAGAGCCACCGCTCCAAAGCAGGCATGATTGGTAATCGTATGATCACTCAGTCCGACTACAGCCTGAGGAAAAGCTTCCTGAAGCTGAGCCATAGCTCCTAATCTAACCAGGTGGTTTGGCGTAGGGTACAAATTGGTAGTATGAAGCAAAGCAAAAGGCACATGGTGCTTTACCAATATAGCAACTGACTTTGCTACACTCACCAAATCATTCATTCCAGTACTTAATATCATAGGCTTCCCAAAGGACGCTATGTGCTCCAGCAAGGGATGGTTATTGCATTCACCTGAGCCTATTTTAAATCCAGGTACATCCCAAGAAATCAGTCTATCAGCCGCCGCACGAGAAAAAGGAGTTGATATGAAAATCATTCCTTGTGTCTCCACATATTCTTTAAACTCCAGCTCCTCTTGCTCAGAAAGAGCGCAGGTTTGCATGATTTCGTAAATACTTTCTTTGGTGTGAGAAGGAATGGTGTTTTTTGCTTCCCGGCTCATTTCATCATCTACAATATGGGTCTGATGCTTCACCATTTCTACTCCTGCACGCTTAGCAGAATCTACCAGTTCCTTTGCTACTTCAAGAGAGCCACCATGGTTTATTCCAATTTCGGCAATCACTAATGGCGGAAAATCATAGCCTATTTTTCGTCCGGCTATTTCTATGTAAGGTTTATTCATTTGCTTGTAGATTTTACCATACGGAGTAACCTCCGTCAATAATTAAGTTATGTCCCACTATATGTTTGGAGGCCTCTGATGCCAAAAACACTATACCACCATTCATATCAGACTTATGAGCCATATCCCCAGAGGGGTTTAGCTGCTTATAGCGCTCATAAAACAGGCCTTCATGCCCATTCCATACGCCACCTGGAGTAAGGGAATTCACACGGATTTGCTTGTCAGCCCATAAAGTGGCTAAGTACTTGGTGAGGGCAATAACACCTTGCTTGCTAACGCTATAGGCAACAGGCTGGAATATACCAGTACCTGGATAAATCCGATGATTGGGACTGACCACTCCATAAAGACTCGCAATATTAATAATATTACCCTTACCCTGCGTGAGCATTTGCTTTCCGATTACCTGACATCCCAAAAAAACTCCTTTCAAATTAATGTCCATTATCCTATCCCAATCTTCCTCTGGAAAGTCTTCAAAGCCTGCTTCAAAATTAGCTGTCTTAGACTGATTTGTGCTGGCGGCACCATTGATTAATACATCGATTTTGCCGTGTTTATCCAAGATGAGTTTCAAGGCATCTTTCCAAGACTGGGAGGAAGATACATCTAGTCCAATCCCTATGACAGGTAGATCTTGCCAGGATTTTTCAAGGATGATCGCATCACACTTGCTTTTATCCAAATCGGCCAAAATCACTGTTGCTCCTTTTTCAAGTAATGCAGAAGCCATTTCAGGACCTAATAATCCTGCTCCACCTGTGATTAAAACTATTTTATCACTTAAATCGAAAATATCGTTCATCTGTTTATAATTGTTTTTAAAAGGTCATAACCTGTCCCGTGACGAAGGAAACGGGATGGAATCTCGCATGGTAGAAAATCATCCCACTGTGGGAGACGCACTTCTCATGGGAATTTCATTGTTGCTTACCCATTAAAAATTCTACTAGTTCAAAATCTAAGAGTGAATCAATATCTATAGCCCTTTCTCTGGGAATAGGGAAAATCCTACAAGGAGCTTTGCTCCAATGTGGATAGTTATATAAAGCAGATTTTTTGATCACAAATGCAGCAGGTGAGAGACTATAGACATCAGGAGCATCTTGTCTTCTTACAATAGGTTTATCAGACTTTTTTACGATTTCAGCTAATCCATCTTCCCGTATCTCCATCATGTTGAAGTAAGGGTTTCTCTCCGGCTCATAGCCTGTAATCACTACTTCTGTGGTAGGATTATCCAGAGCAAGTTGAATTGCCCCGTCTATATCCTGAGGAGTTTTCAAGGGAACTGTGACATCCAGATCTACCAAATACTCGACTTCCTGACCATATTCTTTTTCGTAAAATTCAAGTGCATGTATAAATACAGGCCATTTGCTAGCAGAATCAGAAGCCAAATCGCCAGGTCTCATGAAAGGCACTTTGGCTCCATACTCTCTAGCTATATCAGCAATTTGTTGGGTATCTGTGGAGATAATTAAGTCTGCGATCAATTCACTTTGCTGAGCTTGACGAATGGTATGACCAATTAATGGTATGCCATGCATGAGCCGTAGATTTTTGTTCGGAACACCTTTGGATCCTCCGCGGCAGCAGATGGTAGCTAAAATCATTTAAATAACGGGAATTTTATAAGTGAATTGGATTGACTGGAAATTTTTGAGGCCATGACAAGTTGGAGGCTTTCTACCCCCTGCTCAAAGGTACAAATTCTATCATCTGATTCTTCTTCCATGAAAGCTTTAGCAATTTCTAAATATCGGTCATTTCGCTCGAAATTAGAAAAATCAAATACTTCTTCCTTTTTATCTGCTTGAGTGAGCGTCACTGTGCGTGCAGCCAAATCCCATTTAATAGTTCCAAGGGCGCCTGTAAGCACACAATTGCGGATCAGTACACGCTGGTGATAATCTAAGTGGATTGTTCCGGAGGCTCCAGATTCGAACCTGATCAACACATCTGCAACATCCTCAGTCTCAATTTCCAGTTCTCTATTTTTCTGGTAAATGGCAGTCACAGATGCTGCTTTTCCCATCAACCATATGAGGTAGTCAAACTCATGGATTAAATCCAGCATCACACCTCCCCCTCGTTCGAGAGAAGCACTCATACCTTTTCTGTGGTCTTCGTAAGGCCTCCAATCGGGTAGATATTGTCCTACAAAGGCATTTGCAGAATATACTTTACCTATTACTTTATCATGCAGTAATTTTCTGACTCTAGTCAACCCCGGATCATAGTGAAGGTCATAGCCTACTAGTATCTGAACTCCAAGTTCTGCAGCAGTTTTGAATTGCTCCAAATCATCCAAGGTATGACTGATAGGCTTCTCCAAATAGATTTTAGAGACTCTTGCCTGAACCAGAGTCTTTAATTGATCTACATGAAAAGCAGTAGGCGAACATACAAAAGCGTGGGTAAATTGATAAGCTTCCAATGCAAGTTCCAATTTTGGAAAAACATCATGACCATCCCACTCTTTGGGTTTGATCAACTTGGAGCTGACCAGCACAATATCTTGAAATCCCAGGATCTTCAGATTATTGAAATGTCTCGTCCCTATAGATCCAAGGGCAATAATTAGTATTCTTTTTGATTGCATAAATGTCAGTTCTTGCAAGCTGAATCAAGCAAATTTGAATAGCGACCTGAGCATATTTTTCAACGAATTAGGAAAAAGAGATTTAATATGGTCTGACCAGACCATTCCTTCGGGACGTTTTAACCGTAAAGGTGAATCCTTTTGAATCTTCCAATACTCGGACTTCCTTGGGTGATTACTGTTATACTGCCAAGGTTTGCTTGAGCCTGTATAGTGGATAAGGATAGGAGAATCCACCGCTTCCTTTATTTGATCACTAGTCCAGGTCGTTTCTCCAAAATCAAACCCTTCTCTGTACAAAATCGCCTGTTGGTTGAATCTGGGAGTCAATTCCAAATATTCTCCATCGATGACTCCGTTCAAAGCACACTGATCAACAAATCTGATTTTGTCAGGATAGTTATGGATAAATTCAAATGCTTTGTTGGTAATATCTCGTTCTTTCCAAAGGTCAAGATTGATCAGCATGACACCAGAATTAAAATAAGTGGCTGAATCACTCATCCCTAGCTCCGTTTTCCATTGGTAGATAGGATCAACAACAGCTGCAAGAACCTTGTTTTTCAGATCAAACTTCAGGAATTCAGTCAGTGAAGAAACCACAATAATATCAGCGTCTAAATAGATTGCTTTTTTAGTATATGGGATTAGTTCAGGAATTAGAAGTCTGTAGTAATTAGCTCTTGAGAAATGATGAGGAATGGGGAAATTTTCAAATACATCATCATCGAGCTTGATAAAATCAAATTTCGAACCCAGAGATTTCACCTTGTTGGAAATAGCTGATTTTTTGGGCTCTGTAAGTTCTGTACCTAGCAAGTAAAATTGAAAATATATATTCGGGTTTGCTTTGATTACAGAAAGCATCGTAGTCATCACATGGGAAATAAACTTTCCATCTGAGCAGAATACTATAGGGATTTCATATGGTGTTTTGGTTGTCATCAGCTCAGCTGTAGTTCACGGACAAAGCATTTACCTACTCGTGCATGCTTAGCCAAATGCCGGGAATGTGTACTTCCCATATCTTTCAAATTTTGGAGATGGTCACCACCATACACAAATGCTATCCTCTCTTTGCTATAGATTTCAGAAACAGTTTTCCAAAATGGGCAGGTAGGGGCTGTACCTAATACCCCTTCATCCGAACCCATTTTGCCATAGATAATAAAATCCCAGTGCCCTCTTTTAATGGAGTTTTCTACGGCATCATCTGTGGCAGGAATAGCTTCTAACTCTGCCGAAGTGGTTAGTCTCCTAGTATATCCAAATCCTCTTCCGTAGCACTGCTTGGCTTTATCTACCGGAAAGTCTTTGTATAGGTAATCTAGCTTTGGATAGGCAAAGCATAGCCCCTTCTCAGACTCTAGAACTCGACTTAGCCCAATAAAAAGCAGCTCTCTTGAATAATTAATATTTGCATCACAATTTAGGAAGAGAATTTTTTGGTTGGCCTTAGCTCCTAGATTTTTCAGGAAATTATTTGCAACAGCAGAGCAAGTAGCATTCGCCTTAAAATGTTTGAGAATATCTGCCGCGTATTTTGTATAGATGCTTTGGTAATCTGAATTGTCTTTCCATGGCAACAACTCCTTGTTTGCTTGAATGATCAGCTCTTTGGGTAGATGGGAAAGCGTATCCTTTGGACAAGATGTCAAATCCGGGAAAACTGGAATGGCACCATTGGCCAGGATCTCATAATGTCTCAGGCAATCCCAGCCTCCTTTTTTCCAGGTATAAGCAAATTGGGCATCCGCATACATAGCATAATAATCCTGCTCATTAGAAAACCTATAGGTTTCTCTCAAACCGGGAACCACTTCTGCCCAGAGGGAGGTTTTCTCAGGAACTTCATCTAAGATCAATTCATCTGGAATGCAATACCCCAAAGGAAAGATGAAATCAGACGAATTTTCCAGCCTATAATACTTTGGATACAACTTGTCAATTACCCTGAAAAAATAAGTCATGATCTTGACTTGATAGGTTTCGATTTTATTGCTGATTTTTTGGGAAATAGTCATAATTCAGTTCCCACTAACTTGTTTAATCTGGCTCATTAAGATCATTTTCTTTTTCAGTCCCTTAGTGATGTACCTGGAAAAGTAGTATGTGGCCGACAGGAGGCCAAGCTTTTCAATGGAATACAGCACCTTCCATAGATCAGCTGCATTTCCCATAAATGAAGTGCTCTGGGATCCGATGCGGTATCTATAATTGGACAGGGCTTTATTTATCCCATAGGCCTTAAAACCTTGTTTCAAAATGGCTAAATGAAACACATAATCCTCCGCTTTCAAGAGATCCAGTTTCAAAAGCGGAATAGACACCTGCGCTGAGTCTAGCATAAGAGTTATGATGGAGAACTGGGGATTGCCCAGAAGTTGCTGATAGGAGATTTCTGAAGTAAAACCGACATTACCTTTACCCATATATTCTCCAGATTCGGTAATCCGCTGAAACATAGTGAAGGAAACCGCATGCTTTTCTTTGAGCATAAATGACAATTGGGTCTCGATCTTAGAAGGCTCATAGGTGTCATCGGAATCCAAAAAACAAATAAATCTACCTTTAGCTTCTTCTATCCCTTTGTTTCGGGAGGCTAGTGCTCCACTGTTTTTTTCCTGAATAAACACCTTAATCCTCGAGTCCTCAGCAGCTGCAGCGGTACAAATATCCCATGAGCGATCAGTAGATCGATCATCTACGAGTACTAGCTCCCAGTGAGGGTAAGTTTGGCGTTGGACGGATTTGATACAGTCGAGGATAAACTGGGCTGTATTATATACAGGCACGATCACCGACACTAGAAAATCAGCACTATTTTCTGCTTTCTGCATATTCTAAGTTGCAATAATCATGTACTAAATCTGCGAATATTTTACTCCAATACTCTAATGAATTTCCGGAAAACTCGTCACTCAAATTGGCACTGATAGAGTGATAGAGGGTAGGGTCCCCTATTAATCTTACCACTGCCCTACTCAATTCCTCCGGCTTGCCCGGAGACACAAAAAGGCATGTTTTCTCATGCTGTAAAGCCTTTGCTATACCTCCAACTTTGGTAGAGATCACCGGCAGGGCAAATGCTCTGGCTTCATTGATAATCTTAGGCAAGCCTTCACTATAAGAAGATATCATCAAGAAGTGATGGTTTCTGTACAACTCGAAAAGCTCCTCTCCAAATGGCTTATAGCCTGTGAATTTGATTTTCGAATGCAAATTCAGCTCTTCCCTCAGGTTGATGAGCTGATCCTTCTGATCACCCTCTCCTACAATTGTGAGTTCCGTATTATTGGTTTTGTTTAACAATTGAACCGCTCGGAACAGATCAGGAAGTCCCTTCTCAGGTTCCAATCTTCCGACAAAAAGTAGTTTGATCTTCTCGAAATCCATCTCCCGGGAAGACATACGAACCTGTTCGGAAACTATGGAATCGCTGATATAAGATGAATGGATAAACTTCCCGTTGAAACGCTCATACATCTCATCCCCCACGGTAATCAAGAGGGCATTAGCATGAAATTTCTCCGCATACCAATACAGGAATTTTGTAAAACTGAGTCCGGCCCACTTCTGAATGCCTGAGTACCGTACTTGTATTAGCGCTTCTAGGTTTTGGCGCATAAAAAGCACTACAGGTTTCTTCCTTCCTATCAGCAGCAAAATCAGGAAGCTAATCGGGTGAGGCCAGGTAACCCAAAATACATCAAAGTGAGTGACCGCTGACTGCAACAACTCTTTTGACCTACTGAATAAACTAGGTTTTTTGAGAAACTCTGACACACTGGAATAAAATGGGAATACCAGAACTTCTTCCCTCTTCTCAGTGAAAAAATAATGTCCTGACTCCTCGGTTTCAATGCATCTGGACCCTAATTGGGATTCATCAAAATACGTTTTGCAGGTAGCTTTAATAAATAATATATGCGAATCATCCGCATATATTTTACCCTTGTTTTTCTTTAAAATAAAGTCGTTATATGCAAAAATCTTCAATGGCTGAACTAGCTTTTAGGAATGGTTTGGAATGAGAAAAAGGCTAAAGTAGCTGAACCTTTACCTTCAAAAAAAGAGATTTCTAGACTGACCAAATGATTTGGAATCAAGCTGAAGATAAGAACTAAACAGGTACGTTTTGTTCCGAATCAGCAGGTTGGAGTTTAAATCTATTGACGGTTTTTGCATTGACTACTCTTCGTCCTTTTTTATTTCTTTTGGAAATAGATCGCATATTAACGCAGGAAATACCCATCAACAAAGGTGTGATGTAGGTACGCGTGGCAGAATGGAAGGTCGCCAGAAATCCCAATAAAAACAGCGCAATCAATATCCCCTTACTGATGGACTCAGGGGCATAGCCTTTATTTAAAAAGAACACCAGTATAAATAAAGAGAATATTATTAATCCTAAGGCACCATGCTCCGCTATCAACCTGGACAATTCCACATGTGGGGCATATCCTTTGTACTCATTACGCATGTAAGTAGAAGCCCCCACGCCTACTCCCAGCAGACTATGATCCAAAAACAAATCCACATCTTCCATAAATATATCAGATCTATTTGTGGTTATTTTATTGAGGTTTTTTTCAGCTGATCCAGCTAGAGTTCCCTGCGTCTCTCCCATGTAGCGGAGTAATAGCATTCCTCCAGTGATTAAATTTGCGGCAAACATCACAATAAATAGGAGGATACCGACAGGGAGAATGAATTTTTTGAAATTAGGAATTCTTAGTATGCTACGTTCTTTGGCACTCAGCTTGGTCAGATAGAACATCACTACGAACACCCCAAAAAACCCGCCGATCATACCTCCGCGGGAAAAAGTCAGTAGTCCTTGAATTGTAAAGAGTCCTAACATTATCCCATCTAACCATCTGAAGCCGGAGATCTTATAATTCAAGAGAATAGCCACCGAAATCACAAAAACCCCCAGCCCCAAAATAGTGGATACTTGATTAGATCCAAACCCTCCGGCAGTAGCAAAATTCGCACCCAAGGTGAACTCTACTTCATCCAGATTCGGGGTACGGATGATAGTGAAAATCAACACTGAAACAATAGGATAAACCAAAGGTTTAGACCAGTTGATCAGCGTCTTAAGATTCAAATTCAGTGTTGAAAAAAACCAAATTGCGACGCCTATATTTAAAAGTCCCAATAGGTTGAATTTGATATCATTAAATGTTACCTGATTACTTTCGTCAAACATGACGGCGGGAATGGATAGAATAACGATCACTAGTCCGATCATGCCTTTGGCAGACTGATTTCTGTTGAGCAAAAGACCTAGTGGACAAAGAAAAAGTATAATATACTTTCCCAATTCATAAGGAATAAATGGGTCAGAACCTGCTAATCTCCCAAGAGCTTCGAAGGATGCAAAATATATGATAATCTCTGCAATCAAACGGGGCCTATCGACAGCATTGACATTAAATAGATTGATAAAACTGTACCCAAGAAGCACATAGAAATAAATGATCATCGGGGATGCAGAGATCGTTGCAGATGCACCCAGCAATACATGGACTATAAACCAAAAAAAGGCTTTATTTTGTTGCTTTAATGAATTGAAAAATATAAACATCTTAGCTCAGGCCCTTTAATAAATTATTATATTTTTCTAAAAAATTCATATTGCCAAAGTTAGCTGAGACATGACTGGCAAACAACTCTGCTTTCGCGTCTGCCTCCGAAATATTTGCTGCCACATGTAGCATGGCTCCTAGCAGCGCATCTTTACTTCCTTTTTCCACCAAGTACCCAAATTTACCTTGTTCTAGTAACGCTTCGCATTGTCCAACCGCCGTGGTCACTATCGGTACATTGCCTAATCCCAGCTCCAACAGTGAAACCGGTAAACCCTCTACATCAGAACTCAAGACGGCAAATTGAGCTTCCTCCATATAAGGTGTTAAATCAAGCTGGATTCCTTCAATCAAAATACTGTTCTCCATGGCGTTGCTGCGAATCAGCTCTTCAATTTCTGCAAGATAAGAAGGGTTTTCTGTCGCACCGACGAGTTTCAATTTGTAAGAAGGATGTGAAGCTACAAATTCCAAAAAAGTATTGACCAGTATGTGATGGTTTTTGGGTGGTTTTAAATTTGCCAAACAAAGAATCACTGCCGACGGACTTTGTCTGGAGACTTCTCCCGGCAGATCCGGAAAATTCTGAATATAGGCAACGTTCCTGATTTTGGTCAATTCCTTTTCGATCCAGTATTTCAGCTCTTCGTTCACGGTAATGACTGCATCTATGGAGCTTTCAATGAACTTAATTTTATTACCAAATCGTTGATCATCACCAGAGAAACCTCCGTAATGCGCATGCCAAATCAACTTACTCCCTGGGACAAATTTCCTCAACATTACTCCCCAGAAAACGGAAGAATCATGCACATGAATATGGGTGGGTTTGAATTTACGTGCTGTGGAAACCAAGTTTTTAAAAGCCCTAAAATCAAAAAAAGACTGTTTGTGAAGACAAAGATAACTCGCCTTATCCAGTAGAAAGTCATTCATGGGGCCGCTCGACCTGCTGGCGACAAGAATATTTGGAATATTCATTTTGGCAAAGAGATTGGCAATATTTACAGCCATCCGCTCGGCGCCGCCGACTGCCATGGAATCTATCACTTGCATGATTCTCATTTCAATCCTTCAATTTCTGACTGAAAAGTCTCCAAGGTATAATTTCTGGCCCAGTCCATAGCAGCTGTACTCATCCTTTGGAATTCCTTTTTATCTTCCAATAAAGTTTTCAGTTGCTCAAATATCTCTTGGGGATGTTTATTTACCAATACGCCTCTTTCCCTCTCTTCTCCAACCATCTGAGGCACACAACTAACTCTGGATGTAAATGGAATGCAGCCCCAAAACATCGCTTCTGCCACTGCTTTGGGCCAACCTTCAGTTTCGGAAACGAATATCAGGAAGTGTGACTTTTTAAGTATATCCTTTACTGTGTCGGCATCCACATTCCCCTTGAATATTACCTTGTCATGCAAGCCTAATTCAAGGGATAAAGTTTCCAGTTCTTTCCTCATCACTCCATCACCACAATACACAAACTCGAAATTAAGACCAGCCTGACTCATCAAGTTTGAAAGCTGCAGACCGATTTCCGGGTTTTTCCCATCATATAATGCCCCTACAAAAACAAGACGTATCTTCTCATCTGCAGCAGGCTTGATCACTTGTTCCTTTTCATTTTCCCGATAGCTAGCAGTAAAAAACGGCAACACATTGCTGGTACTATCAGGCCATTTCCCATAAACCAGAACCTTTGCGTTCTTGGTCAGAAAGGTGGAATTTGCAATAAATCGTTGAATTTTATAGGTAAGCGGCTGCTTGGAATCAACGTCCCAATTTCCCGCATACTTGATGGTTTTAGGTTTATCTGGAAACAAAATCTGTATAAACATGGCCAATAAACCCATATTGCCAGGGATACGGATATGAATATGCTTTGCCACCTTCATGGCTCGGTAAATTTCTCCTATAATACCAGGAAGGTCTTTTATGGCTTGAATGATTGCCTGGGTATTCTGTACATGGTAGGCAGGTACCTCCCGAAAGGTAAATTCAGGATGTACGTAAGCCGTATCTATTTTGTCAGGAGTCGCACTCTCCTTCATTGGAGCTACCACCCTGACGGATTGTTCATTTTCAATCCAAAGATTCATCTCACGGACATAGGGTCCATAGGCAAAATATTTCCCGTTAGCTGTACTGTGCTGTACACAGGTAATGATTAGAAAATCATTCATGTAGAGCCAATGAGTGATAGAATTGTAGGTTCTTCTCTAACACGGAAGAGATATGAAACATCTTATGCGACTTTTCAAGCGCTTTTTCTCCTATTTGCTGGAATTTATCCCTGTTCTCCAGCGCGAGAATGATAGTATCTGCAATGTGGTCAACGGACAGTGGATTGCACAGGAAGCCATTTACTAAATGATCAATCGTCTCTGGACCGGGCCCTTTATCGGTAAATATTACCACCTTACCCATGAACATCGCCTCAGGAGCGACCAACCCCTGAGTTTCCATAAAAGATGGGAACACACAGACTTCAGCTTTGGCATAAATACCGGGGATTTCCTCATGAGCCACCGGAGGATTGATATGAATCCGATCTTTAATTTCTGCGCTGATTTTGGATTTAAGGTAAGTGGTGTAGCTAGTTCCATCGGGGAAAAACCATTCTTTACCATATATGGATAAGCTGGTTTTCGGAAAAACCTTTATGACCTTTTTCATGGCTTCGACAAGATTCCCAACTCCTTTTTTCTCACATATCGTCCCCACAAAAACCAATGAAAATTCTTCTGCTTCAGAATAATAAGCCTGATAAGGGAATTTTTCGTGATCTATTAAATACCTGATCGTCTGTATTGGTTTACTTTTGATGGACAGAAACTTTGCCGTATGGTTTCTCACATAATCAGAAACCGCGATAAACGCATCCGCTTTGGCAAAGGAACGTTTTTCCTGGAAGGCTTTCCATGGATTTACACCTCTATTCTCAGATTCAGCAAAAAAATGATGTCCTCCATGCATGCGGATCACATAGTTGATCCCGGGTTTTTTAGAAATAAACGCCAAGGCCAGTTCAGATCCCTCAACAATATGGAGTGGATGCTGGACGTGGATTTCTTTTAAATAGGCATTTAGCTTTTTACCAATCAAAAACCAATTCAAGCCTTTAACTGAGGGCTGTGCAAAACGAATCACGCGCAGGTTATTGTATGTAGAATCTTCTGTTTGAGAAATGTTATTTACTCCTAAAACAGTAACCTGGTGTCCTGCATTCACTAAAGCATTACAAAAGGTCTGTAAAAACACGCCTACCCCGCCGGGATTCAACCCCGGCTTTGGATACTCATGTGTCAAAAAGCAAATATGCATAGTAGGAAATTACTGTAAGCTTAAGATAAATTGGACAATGCGCTGAGCGGCACTTGTATGATCTTCCTGGAATACAATCCGATCTTTCCAGATACTTCTATCCTGTGCCAGACTAGACGGATCATCAATTGCTTTTCTCACTTGAGGCAGAATTTGGCCCTTGCTATTAATCCATGCGACTGCGTCCAGGTCTGCAAAAGTCCGGAAATGTTGGAATTTATAGACACGCTCAATCGACCAGGGATGGTTGACATCCACTTCATAGTTCACATACAGTCCTGGTTTATTAAACTGAGCAAAGTCCAGCGCCATGGTAGAACCTACATTCACTACCGTTTCGCTGTGATAAGCTAGGTTAACCAGGACAGCTATATCAGCTGGATAGGGAAAATATTTACTCCAAAGCTCCCCCTTTCTCCATTTGGGAACCATAAGTTTTATAAATGGAAATTCATCAAGTACACTTTGATACCGGTCATAAGCTTCCACGGGTACAGGTCTGAATAAAATCTGCAGGTCATTTTCGCCTTTTAACTGATCTGCCAGATCAAATAAATAGGTGTCATCATGAGGCGAGGTGAGCGAATCATCTCCTGAGAAGCATAACCAACGTTTGCTGGAATCCAATCCATTTTGAGCTGCAAATTCGGCTCTATCCATCAAGAGATTAGGATCCTGATAGAAGTCGAATTGTGGCGTACCTACAATTTGAATTGATTCCTTGCTGATATCCGGAAAGTAATTCAATAACTCTTCTTCCATGTACTGCGACCAAACTAGGTAGTGGTCCGTACGCATAGGCAATCGTCCTTTGGGTAAATTGTCCCAAGAAAATATCGCAGTAATTGTCTTGATTCGCAGATCTTGCGCTGCAAGCATGGCTATTCCAGCATTGGGTTCTCTCTGGTGCGTACAAAAAAGCACATCGGGCATAATTTTTAGCAAATCATCCCTGTACTTTTTGTATGCAGGTGATTTTCGCTGCTGCTCTCTGATAATTGATTCCACAGCCGCAATATTTTCCAGCGAAGTGAAGGTCCGTCCCAATTGCTTGGCTAGGAAATTGGAAACCCTGCCTTTGAGATATTTTTTGGGTAGCCAGTTGTCCAGAATAGTAGGGTTATTATTAGCTAAAGCATTGACTTTTAATCTAGCATAACTCACACAGTCTCTTAAAAAGCGGGGAAAGGGAGATTCCTTATAGAAATTAAACTGATGACTTTCAAAGTGTACTCCTGGATGAAGTTTTTCTGCCTCATTAAGAACTACTGTGTCTAATGAATGCCAAACAGCAACTGTATTCCCAGTTTCATTAGTAAGTAAAGGTATAATATCAGAATATAAATAATTCCTGATACCAATTCCGTCAGGAATCAATAAACAGACTTTCATTTTGTGGGTGGGAAAATTAAGATTTTTGAATTTGTGATAAAATAGGGTGAAGGGAACTAAACTCTTTAAGATCAGTAAAAAACAGTGGTTTTAACAAATCAAGTTCTTCATCTGATTTATCCCACCATTTCAGGCTCTGTAATTCTTCAATGAGCTGTTCAGAAAAACGTTTTCGGATTGGCTTAGCGGGATTACCAGCTACGATGGTGTAAGGTTCCACGTCGCGGGTCACTATAGAACCAGCAGCTAGAATAGCTCCGTTCCCCACGTTTACACCTGCCATTACAATTACCCCATGTCCTATCCATACATCATTTCCAATTTTGATAGGCTTTTCGGTTTTGAATGATTTGAGCTCACCCTTATATAGATGGTTGTTGACATAAGTAGTCAGGTAGCTCATGGGGTGATTAGTAGGATGAAACGCTAGGTCTCTTCCAAGTTGACAATACTTACCAATGGACACTTTACCGCCAAAAAAATTATTCGTTCCAAGGGTAGTTCTAAACCCAATGTCGGTGCAGTCTGAAAACGCACAATATTCAGGCACTATATTGCTTCCTCCGAAAGTAACATGATGCAGTCCGGTAGCCCAAAAAGACACCTGTACATTGTCTTTATACTTGAGGTATGGTCTAATCCAATATTGTACTTTCTGAAAAAGTTTACTTTTAAAACTCATCTCTTAATAAGGTTCATTGACACCCAAATAGCTAAAATATTGCTTTCTGAATTTGTTGAACAATAACCTGGTTAAAAACTTCCCTATTTTATACTGAGTCCTAGAAAACGATTTGGGGGCAGGAATTTCCAAAGAGTTAGGGGCTGGTGAACTGTTCATAATATACTGCAACTTTTCGTCCATCCATGGCTGAGGACTATTGCCTAGATGGTATGCATAGTTACCAAGAGTAGCCAACCTCAAAAAGCCCGCTAAGTCATTAGGCTCATCCACGTAGTCTTCATCACTATTTCCTAGTATTCGAAATTCACAGACTTTATTAGGAGCTGACTCGAAAGCCTCTTTTCTTAATGTTGCAACAAAATGGCCACAGCCTACCACCGCTTCATTTACGCCATTTGACACAACCAGATATTTCTCTAGATGTATTTTTTGGTACAAATTAGACCCAACACTCTTTTGAAAGTTCATCAAGCCTTCAGGGTCTTTCACCTTCTGGAATTTTATTTTACCCTTAAAAAGCCCATAGTAAAGTGTGGAAGCAGTGCTGAATAAAAACCCTTTGCTACTCGGTACAGGGGAAACCATTCCCGCCTCCGGAAAATCAACAAATACCTGCTCTACTTGTCTCTGCCATCCGGGCAAAAACATCACATCCGAATCAGAAATCGTAATCAAAGGTTCAAGATTACTCTTAACTATAGAATAAATCGCGTTTATTTTACCTAAATTTTCTCTGGTATAAAACACCTGATCAATAAGGGAATTGGATTTCTGGTAGTCGTAAATCAATTGAGAAACTTCTTCACAGCTACCATTGATAATAATGGAAATTCTGGTTTTGGCATGTACGGTTTTCAACAACGATTCAATGCAATACCTGAATATGGTTTTAGCGTCTTTAAAATATTCTGAAGTAAGGTCGGGTATATAAACTGCGAGAATAACTCTATGTGTAGAAGAGATCTCCAATTTATTATCAGCCTTGGAAGGATTCGTTCCTTTTCTCATTAAAACCTTAATTAAGAGTTACCTGTGCGATTTTGTGAGAAATAGACTCATTGGAATAACTTTCAATGTATCGATTCCTCAATCTTGTCCTTATTTCTGTAATCGTTTCCATATCAGCTTTTAATAATGATTCGATAGCATTTTCGAGTGAATTATTAGCATCAATAAGCAGCTGTTCATCTGCAAGTCGTCCCGGCATTGCACCTATTCGCTTAGAGAGGACAATCTTCCCAGCCGCCATAGCCTCTACCCCGGTCATTGGCCCGGTTTCTTCCGTTGAATTAATGATCAGGGCATCGAACTGTGAATACATTTGATCCATTTGAGAAGAAGGATAAAAACCTCTGATTTCTACATTGGCCAACTTATTCTGAGTAATCAATTTTTCATAGACTGACTCCAACTCTCCCTTCCCAAAAATCAACAGCTTAAGCTCTGGGAATTGTACAAATTTCAAAATGACTTCCTGTACCTGCTTCACCTCCATAAACAAGCCTATCATAGCAAAAGTAGTTACGGAAGATGCAATTGGGATCTGTAGCAATTTCTTTTCTTCTATAGCTGTTTGGTCTACAAAACAGGTTGGGATATCAGGTTTATAGCCAAATAGCAATGCAGGATCATGGAAAACATATTTCCTAAAGGGTAAAGAGATCAGACCTGCATCTCGCTTAAGATTGGTGAAATCGAATATGGTACCAGTAAATCTTAACAATATGCTCGTCTGAGAAGAGGATTCAAAAATCAATCTTTCTCTGGAGCTATCGGTGATAAAAAGTATGATGTGATCAAAATGGTTTGAAAATATCTCCCACTCCTTGGATAAATAAAACTTGTCTCTTTGTTTTTTGAATGGCTTTGATGCCCATATCCGCAGCGCAAATTTTCTTAGGGGTGAGTTTGAGGAAATCCGTGCTAGGACATCTATAGACTCGTAAACGGGGATAGAGCCAAAATAAGCTTGTGCATTGAACATCGTAAAAACACTTACCTCACAGGAAGCGTGTCTTAAGGCATTCGCCCAAACTTTCATTTCCTCCAATCTACCTCCTACACCGTCGGCATTCAATGGACCTACTAGAAGAATTTTCTTACCCTCGCTCAAAATTCCTGTAACTGAACCATTCTTCTAAAATTGACATCCGAACTGAACAACTCTTCGAAGTCCCCGGAAGATTTGATTCTACCCTTATCTATAAGGTATATTTTGTTTACATTTTTGATCGTACTCAGTCTATGCGCAATAAGTATGATCGTGTATTTACCCTGGAGGGAGTTGATATTCTCCTGGATAATTTTCTCAGAGTCACTATCCAAAGCTGATGTGGCTTCATCGAATACGATAATTTCGACTTCCTTGTACAACTCTCTTGCAATGGATATGCGTTGCTTTTGCCCTCCGCTGGCTTTTACGCCATTATCTCCAAGGATCATTTCCTCACCTTCGGGAAGATCATTTACAAAATCTGATAAATTAGCCATTTCTATCGCTTTCCAGAATTGGGCTAAGTTTTCGGGCGTTTTGGCAGCCCAGAATGTCACATTATTAAAGATGGAATCATTGAAAATGACTGGCTCCTGCGTGATATATCCTACTCTAGAGCGAAGCTCTAGCATATTTATGGTAGATCTAGACAAGCCATTAACTAGTATTTCGCCACCGACTTGGTCAAATAAGCCGACTATCAGATTGACCAAAGTAGTTTTACCACTTCCACTTGGACCTACAAATGCTATGGTTTCATTCTTATTGATCGTAAGATCTATATTGGACAAAACTTCACCACCATCTTTAAAAGCAAAAGCAACATCAGTAAGCACAATAGAATCAAGCTCCCCAAAATTATTAGCACCCTTGATTTCCTCTTCGCCTTTTTCAAACAGTTCAATAATCTCAGTGGAAGATACAATACCTCCAAATTGTGATATAAACGACTGCCAACTGGATTGTACGCTGATGACATAATTCAAGGCACGGTAAAAGAACATCAAACTCATCAGGATACTTGCCAAAGCTCCTCCAAGCAAATTAACCTGGATCAGTATGACTAAAATAACGATGACTAGGACAATAGGCTCTCGAAGACCATTTAATAGCGAATTGTACAAGCCAATTCTGTGCTGAAGATTTTCAATATCATCTATTTGATCAACTAATTTTTGCTTGTATTTCTTAAAGTAAGACGTTGCTTTAAGGTATTTAAAATGCTGAACCGCTTGAATTAAGAATGATTGGAAATGATGCCCTTTACTCGATATGCTAATGGAAGCAGCTTCAGTTCTTCGAAACAACATCTTAAAAAAGAGATTTGAGATGAAGCCGCCAATACTGACCAAGATTGCAAACTGCCAATTGGAAAAGAATGCCAGTCCCATATATACTACCAGCAGCACGGCATACTGTAGGGTGTTAAAGTAGCTTATAAAAGAGGCCGTCACTTTGTACACCTCTGCTGACAAGGTGTTTTGGATACGTCCCGCATCCATGCCCACAAAATTCTGATAGCTTACATTTTCCAAACCACGCAACATCTGAAAGCGTAGTTTTTTAACAAAATAAATTTGCAGAGAGACCTTGTAGTAACTGTCCAAAAATTTAAAAAAACCTTTTGAAATAAATAAAAAGGTCATAAAAAGCAGTATGCTGCCAATGGTAAGATTAAAACCTATTGAATTCATAAAATCCAACAGAAAATCCATTTGTCCTAATTCGGGATTAGCCTTAGAACCTGAATCATCTACTGCCACTTGAAATAGTGGAATGAATAAAGCTAGTCCAAAACCATCGAGCAGGCCTACCAGCAAACTAAGAAGAATTAATACGAATATCTTAAATCTTAAATACGAGAAGAAAAAAAAGAAGTACTTAAAATTCTTTTGAATGATACTTTTGAGATTCATTACTAAGGTTGAACTATAAAAAAAGAAGGGTTTGAAATTCTAACCCTTCTTTCAATAATTTTATTTTGACTTTTTATCATCTTCGTAGTAGCCATATCCGTAGCCATACGAGTAACCATAGCCATAGGCAACTTTTTTAGAATCAGCCACGCCATTGAAGATTCCAAAAATATTTTTGACTCCTTTATTTGTTTTGAGCCCATTGACTGCGTCAATAAATGTTCTCTGACTGTAATTCTGTCGAAATACAAACAAACTACAATCTACCAGGGAAAGTAAATCTAAGGTCTCACTGACTAATCCTACAGGAGGAGTATCCAGTACTACCACATCGTAGTTCTCCTTCAAGTATTTGAGCAATATTTCAAATCTGGAATTGAACAATAACTCGGCTGGATTGGGAGGTGTCGGGCCTGCTACTATCACGTCGAGATTAGTGTACTTAGTTGTAGAAATTATCTGATGAAAATCTTCTAGCTGACCACTCAAAAAAGTGGAAAGTCCTACATCATTCTTCAATTCAAAATTCCCGAATATTTTAGGCTTTCTCATGTCACAACCGACCAGAACAGTCTTTTTACCGGTCAAGCTATATGCAGCTGCCAGGTTCATGGCGCAAAAGGTTTTTCCCTCGCCTGAAATGGTAGAGGTGACCAAAAAAGTGAGTTGCTTATCCTTAGGAAGGACAAATTTCATATTGGCTCTTAACGATCTAAAGGATTCAGATATACCTGACTTCTTTTGATCAAATACCACCAAATTACTTAAGGTTTTCTTGTTCAGTAACACGGTGCCCAAAAGAGGTATTTTAAGCTTATTTTCCAAGAAATGAACATCTTCGATCTTAGTTCTGAATAGTTCTCTTACCACTACAAATGCTACAGGCAAGAATAAACCAACCAAGAAGGCAATCAAATAATTTTTAAGAGGCGTAGGACTTATTTGGTATCCACCCTTGGCAGGCTCCACTATTTTATTGTTTGCCTCATTGGAGGCTTTTGAAATCGCAGCCTCAGCCCTTCTTTCCATTAAGTAATTGTAGATATTCTCACTCAGGGTAAACTCGCGCTGGATTCTAATCAAATTCTGCTCAGTCTTAGGAAGATTTGCAAATGACCTATCAATTTCAGCAATCCTGCTTTTCAAGTCTTGTATAAGCGCTATAGAATTAAGATCTACATTGGAAAGATTCTCACGGATTGACCTATTAAGATCAGCTATTTTCCTATTAGCTTCAATTACTGCTGGAGAAGCATCTGTCTGGCTAGCTAGCATTCTAGATTTTTCAGCTTGAAGCTCTAGTAAGTTTTTGATCAAGCCATTTAAAAAAGGATCTTCAATACCTAGACCAGAAGGCACTATCACATCCTGATAACTTTCGTTTGCCAGATAATCTTTAAGACTCTGGTAATAGGTTCTTTTAAACTCCTCCTGAGCTAATTGATTTTCATAATCGATCAATCGCTCATAAACAGAGGAGCTCTCAGAGCTTAAATTATAGATTTTGTTGGATGATCTAAAATTTTCTAATTGATTCTCAAAATAGCGCAATGAATCAGCTACGCCAGCTACTTGGGAATCAATAAAATTGACTGTTTTACTTGCGGATTGATTCTTTTGATCCAACTCCATTTCAAGGAATATCCTCATCAACGTATTGAGATATACTTCTCCTTTTTGCAAGTTTGGACTAGTTACCGACATCAGCATAATGGAGGCCCCTCTCTCCACGGGTTCAATATTTAAAGATCCAGAGTAGGTATTTGCTAAAGAATTTAGATCTCTCAGTTTGACTAAAATACTTCCCGTCTTGTCAGAAGAAACCTTTAAGACATTTATGTCCAACTCATTGTTTGTGAGTTGCTCATTAAATTTAAACTTTAAGGGTTCTGGCTTAAGAAGGAAAGGCACCTTACTTCCGTCTGGAAGCAATTTGTTATATCCTTCATCGACGAATGAAAGGGTATATTCAGTTTCATTTACCCATTCTATTTTCAAATACCCATCAATTGTTTGAGGACTTTTCCAATTGACCTCTATAAGTACAGGGTTGCTTTGATAAATTTCCACATCTACAAAAGTCCCCTCATGAAAATATTCAACCTGGAAATCGAGCTCTTTTAGCACTTCAAGTGCGACGGGCTTAGATTTCAGTATTATAGTTTCATTTTGAAGGCCCATACTGGAGCTCTCAATGATAGAAGGAGAACCAAAAAAGGCAAGCGGACTTTCCTTTTCTTTAATGAAGAACATAGACTCCACTTTAAAAAGTGGTAAGGAAGTCTTGGTGTATAAAACCCCTATTGCCAAACAAACTATGATAGAAATCAGGATTATTAACCATCTCTGCTTGAGCTTGTTAAAAATAGCATTCAGTTCAAACCCTGAATCTTCGACTACAAAGTCATTTTCGTTACTTTCAAAATTCATAATGAGTGGAAATTATCTGACTATAGTCAAAATAAGTGCAATTGTGGATACTGTAGAGGTAATTAAGGCTAAAGTCTGGATGAAATTCGTGCCGGCTCCCAGCTCTCTCACTTTTAATGGCTCTGCATACAAGACATCATTTGTCCTCAAAAAATAAAATTCCGAACCTAGGAGATTTCTGTCATTTAGGTTGATCTTGTGAATTTGGCTTCCATCTGGATACTGTCGGAGCAAGACTATCTCATCTCGTTTGGCAATGGTAGTCAAATCTCCTGCGGCAGCTAGCGCCTCAAAAATTGTTACTCTACTTTGTAAGATAGTTTGCTTGCCTGGAGCATTAAATTCACCCAATGCACTAAATCTGATCCCTCCTAATCTAATTCTAACAAAAAACCCGTCATCAGGCACATAGACCTGCACTTTCTCCTCAATTAGTGTCTTAGCCTCTTCTGTAGTCAATCCAATTAGCTTCATTTCACCCAGTAAAGGGAGCTCAACTCTACCTTCTTCGTCCAAAGTGTAGCCATTCATAAAAAAGACATCACCCCCATTCTGCCCCATTTGCATGGAGGTACTCCCCTGCTCTCCTGATATAATGCTAAATATCTCATTAAGCTCCGGACTAGTCGTTTTGATGTTAATTTCAACTATATCATAGCTTTGAAATCTATATTTTTCTTCATTGTACCCATATTTCTGGCTTGAATAAACGTTCGGAGTGCTATTTTCTAGCTCCTGCATATAGACCAATTTTTTGTTGGACACACAAGAGGAAAAAATGAAAATTAGAACAAAAAAATTAAGGATTCTCATTGAATTCATTAACATGGCTTTTTTAAAATTTCGGCTAAATTAGTATAAATTTTTATCAATAAAGTTCTGGGCTGTTATAATCTTGCGTCTATTAGACTTTTATCAAGATATCCTTTCACATCATAAACTACCTGAGTTTTAGATTTCTGTATTGTTAGGCTAGCAAACTCTTTATGAGATACTGCAAGTATGATTGCAGAATATGGAGTGAGATCCGGAGCTACTGAACCAGACTTAAGGTCGATTCCATATTCGTGGCTTACTACTACTGGATTTGCCCAAGGATCATACACATCCACATTGATATCATAAGTCCTGAGCTCCTGATAGATATCAATCACACGCGTATTTCGTACGTCAGGGCAGTCCTCTTTAAA
This sequence comes from Algoriphagus persicinus, assembly GCF_035156415.1. Taxonomy (NCBI): domain Bacteria; kingdom Pseudomonadati; phylum Bacteroidota; class Cytophagia; order Cytophagales; family Cyclobacteriaceae; genus Algoriphagus; species Algoriphagus persicinus. The sequence continues at coordinate 26,387 of NZ_JAYEEY010000004.1, forward strand.
TGTAAAACCAAGGATCATTACTTTGGCATCGATTACTTTGAGATCTTTTCGCATCATCAATTTGACCACCTCGGTAGCTACATGCTTGCCCATGCTGTCATTCAACCTGCGTCCTGCCAAGATGATTTCTGGATGATAGCCCATCTCCTGAGCCTTTTGTGCCAAATAAAAAGGATCTACTCCTATGCAATGTCCTCCTACTAACCCCGGTTTGAATTTTAAGAAATTCCATTTTGTACCGGCTGCTTCCAGAACTTCATTGGTGTCTATTCCTAATAGGTTGAAGATCTTCGATAATTCATTGACAAAAGCGATGTTGATATCTCGCTGTGAATTCTCAATTACTTTGGCAGCCTCAGCCACTTTGATGGAAGATGCTTTATAAGTACCTGCTGTAATTACGCTGCGGTATAACTGATCCACAAACTCGGCAATCTCAGGCGTAGAACCTGAGGTGACTTTCAAAATATTAGCGACTGTATGCTCCTTGTCTCCCGGGTTGATTCGCTCCGGAGAGTAGCCTGCAAAAAAGTCCTCATTGAATTTCATTCCCGATAATTTTTCCAAAACAGGAACACATTCATCCTCTGTCACTCCTGGATAAACGGTGGATTCATAAATGACTACATCTCCTTTCTTCAAGTAATGACCGATATTTTCGGATGCTTTAAGCATAGGAGTCAATACTGGACGGTTATGTCTATCTGTGGGTGTAGGCACTGTTACAATATAAACCGTGCAGTCTGCTAGCGCTGCGGATTGATTTGTCGGAAATAAGCCATTTGAACCTTCTTCCGCAAAATCTTTGACCAATACATACTGAAGTAAGTCATCATCCACTTCCAGGGTGTTGTCCTTGCCGGCATTGATCTCATCTATTCGCTTGGTGTCTATGTCAAATCCCACCGTAGGATATTTCTTAGCAAACTCTACGGCTAATGGAAGTCCCACATAACCTAGGCCAATGATGGCAATTTTGGCGTCTTTCAAATCTAAATTCATATTCAATTTACTTTCAATAGAAATCTGTTAAAAACCTGACTCCCAATCCTTTTTATTCGAATTTTATACAGCTTCGCCCTTTCAGTCCCAAAACTTAGCTCTATTTCCGAGAAAGCCTTTCTCCCTACTTCGTGGCGTGATTCAATTTCAAAATAACACCCCAGAAACTCTCAAATCTCAATTTTTCCTTAAAACGAGTACCAAAGTTACTCATTTCAAATAAAGAGTAAAACTAACAGAATTTGAGCGATTCTACCCTCTACTTTTATTTGTTGTGATGTATCTGATAGATTAAATTTAAAGTTCCGGAGAAAGTCCAAAGGTTTTGTCCCTTGGGGAAATCGGCAGTAGATCCCGCCGCATTCTCCCATTGGTAATTTACCCCCTTAATGACCTGTGCTTTGCTACTGAGCAGGAGTCTATCCCACTGATGATCCCAAAGTATTCCCATACTAAAATCTATCCAAGGCCGCTTATTTGGATTAGTACCAAATGACCTGTAATAAAAGTCTTGATGATTTTCCAGTCGTTGTATCAGGAAGCCTATTTTATTTAGGTTCGAAACTTTAGAAACTTCCAGAATCTGAGCATTGCCACCCACTCCTATTCCGACCCCCATAGATTGCCCCTCATTGGTAAATCCCCGTACTTGGTAATGTGTATGCCAACTGGTATTTCCGGAGTTGAGATCAGGGTACCGTATGTACCTGTTCACTGATTCAGCCTGCTGCACGATTTCTCCCCTTACCTGATAAAATTCGCCTTTCTTGCCAGTATTGAATAGCTTAGAGAAACCCAAAAGATAGGCTCTGGCATGCTCTGGACTCAAAATAAAATCTCTCCAATCGTAACTATGATCCTGCTTACCGTATTCCACGTATGCCTCAAAATTACCTTTTGAGCTGAAATATCTCAAGAAAAATGATATTTGCTGATCTTGTCCCTTGGAATCATAGACTACTGAATTGTTATTGCTGAAAAGCTTAACTTTTTGAAAGGGTTCAAGCACCGGAATTCTACCTCGGAAGGTATTCGGTACGTCTTCATTGTATTGCTGGAATGTCCTGTTAAATCCTGCGAAAAAATTGGGCAAAAACACCGGCTGATACGTAAATGTGATCCCACTCACGTAGCGCCAATCACTCCTAAATGGTCTGGCAAAGATACTATTAAGGCGTTCATTTTGGGAAGGTAGAATGCCTGTATCCTCTGCTCGGCCAATAATCAGCTCGGCCTCTACTTTTCCTATAAATATATTAGCTGGACGACTAGTACGAAGATATAAGTGTTTCATACCCCGCGCATTATTACTGAAAATCAAGGAGTTAAACTGTCCGGGTCCCCACCAAATATTCTGGGTAGATGCTCCAAGTTCTATCGGGCCAACATTTAAACTGACGTAGGACTGTCCCCACCAAGCAAAGGAGTTATACTCCTTTGAAAATCGCTCAGGATGATCTCCAAAATTCCAATACCTGAATCTGGCGAAAAGGATATTATCCGAATAATTCTCTCCAAATCCCTGATAGGGTCTATTTTGACTTGCAACAAACTCCGGTCTGAACTGCAATTTCAAAAAGAGTACTTGCCCATATACGCCAGGTGATAGTAGCGACTGAATTCCAGTGCTATTCATCATACTAAAGTTACCCCAGCCGTATGGTCTATTGGAGTTAAAAACTGTAGTGCTCAAGATGGGTAAGAGCTCAAGACGAACCTTTTTTCTCCTTATTGGCAGGGAATCATCCAAGGCTTCAAAGCGATTCTGTTTTAAACTCACAATAGGTCTTAGCCCAAAAGAGAATTCTTTTAACTCTTCAGCTCCTAATAGCTGTTGCCTTCTGAGACTTTCTTCCAAGACTGGGAAACCAGCCGGAATAGTCTGAGACAAGACTGAAGTAAAAAAGAGTAGCCACAAAGCGCAACTACACAGTAAGCAGTAATACCTCAATTCTAAATTGATTTCAACATATTGACGTACTTCTTATTTATGGCCTTCCAAGAGTAATTTTTACGGGCAAGTTTATACATATCTCTGGAGATGGCTTCTCTGTCAAATTCTTTCAAGCGTGATAATTTCTGAAGCAATTCCTTCGAATCGCTGAAATAGATTGCCTGATTGAATGTAGTCTCTCTGTTATAATTCACGCCAAACGCTATGATAGGAAGACCTAGGTACATCGCTTCCACTAAGGACGGATTAGTTCCCCCTGCGCTATGCCCATGGAGGTAATAATGGCAATTTGATCGTAATACATTCAGCTCTTCGCTGGTGTAGATTGGATTGTATAGTATGACATTCTTCTTGGTAGAATACTCCTTATATAGCCGCATGCCATAGTCACTGGAATTCCAGTTGCCTACAATTACATAGGGGATATCCAAGTCATTCTCAGAAAAAACCTTGAGCTGCATTTCTATATTATTTTCAGGCTCGATTCTACAGACCGTGAAAATGTAAGGCTTATGGATAAAAGAGTATTTCTTTTGGTATAAAGCAGGATCTACCGTGGTGGCATGATTAGCACCATAAGCAATCAAATGAGAATCTTTGCCATATTCCTGATGTACGTATTCATAGATGTGTTTATTGTCTGAAATAATAGCATCCGAAAACTTCACCGCCACTGCTTCGGAAAACTTCAAAAAACGTTTGGCAAAAGCTCCCCATTTATCTCGCTTCCATTCCAATCCATCAATGTGGGTAATTACCTTGGCACGGGTGAAAGGCTTAATAAAGGGAATGGTAATGGCGCCCGAAACGCCCAAAATCAAGATGTAGTCAAATCCCTTAATGGATTTCCAAAGTGACACAGAATCATAGATTACACTTTGAACTCCGTTTGCTTTCAGATTCAAGTATTTCAGCTTTGCCCCTTTATATGTAGCCACCTTTTCAGGGTAGCTCTGGCTTTGGCAGTAGATGGTGATATCATAAAATTTAGGAAGTAGATCCAGCAGATATTCTACTAAAGTCTCAAATCCTCCGTAGTTAGCCGGAACGCCCACTATACCTACAATCGCAAGTTTTTTCTTAATCATTCAAATAATTCTTCATGGCACTCACCATATTTAGCCTATCCTTTTCAATATTCAACAGAAAGTAACGGGTATAAGAGGTCAAGAGTTCTTTAGTTTTGGCTGAATTCGCCTTGGTCTCTACTTTTTGCACTTCTTCTAAGGCATCTTTTAGGATCAAGTACCTCAAGGAAACCTGCCCTTCAGGATACACAAAATGACTATCGCCAGAAGGTAAATCCGAAAATATTGCTGATTCCATAATCTGAGGTGACCACAGGTTAAACGCCCAGCGCAACATACCATCGTATCCCCTAGCTTTAGAAAGCATCACCAAAAAGTAAATATCAGCATAATTTGATGCCATCAACATATTTGGCTGGACTTCATAGCATGAAGTATAAAAAGTAGTCTTATATCCCTTGGATTTCCTAAGTGCCAGCTTTTCCGAATCAAGTACAATATTACTAGATAGTGAATAGTCGTAAACTAATTCTGACAAACCAGGACTGAACCTACCAGAATATCCAAACTTAAATGCCGGATCTAGTTGCTTCACGTATTTAACTAACAAAGCGGTCTTAGTAATATCACGTTCATCTACCCAGAAGACGGTCTTGTCCATCCAGTTTTTGGACTTGAGAAAAGAGGCGAAGTCGAGTAAAAACGGCTTCCAAAAATCATTATAAGCTGCTGTACCGGGTTCAGATTTAAATGTCTTCACACTAGCCGATGCTTCGTCACAATAAAAATAAGTAAGGTTCCAAGGGAAAAGATTATGAACAGCTATCTCCTCAGATATACCTTTGGACTCAGCGAGTTCAACGTATTTTTCAAAGGTGGAATAATCATACGAATAGCTTCCGTCCATCTTTTTACGAACCTGAATCATCATTTGCTCGACTGGCTTGATGGAAGTATTGTACAGGTCATAAAACACCGAAGTGGTTACTACAGTTTGGTTAAAGCCTTTTAGCTGCTCAAACATGAGAGCTATCTGCTCCCAATGCTCTTCAGAGTAGGGTTTAAAATCATAATAGGTAGAAATCGATAGCGGGAATTGCCAAAAATCCATGTCGTAATTAAGCTCATCAAAGTCGGGCAACTTACGAGCAATGACATGAATGGTTGCTTCTACTTTTTGGGTACTTCCATTTTGTTCAAATGTCAGCCTCAGAGGATATTTCCCAGGCTTTAGCTTTTCTGAAATGCTAATTTTAACCAAACCATACGTAATTGAACTTTCCACTTTAAAGGAATTTCCTACTATTGATTCAGCCCGATCCGGAAACATTTGCTTGACAAAGGTTCCGTTCTTTTTGGTAATACCACAGTTACCCGCAGAAATATCTCCTTCTACCAAGTGTAATTGAAATACCTCCGTCTTAACGTTTTTTCCATTTACCTTCAATTGAAAATCCAGGTCTTTAGTGGAATCTGTATTGATTAAAAACGGCAAGATGAGCGTTTCATTTCGCCAGACCTTAAATTCACTTCTATTCGGAAGTTCAGAACCAAAATCTTCAAATGCTGTAAAATAAGCACTCAGCTGAGCTTGGGCTTGGTACCCCGAAAATAACCAAACAACAAAGAGCAAGGTGATTTTCTTCACTGGTGTAGCAGTTTAGATATTTTCGATGAAAAAACATCCCGTGAAAAATCTGACCTCTTTTGTATGGAGCCTTTGCTTAATCTCTCCCAATATTCAGGGTGATTTACCATCTTATTTATTTCCGTGGCGATCAAGTCCAACTCGTCATAATTGATTTGAAAACCATTCACTCCAGGTTCTACTAGTTCTGTAATCCCTCCAACATTTGGAACGATGGCAGGAAGTTCATAATACATTCCCTCTAACACTGTCATCCCAAAGGTCTCTACCCATTTGTCTGGATGGGCAAGATTTAAGATTAGGGATGCTTTGCTATAGAAAGTATGTACGTCCTTGGTAACTGGGTAAATCTGAATATTTGAAGGCAGGGATTCCTTAGCAAGAAATTGATCCACTTCTCTTTTATCATCACTGAGAACTAAGGTAAAAATCACTTTAGGAACACTCCTAGCAAGCTCAATAAACTCACTTAAGCCCTTATATGGGCGGAGAGAAGCCAGCATCAATACCTCAAAAGCTAGCGAAGTCTTAACAAAGCCTTTTGATTTCGTCTCAAATTCACTAGTGACACAATTATAAATCACAATAATATTGGCGCCTTCCAAGTTAGGGTTGGTTTGTAGAAACTTCGAGACTATTATTACTTCAGAAGAAAATGTGCGAACCACCCAAAACAAGAAATCACTCAGGAGTTTGGGACTAATTTCATACTCATGCACGTGCGTGATTACTCTTTTCCCCAGCAATCTTCCCATGAGTATTGCTCCAAAGGGCAGAATGGTATTCACATAATAGATTTCATCTTTCCTATTTTCAAATAACAACTTTATAGCTAATAAAAACTGGCTAATAAAGAATGAAAAGAGGGTAAGGATTCTGTATTCTGATCTCTTGTAGAAATTGTTATTGCTTTTAAATCCTGACAAAAACCCTTCGGAGCTACTAGTATAAAGCTTCACCTGATCACCCATGTTTTGCGCAATACTAATCACGCTTGACAAGATCTGGGGGCTACCCGTATAATTATTCAGCAAGTGAAAAAATACGATCCTTTGAGGCACTAGTGGTTTTTGAATTTAAAATGATAAGAAAGACACTGATCATCAGATAGAGTGTCGTGGCATAAAACTCATGGGTAAATTGCTGCGCAATGATGAAAATGTAGAAGAACATAGCAGCATAAAAGACTTTGTCCCGAATGAAAAACAAAACTGACATGAGCATCACAGCCATCAAGTAGGCTAAATATCCTATAAATCCATAGGTATAAAGAAGCATAGAAGTTCCATTTTCTATATAGCCGGTGCGGTACATAGTCGTTCGGGCGATCACATCATCCACCATATTATTGCCATGGCCAATGAGGTAGTCTTTCCAACCAGATTGCTCAAAGAATGATATCCTAAATGCCTGAAGTAGGTCGGCCCTAGAGTTCAAGGTATTCACGTTGAATACTAGTTTATTGATAAATTCGAAATAATAGCTATAAAACAGCACTGCTAATACCACAGTCAGAATGAATATTTTTCTATGCTTGAAAAAAAGTATGAGGTAGAAAATAACGAAGGTATTTCTATTGAACGTGAGAATCAATCCCAAAATAGCCACCCAAAAAGCCAGGGATTCTAGTTTTCCTGTTTGCCCTTTTTCCTTCTTCCAATAATAAATTAAAAACCAGCTGATCAATAAAGTACCGTAGGACTGCACAGTTGTAGTGAATCCTTTAGCAGCATGTAGGAAAGGCAATCCCTTGTCATACATTGGGTGGACATGAGAGTTTAACCCTATCAAATAACTGCTAAACACAAACAGAATTCCTACACAGATATGTAGAAATAGCCCCCAATAGAGGATATCCAGAAACTCTTCCTCTTCCGCTGCTAGCCCGGCAAAAAACAGCCCTAAGACTGGAAAAAAGATGATTAATGAGGAATCTGGTAGATTTAACAAATAAGGTAGCAAGCAGTAGGATGCCAGGCCGATAATCGGAAAAAGCAATCTGGCGGAAAAAGTTTTTCTTAGAAAAATCTGATTGAATAGCAGCAAAGCCAACACTCCTAACATCGCAGCTTTATCCAAAGGCAAACTGATCAGCTTGGAACAGGAGATCAGAAAGACAAATAGGATCAAACTAGTTTTGCCGATCGCTCTTGTCGATTGGATTGCTAGTACTGAACTAGTCACCTAGCACCTCCTTGATTTGCTGCAACTGACTAAACCGAGAATACTTGGCAATTTTGGACTTAGAAAGCTCTTTTAATTCTTCAATTTGACCATTCCTGTAAATGCCTCTAATATGCTCTATTTGCTCAAAGCACTCTTCAGCTGAATTTGCAGTGAAACCTAATCCAGCTTCACCTAGCATTTTCGCCATTATATCTCCATCAGATGGACAAAGAATTACAGGTTTACCCAAAGCCATATATTCATATAGCTTACTGCTGGGTATGCCCTTCATGTTCCCATAAGCCATCGCCAAAAAAGCATGGGACTTTTGAAGTTCCACTAAGGCATCTTCCCTAGGTAACCGATCAGTAACTTCCACATATTGCTTCAGTTCCATAGGAACCATTTCTTCTATCCTTCTTCTCTCCTTTACATCATATCCTGCCCCGAGAAATATAAGACGAAAAGGTTCAGTAGCATTTTTAGCCAACTGTAGGGCACCAAATATTTGTGATAAATCCTGAGAAGGATAAAGAACGCCACTATAGATGACGGTAAACTCTTGGAACAAAGGCTGGGATTTGATCGAAAGAAGTTCTTCCTCGAAGCCATTTTCTATGGTGTGCCCTTTTTTGTCGAGAAACATAGCTAATCGATCAGTATAAACTTGACTTACTGAGATCACTGAATCGGCAGTACCTACCCATTGCTTCTCATAGTCAGACTCTACTTTTGCTATCCATTTTCGAACTGCTCCCCCAGACTTTTCCATCTGAAGCTCATTCGTACTCCAATCGTCTCTATAATCTGCTATCCATTTTAATTCGAAATCCTTTTTTAGGGAATATCCTATTCTGTATAGATAAAAAGGTTCGCCAGATATAATGCCTGCATCAAAATTCTTCTTCTTTAGAAGCTCTTTAATAAAAGGAAGGAAATTGGCGAAAGAGGTGAAATTCAGTGTAAAACGTGCTAAGAACACATCTAATAGCTTAGCCACTAAAAACAAAGGGCGTAAGGCTGATTCCCCAAAAGTTAAGTAAGCTCTATCCAATATCCCTGGTCGAAACGGAAGATAATAAACCTCATGCGTATCAAACACTTCATGTCTTACCTTATCCCCAAGTGGACGTTTGGTGTCTTGATGGGATCGGGTTTCGGAAGTCCAGTCTCTAGTAATGACCGTCGGCAAATATCCAAGACGATGCATGTTTTGAGCCCAAAAAGTAATACGCTGAGAAGGAGTCAGCGTACATGGGGTAAAGTAATTGGAGATGAGAAGTATGTTCTTCATTCCGTAGGGAATGACCTAGTGAAGGTCTGTGTATTTAAATGCGTGATCAACTTTTGATGATTTTGTTCCGCCGAATAGTTCTGGTACCAAAATCGTCTTACTCCAATTCTGAATTCTTCATTTCTGGTTTTTCCACTTAGGAGAAATTGATCCAAACGAGAAGCGATTTCTTTGGCAGATAATCCATCTGGTATAAGCATACCTGTGTCGGTTTGAACTACTTCGGATATACCTCCTACTGCATTGGCAAATACAGGAATCCCAAAAGATAGAGCTTCCATCATTGATACTGGAATACCTTCGGAGGAACTTAAATTAATTAGTAGATCTATGGGTTGGCTAGCATAATAGGATTGGACATTCTCATTTTTCACTTTACCCTTCCAGGTTATTTCCATATCATTCCTGAGTTTTGGCAGGCTATTCTTCAACGCCGTGATGGCTGATTCTTCTCCGCCAAAGTGAGTCCAGTTAATAGGTACACTACAGTTATTCAACACCTCTGCTATGAGATTCACTCTTTTGAGAGGAATTAAGCTAGAGCAGGATACGATGTGAAAGGATTTGGAAAAGTCAAAAGTTGGAGTTGTAGCATTATCCTCTACTCCCAACCTAAACACCTTCATTTTCGAAGCGTACTTTGGATAGTGAGTTGAAGCATAGTTGTATCCATGTTCGGAGATGAAAATAAGTGAATCTGCTGCTGCATATACCGTTTCCCTAAAAGCCACTGCTCCGGATGGCTGCCGCTCATTATAGAGATCACCTCCATGGCTTTTGACTACTAACTTTATTTCCGGAGAATCTTTTTTAAATAAAGAAGAAGCGAATGCATTGGTGTCCATCCAATAAGAATAAAGGACAAACTCTCCAGTTGAATCGAGTTCTTTAGAAATTATTGACTTGATCTGAAGGGCAAAAGGAATATGATAGATGTAATACTTCAAAAGCTTGAGATTCCAACCAGATTTATTCAGTTCGGAGCTGAGTAAGCGAAGCGTTAGAAAAAGTCTGCTTATAAAAGCCGTTGCTATTGCATGGACTGAATCAGGGTTTTTTACAATCCTGATTTGAGTGTTTTTCCCAGTAGCTCGTTGATGCGAGAAATCTCTCACAGCTGTGGGTATGATTATTACACGATCAAAAGCTTGTTCAAGGTGAGTAAGTTCAGTGGCCAAGAATTCCTCCCCAGATTCAAAAGGGAATTTTTGGGTCAAAAGGATCAAGGTTCTATGCTGACTCAATCTTTTACGGATTTTAGTATTTCTTTGATTTTTACAGAAAAATCCAAATTCTCGCAGGCATATTTCCTGAGTTCATTTGGTGTAAATACTAAGTAATTCGAATTAAAACTTCTGAAAAAATCAGTGAGATCGCTCAAGTTTTCCCGATTAGGCAGCTGTGTCCTAAACAGCGTACCCCGGGGGAAATCAGGATCATCACCCACTACTACAAATGGAATGCCCACGGCACAATATTCTCTGGATTTCAGCTCCGAGGCTGCTTGTAATTTCTTACGGAACAGAGCCAAAGACCCTACCGCCAGGTGTGCAGTCTCATATTCTCTATACAGCTCCTCACCTTCCAAAAAACCCGAAAAATAAACGTATTCCTGCACTTCCAAGGCTTCTGTCAACTCTTGCAAACTGGACAAGGAGGCTCCATTACCTATGATTTTCAGATGAACCTTCATGCTATTTTCCTCCGCATTGAAAGTGGCGATAGCTTGAATCAAGCGATCTATTCCGTGCCAGTAATTCAAAGAGGCTACACAGATCAACTTCAATGAAGAACCATCAAAAAGCGGGATCTTCGACCGTACAGGTACTGACGCTACTTGTATTCCATTGCCTATTAGGGAAGTTCTTCCTCTGTTTCCTAAAGAAAACCACCTTCCTTCTTCGGCATATTGCAATATTTGGGAAACGAACCAAAATGGCACTGGCCCCGATAGGATCAGATACGCCAGGTCTTTTGCCTTTCTTTTCCAGCCTGCATTCCCATCTGCCAATTCACTTACTGCGACAGTATTTGGAGTCGGCACATCCAGAATTATCTTTTTGCCTTGGGCTTTGGCGCGCCGAAAGGCTGGAATTAAATAAAAATTGTATTGACAGAGACTTCTGATAATTAAGATATCCGCATCGGCTTGGTCGATTTCCTCTACAAATTTCTTTAAAAATCCCGGTTTGGTATCCAGTAGTTTTAAACTAGCGTTATAGCCAGCTTGCTGTGCACCTGCCACCGTGCCCAAAATCTTTTTGAATACACCCGGACTTTGACGCTTGTCCAAGGAAGCCAGGTAAACTATTTTTTTTATTCGGGTAACTGTCGTCATTGGAACGAAAAGCTTTTAGACAAAATTATGATTTGCCCAATCGGTTACTCACTAATCTTTTCAAAAACAAAAACTCTCGCTTAAATAACAAAATAGAAACCATCGAAAAGAAGCCAAAACTGCCAATCTTAATCAGTAGTGCTAGGATCACAGATACATCTCCGGACAAGTAATATCCCAGAAATGCTACTGTAAATAATAGAAGCATAAAGCATACAGCCCTTAGGAAGTCATAGGGAATTGGGTAAGATTTCTGCGAGACATAAAACACAAAAACGGGTGTTAAAAATTGAGAAACACAAACTGCAAGTGCAGCTCCATATACGCCATAGATGGGTATAAAATAAATATTGAGCAAGACTAAAATGACCGAGGAAACAGAGTAAACAATCCCAAGCGGTGCTGTTTTTTTACAAATAGCGGATCCTAAATCCGCAATAGTAGTAAGGCCTGCAAACAAGCTACTAAAGACCAAAATACTGGCAATGGCAGCAGCACCATAATAAGCCGGAGTGGCAATAATCATCAGTGCCTCTAGCGCAAATAAGGATGCCAGCAGCGTAAGAGAACCTATCAGTAAGAGATATGCAAGGAGGATTTTCCCGTAAGTTTCCTTAGCATTTTCTTGGTGAATTATGGAAAATGCAAAAGGCGACCAAGCTTGCTGAAAGGCATTGACAGCAATACCGCTGAATCCGGCGATGGCAAAAGCTATCTGGAACAGTCCCAAGTCTTCATCAGAAACCTTTCCATTTAAGAAGAACACTGCGGATAAATTGATCACCCAAATAGAAAGACTTGCCGGTAGAAATGGAAGGCTATAGGCAATCATTTTCCTCAACAGGCGGAAATCAGACAGTTTCACGTTCTCCAGCCAGCGCTTCAGGTAGTACATGGACAAGGGAACCATCAACACAAATGCTACTAACCTCGCCGTGAAGGCACCTTGTAATCCCTGGTCAAGAATTAAAACAAAAATCACATTGGCAAGGATCAAAAATAAGGCTTGCAAAAAAGTAAGCAACACCGTGCTTTTGGGCTTCTTTTCAAATCTCAGCACTTTGGTAGCCACCACTGTCGCTACGGAGACAGGAAGAGAAAAAGAAAGAATTTGAATGTATTGTATGGCCTCCTCAGAATTGTAGGAGATAAACTGAGACCAATAAGAGGCTGTAAAAAAGAAAAAACCAGCTAAGACAATGGATATCAGCAAATAAAACCAAAACCAGGTGCTTATGATCTTTTTCCGGTATGCATAGTCATCAGTGTCGTAAAACCAGCGCGCCGTGGAATTGTCCAAACTCAATATTAAAAGTAAGGCAATCAGAGAATACGCATTATTTACCAACCCAAAAACCCCATAATCCTCAGGAGAATATACCCTCGTATAGAGTGGAGTCAGTATCACTCCCATTACCCTAGTGGCTATCCCAGCAAGTCCGTAGATCATGCTGTCCGAAGCCAGATTTTTGATGTTTTTGATTACCGTCATCAGACGATGTACAGATCACGGTAATAATCGCGGATCTTTTCTTCTTTAAACAGCAAACCTATAATTGCTCTATTGGTATCTACATCCTCAGCGGACAAGGGATTCAACAAGTCATCCTGAGTCATCTTAGCGTAATCAAACACCTTAATGTTATGGCTATTCAATTCAATAAAAACCGGGTTTTCCGGGTTAAGAAAAACTTTGACCCCCATAAAAATCAGACCTAGTATATTACCAAAAGCCTGCTGTATTTTATGGTTGAAAATAGCAACAGATGCCTCAGCTAGCTTGTGGTAATAGATTTCGCGGGGAATAAAATCGTCTAATGTCTCATATTTATCTCCAAAATAATTTTCTCCCATAGCCTTTACTGCTGCTATGTAAGTCTGGTTGCCATAGGACAAAGGACTAAGTATGGTCACCTTATTTTCGGGCAGAAGACTATGGATTTGATGATACACATCCAAGTGATTGTTTTCAGGAGAACCTGAGTGACCCACCATTATTTTACTTCCTAATACTGGTTTATTTTTCAGATATTCTTCCGAAAACATCTCTTGTAAAGACAAGAAAGCAAATCGGATCCATTTGGCTTTTACCCCCAATACGGACTCAGCTTCCATGACGTCTTTTTCGAAAATGGAAGCGACAAAGTCAAAGTTGGAAAATGACTTATTGAAACTGTATTTATTGGGCTTGCCTAAAGCCTGCAAAATGCGATGATGAAGGGATTTTTTCCAAGCTTGGACGATCTTCTCCGGAGGCAATACTTCCATTGTCCTGCGGGTATAGGCCTTTGAGAGGAAACTAGGATGCTTATACAAATCTCCACTCCAAATAATCCATATCAATTTAGCGTGACTTAATTCGGACTTTCGCCGATTTAAAAAATGGCCTATAAAGGGGGTGTGGTAATTTACGATTACACGTTTGAAACTAGCTAACTCAGAGACAACAGGGTTGTTTTCCAAGTTTCCATTTTCAATCACCAAAATCTCAGGATTAGTGAATCTGGTCGGTTTGGTAACATCTTCTACTACTACCAAATATTTATTGAGTCCTGGAAATAATTCTTCCGACCTGTTGATTATCCATTCAGTATATGGGGAATCGGGAAGAAAGACGAGATTTTCAATACTCATATTCTTCCAAAATACCGAGTAAAGTCTGACTAATCTGATCTATCTGCTCCATAGTCAATTCAAAGAAAAAAGGCATTCTGATCAGCCGCTCCGAATATAAATCCGAAAATGGCAAAATTCTGCTATCGTGACAATTCTTAAAAAACTCACTCTTGTGCAGGCTGAGGTAATGAAAGACAGCCAAAACTCCAGCTTCCTTCATCTTTTTTAGGATAAAATCGCGCTGTCGGCCATTTTTTGCCAGGATATAATACATATGCGCATTATTGTCTGCAAAGCTAGGGATCGAAGGTGTCTTAATTCCAAATGATCCAAGTTTGGGATTGAAATGAGAATTGTACCTTTTCCAGATTTGAATTCGCTTGGCTTGAATATCGGATAAATGCTCAAGCTGTGCCCATAGGAAGGCCGCCGTGATCTCTGATGGCAAGAAGGAAGAACCAATGTCCACCCAGCCATATTTATTAATTTCACCCCTGAAAAAGGAGGCTCTATTCGTGCCTTTTTCCCAAATAATCTCAGCGCGATCTATAAATTGCTCCTCGTTAATAGCCAGCAAACCACCTTCTCCAGATGAAATATTCTTTGTTTCGTGAAAGGAAAAGGTGGCTAGATGACCAATAGAACCCAGTGGTGATTTCTTGCCAGTCCGGGATGTGTAGCATGAATCTATCGCTTGTGCGGCATCTTCTATCACGTACAAATTATGCGCTGCAGCCAAGTCCATAATCATATCCATATCACAAGCCACACCAGCATAATGAACGGGTACGATAGCCTTTGTTTTCGGTGTGATTAGAGACTTTAAGCTCTCCTCATCTACGCCAGGATGATCGGATCTACTATCTGCAAATACGATTTTAGCCCCTCTGAGCACAAAAGCATTCGCAGTGGACACAAAAGTGTAACTCGGGATAATCACTTCATCCCCTGGTTCTATCCCTATCAGGATAGCCGCCATCTCCAAAGCATCGGTGCAAGAAGTGGTCAGTAGTGTTTTCTTGATTTGATACTTTTCTTCAAAAAAAGTTTGAGCCAATCGGGTATATTTCCCGTTTCCAGAAAGTTTACCTGATGCTACTGCATCTTCAATATAAGCCAGTTCCTTCCCTGTTATAAATGGCTTGTTAAATGGAATCATTAAATAGTAGGGGAATTAAACCTGTGATTTTGAATTCAATACTTGTATTAGGCTACCAAAGACTTTTGGGGTTCTTTGTGTGAAGCACTTTTTTACTCCTTGATTTTAAAATCCACCTTTTTTAAGAAGGCGAAAAAGGATGCTTCGACAAAGGGCTTCTGGCCAAGGGGTGATAATCTCCTTTTAGTCCAATTGGCTCCATATGCCTGATATCGTGAACTATCTCGATACTAGGTCTGGCTTCTTCTAATCCGAATCCATGGCCGTCCAAAATATGCTGGTAACTATGCGTATGTAATTCGGTAAACCCATCAGAGAACTCTATCTCCTGACCTTCCATCGTCAGCGAGCGATAGGTTCTGCCTCCTTTTGCCTTTACAGAATCGGGCAAAGTCTCCGCATTGATACTCAGGAACCAGCGCACACGAGCTTTCTCCAGTTCGAAATATCCGGAAGCCCGATCATGAGTATGCACATGCACCACATTTTTCTTGACAGCTCCAAAAACCCAGGTTAACATGTCATAAAAGTGAACACCTATATTGGTTGCAATCCCACCGGACTTACTCACATCCCCTTTCCAGGAAGTATAATACCAATGCCCCCTAGAGGTAATATACGCTAGATCAATGTCATAGATTTTATCCTTAGGGCCTTCTTCTATCTTTTTCTTTAGCGCTATGATAGAAGGGTGCAGCCTAAGCTGAAGGATATTATAAACCCTAGTGCCATGCACCTTTTCCACGTCAGACAATGCATCAATATTCCAAGGGTTTAATACCAGCGGCTTTTCACAAATGACATCTGCTCCCACGCGCAATCCAAAGCGGATATGGGAATCATGCAAGTAATTTGGCGAGCAAATACTCACAAAATCAATTGGTTTATGGGTGCGTTTCAGCTTCTCTACATGCCTATCGAATCGCTCAAATTCAGTAAAAAAATCAGCATCCGGAAAATGACTATCCATCACTCCCACGCTATCAAATTTATCATAAGCTGCCAGCAGCACATTTCCAGTGTCTTTAACAGCTTTCATATGTCTAGGGGCGATATAGCCCGCTGCACCTATCAAGGCAAAATTTTTCATACTCAACGCTTTATTACCTCATTATTGATAAGCAAATAGCGGTCCCCTGTCTCCTTGCATTCCGCATGACCCTGCTCATCAAATTCTAATCTATTTCCAAATTCACTCATCCACCCAATTTGTTTGGCCGGATTCCCCACCATCAATGCATAGGCAGGCACATTCTTCGTAATCACTGACCCTGCACCGATAAAGGCGAAAGATCCAATATCGTGCCCGCAGACTATAGTGGCATTAGCTCCGATACTTGCGCCATTTCCCACATAGGTTTTGGCATACTCAGACTTGCGATTGACTGCACTTCTTGGATTGATTACATTGGTGAAAACCATGGAAGGGCCTAAAAACACATCATCACCGCAAGTTACTCCGGTGTAAATGGACACATTGTTTTGAACCTTCACATTGTCCCCAAGTACCACTTGCGGCGAAACCACTACATTTTGGCCTATGTTGCATCGCTGTCCAATCTTACAATTTGGCATAATGTGTGAAAAATGCCAGATTTTTGTATCGGCACCGATTTCGCAGCCTTCATCTATGTAAGCACTTTCATGTGCAAAATATTCCTTCATTTAAAAAACCCTTTTATCGTTTCAATAATATAAGCCTGATCTTCAGTGTTCATCTCTGTATGAATCGGAAGGGATAGCACCTTGAGACAAAGTGATTCAGATACAGGAAAATCCCCGTTTTTGAATCCCAAATCCCTATATGCCTCCTGTTGATGCAAAGAAAGAGGATAATAAACCATGGATGGCACTCCATTCTCAGCTAAGTATGCTTTTAATTCATCACGGCTTACGCCTTCGATTTGTACGGTGTACTGGTGAAAAGCATGCGTAGAATTGGGTACTCTAACAGGGATTTTCACATTAGGGTGTCCCAAAAAAGCTGCATCATAAGTATCTGCCACCTGATTTCTGGATACTGAATACCTATCCAAGTGCTTTAGTTTTACATTCAAAATAGCAGCTTGCAAAGTATCAAGGCGGGAATTAACGCCGACTATGTGATGATGGTATTTCTTTTTTTGGCCGTGATTGGCAATCATACGGAGTTTCTCTGCCAGGTCCGCGTCATTGGTGAACATAGCACCTCCATCTCCATAGCATCCTAGGTTTTTGGATGGGAAAAATGAAGTAGTCCCCACATCTCCCATAGTGCCTGCCTGCATCACTCGGCCGTCCGAAAAGGTGTATTCCGCACCTATTGCCTGGGCAGTATCTTCAATCACTTTGAGTTTGTGATTTCTGGCAAAAGCCAAAATCTCTTCCATATTGGAGCATTGGCCATAGAGGTGCACCGGCACTATCCCTACAGTTTTAGAAGATAATTTGGACTCTAATTGACTGATATCGAGCTCATATGTATCCCCAATCACATCGATAAAAACCGGCTTCAATCCTAATAATGCAATAACTTCTGCAGTCGCAACATAGGTAAAAGCAGGAACAATCACCTCTTGCCCAGGCTGAAAATCCAAGCCCATCATCGCAATCTGAAGGGCATCGGTTCCATTGCCGCAAGTAATTACATACTTCGCTCCAGTATAAATAGACAGCGCATTAGAAAATTCCTTTATCTGAGATCCATTAATAAAAGCGGTAGTATCAATAACCCCTTGAATGGCCTGATCTATTTCAGTTTTAATTACTTCATATTGGGACTTCAAGTCCACCATTTGTATAGAACTCATACTTGGATTACTTACTTATTTGAGAAAGAAGGATCTGATAGATAGCAAACAATACACCTATAAAAATCCCAAGAAACATACTGAAAATAATAATCAAAGGCTTGTTGGGTTTACTTGGTCCTAGTGGAATACTTGCTTTCTCCATGACCGTAAATACAGGAGTTTCTCTTTTGAGTTGAATAGTCGCTTGCTCAAGTTCCTGCTTCAATGTATTGTAAATATTAAAAGAGATATTAAACTCAAACTGCAATTGTTCTTCTTTGGTCATCGCCCGTCTCGAAATAATACCTTGGTTGGAATCTCTAAAAGAAGCAAGCTTTAACTGAGATTCCTGAAACTTAACTTGAGCTTCCTCAACTCTCTCTTCCACAAACTCAAGGTTTATTTTCTGTTTTACAGTCTTATAATTTGTCACGTAATCGATCAGTCTTGCCAATACCAAAGCATTTACTTGGGCGGAGATTTTAGGTTCAGGCATAGAGACATTGAGTTCAATCAATTTCATTTGATCGTCAATGGTTATCCGCTCTTTGAGCTGCCTCAAAACATAATTTTCCTGTGAGGTCACCGCCACATACCCGAGTTCTACTGATTCTGAATCGCTAGTTTCAGCTAGGGTTGAGTTTAGATCATTGGATGAAAAAACACCAATTACACGGGCTGGAATACTAAAAATAAAGTCAATAGTTTTCTTTACAATATTACCGGGCCTCTCCTCCGCATAATATTCCTCCAAAGTCATCTCCATATTTTTGGATTGAAAATAGAATCCTTCCTTCATGATATCCAGCAAAAAATCCCTGCTATGGATCACGTCTGGAAACAATTCAGCACTTAATCTAGTCTGATCCCCTTGCATTTGAGGAATAGAGATTCCTGCCAAACCTGCCAAAGCTCCCATTTGCCCAAACTGCCCTGTACTTTCAGACTCTTCCAGGATTACTAAAGAAGAAGAAGTATATTCTTTGGGACTGGTAAAAGCAATGAGGATTCCCAATAGAAGTCCTGCCAAAGTAAATGCAAGCAATCTTCTTTTATAAGAGAATATTTTCCGGATCAACTCCAGATAGTTTAGTTCCATTTGTGACTGATCATTTGAGGGCATGAGTAACTTGTATAGAATGGAAATAAAAAATAAATCTACTGAAAATCATGTGACTGGCTGTGCTGGTATTCCAACTAACACACTTTGGTGTAAAACTGATCTAGTCACCACTGCTCCAGCTCCTACAATCACCTCATTACCTAATTCTACTCCCGGTAATACTACAGCTCCGGCTCCGATTCTACATTTCTTACCGATTTTACACCCTCCCAAAAGCATCGCTCCGGGGCCGATTTCACTAAAATCTCCAATAACGCATTCATGATGTACATGAGCTCTGGTATTGACTAAAACGCCCAAACCAATTTTAGTATCCGGGCCAATGAAGCTGTAAGGCATTGCATCAAAAACAATAGTTGAATTACCGGATGCTGGTTTAGCAACGCAACTCATGCCATACAGGGTTCCTCCCAGCTTGGTGAGGAAGTGAAACAACTTTTCTCTAAAGCTAGGATTCCCTACACCAAGCACAAATCTCGGATCTTGCTTCAATTTGCTGTTCAACGCATCCCCTTCCAAAATCAAAGAATCTTTTTCTGATGAATATTCTGCTTTGGATACATCTTCATCAAAATAATATATTTCAGAGGAAGTAAAGCCCAATTCTTGGAGGAGAAAAGCTACTTCTAATCCATGTCCACCGGCACCCGCTACGATCATTGATTTCTATTCGTCAAAACATAGTATTGCCCTTGAGCAAAACCCAAAGGCAATTATTATTACTTAGATCCGATCCCCTGAGCTTCAAAACCCAAAGTTTTCAGGTACTTTTTATCATATATATTTCTACCATCGAATATTACTTTGTTTTTCAAAAGTTTACCTACTACATCCCAGCTGGGTATTCGAAACTCAGACCATTCTGTGACCAAAAGTAAGGCATCACAATCCACCAAGGCTTCGTAGGCATCCTTGCAATAAGTCACCTTATCGAAAATGTAATGTTCTCTAGCTTCATCCATTGCCACAGGATCGTAGGCTTTCACTGCAGCTCCCGCTGCTCTCAACTCATCAATAATCACTCCTGCTGGTGCCTCACGCATGTCATCGGTATTTGGCTTGAAACTCAAACCCCACATTGCAAAGGTCATACCTGTCAAATCTTCTCCAAAGCGAGCTTTTACTTTATTGGCAAGAATATGCTTCTGATCGTCATTTACATCTTCCACGGCCTGTAGTACTCTCAGGTCATAGCCATACTGCTTTGCTGTTTTGATGATCGCTTTTACATCTTTAGGAAAGCAAGATCCACCGTAGCCTACACCTGGATAGATAAACTTATTCCCGATTCTCGGATCGGACCCAATTCCTTTTCTCACCATATTCGCATCAGCTCCTACCAGCTCACATAGGTTTGCTACATCATTCATAAATGAAATCTTGGTAGCCAGCATGGCATTCGCAGCATATTTGGTCATCTCCGCGGATGGAATATCCATGTAGATGATACGCTCGCCGCTAAGCTGGAAGGGCTTATACAGACGCTTCATAATCTCCTCTGCACGGGCATCATCTACACCAATCACAATTCTATCCGGCTTCAAAAAGTCTTCGACTGCCGCGCCTTCTTTCAAGAATTCAGGATTTGAAGCTACTGCATACGGTAGATCAGAACCTCTTTTGTTCAACGCATTTTTGATTGAGGCACGAACTTTCTCGCCAGTAGTCACAGGAACTGTGCTTTTGGTCGCAACTACTATATAATCGGTCATTTTAGTGCCGATCTCATCTGCCACGGCAAGGACATACTTTAGATCCGCAGATCCATCTTCACCAGGAGGCGTACCCACCGCTATAAAAGCAACTGATGCGCCTTGAATGGCTTCACCCAAATCGGTACTGAACTTAAGCCTTCCGCTCTTATAATTCCGAATTACGAGCTCCTCCAGCCCAGGCTCGTAAATTGGCATGATGCCATTTTTAAGCTTATTTATTTTATTTTGATCGATGTCAACACAGGTGACTTCTATTCCTACATCTGCAAAACATGCTCCTGATACCAAGCCTACATAGCCGGTGCCTACTACTGTGATTTTCATGAAATATTGGTGATAAAATTATGGTAACAATCTATCAACTAGAATACCTAAAGTCGCTAAACTTGATGCTAGTCCTATCCATCCTGCTGCACTAAGCCTTGTTCGTTGTGGTTTTTTGGGCACCACGATTTCTGCTCCCGGCTCTATTTCAGGATAAAACTTTAATCCTATGAAACTATAGGTTCTCTTGGCATCTCCATTTGCATAGACTACATAGGTCTTTCCTCGTCTAGCTTCCTCGGTAAAACCCCCGGCTTTTGATATATAATTTCTAAGGCTATTATTCCTGCTAAATCTGGTGGTCGTAGGCAATAAGACCTCCCCTACCATTCGTACAGTTTGCAGTTCTTTGGGGATTTGAAGTATATCTCCTTCCAGGAGGATCAAGTCCTCATCTGATCCGGGATGATCCAAAATATACCCCAAATCTATCCCTACAAAATCCTGTTCCTTCAACCGCATAGAAGTGATTGCAGAGTCTTGTCTTAGCGTATCATAGACAGGACTGATTTCAAAAAGTTTTCGCTTTTGCTCAGCTTGCTCTCTTTTATACTTCTCAAGTTCATTTTGAGCTAGCTTTTTGTCTATCCTTTCATACAAAAGTTCTTCTGCTTCGTTCGTATTCCTTGTTGTTTCAGGATCCAAACTTGATCGGATTTCTTTAAGTGTTTTTTGGCGTATCTCTTCTTCCGTTGGACCTTTGTAATAGACAGTTCTCCTGATCAAACTTGCCCCTTTGGGATAGGCGTATTGAGTAATTCCGCCAGCACGTTTGATTACATCCGAGATTCGTTCGTTTACAGCTGCTATCGCAAAATCTCCTGGATAAATTACTTCACCTTGGATACTTATCAATTGCTCCCTTTCAAATCCCGGACTTCTTCTGATAAAAACATGGTCGAAAGGCTGGAGAGGTTGATTTCTCTCTTCGGCTGTCAATTCTAAGTTTGGGTCAATGGCTATGGTCTTGATCTCCGCAATTTTACTTGAAGAAGCATCCCTAACTCGTCGAGCTATTTCTATGGAAGAATTTGTAGCCGATTCTAACATTCCCCCTGACCTTAAAATAAGATCTCCTACGGTCATATCAGATGCGAAAGGGTAGGTGCCCGGATAATTAATCTCCCCGGATATTTTCACATAGTACTCTTCTTGAATATCATATCTACTAGGCACAAACAAAAGATCCTCATTCTTCAAAGGCACATCCTGAGCAGTTCCATTCAATATACCTTTCAGATCAAGCGGCTCTGCTGCCAAAGTCAAATCAGCACTAGTTCTGTACAAAGTAGCTCTGGTAGAAAATGCTTCCGGTTTTAGCCCCTGAGCCTTTTCAATGAGTCCTTTGACAGTCAATCCACTTTCATCCAATGAATATTCACCGGGACGTGTGACAGATCCAGTTACTTGAACTCGATTAGAAAACCTCTCTAATGCCTCTCCAATTAATATTTCATCTCCGTCCTTTAGTGAAAAAGAATCAAACTCCCCGGAAGGAACATCCACTACCTTACGCTGATTGTTTTCTATTCGACGCACAGTGACTCTATCGCGGTAGGCCACACTAGTGAATCCACCCGTATAGATAAATAAGTCTGCCAGGGACTCGCTAGGCTTCACTTCAAAAAGACCTTCCCTTCGTACTGGGCCTATGATTTCAATGCGGGTTTCTACCGGAGGGACTATCACTACATCATTGTCTTGAAGGGTGATATTTGAATTTTGATCCCCTTTGGAGAGAAATTCATAAATATCCACCGTCGCCACTAGTCTACTGTCCCTATACACTTGAATCTTTCTAAAAGCACCATTTTCATTGGGCCCTCCAGCTGCATATAGTCCATTAAAAACTGTCGCAAAAGATGGCAAGGTGTAGGTACCAGGTTTGGTCAACTCTCCTACCATTGAAACTTTGATCGAGCGAATATTTCCCAGCCTTAATTGAATAAAAGTATTAGCGTTAGCACCATTCAATCCAGAGTATATTCTACCGAGGGATGTTTTGATTCTCACGGTGGCTGCTTCAATACTGGATCCTGCTACTTGTACCGGGCCTACATTGGGTATAAAAACTCTTCCTTCCGGAGTAACACTCAAATCATAGGATTGCTGTGACGCCCCGTATACATCCAGTAGCAATTGATCTCCTGAACCTATCACATAGGACTGTGGCGTGGGGATGCTTAAGCTCGGGCTAAAGTTCAGCTCCCGATTATGAAACAGTTTGTATCCGAAAATCTTCTTCTGCTTTACAGTCAAGTCATAGTAGGGGTCAGACCTGCGAATGGAGTCAAACATATCAGGTTCTTGAAATCCATTGACAGATCTGGAATTGGCTCCATTTAGACCTTCGCTTGGTGACATGACGGACATCTGAAGCTCACTGATACGCTTGCTCAATTTGGCCGCTTCCAATGCCGGCATACCTCGCTCTCTTGCCAAAGCTGTCAACTGATTGGTGGTAAGGCCACTTGATTCTGCCCGCTTGATCAATTGTTCTATTTGAGCATCGGACAAATTATCCACTTTAAGGTTTTGTATATCTGAAAGACTCTGACTTTGCACAGCAAAGGCCAGCAATAAAAATATCACCAGTAACAGGTAGTTTTTAGAAT
Organism: Algoriphagus persicinus; assembly: GCF_035156415.1. Lineage (NCBI taxonomy): Bacteria > Pseudomonadati > Bacteroidota > Cytophagia > Cytophagales > Cyclobacteriaceae > Algoriphagus > Algoriphagus persicinus. Next base: position 50,140 of record NZ_JAYEEY010000004.1, read on the forward strand.
CAAGCAAGCAAGTGTATTTTTTCAAATCAATAATTTTCGTGTCCAATTCAATTTCAACTAGTAATCCATCTGCTAATTTCTGATTTTTAATCGATTCTCAAACTATTATTCAAAGCTTCGCCCTTTCAGTCACAAGAGTGCCTATCACCAATTTCCCTACGTCCTTAAGCCGAGCTACCTAAGCTCCCACTTCCTTATCATACAAAACCAGCCCTGTGGAGACCATCCTCTCAGGCAGCAATGTCAATACCACTTTCCGATCTATCAGCTCTTCTATCCTAATCGATAGATTTAATATATAGTTCTCATTCAAGTTGTCACCGGTTACCACTACGTCGATCTTACCCGAATCGATACCCTTAGAAAGATCGCCAACAAGAATCACTTGACTTACCTCCCCCATCCGCTCAAGTATCTGCTCAAGTAACTGATCCAATCCCAGGTATTTTCGGATGATTTCTTGTATGTTAGAAAAAAATGGATGCTTCACATTTGCCTTGTAGGCAATTTTATTTTTATCCGATTCTTTCACCAAAAAACCTGCCTGCGTTAAATTGTTCAATTCCTTACGGATGGCATTTGTAGATTCCCCAAACTCATCTGCCAATCCTCTCAAATGGCTCTGCGTTTTGGAGTTAACAAAAAACTTAACAAGTAATCTCAACCTTGTCTTTGAGGTAATTAAGGATTCAAGCATAAAAATTCACCAAAATAGTGAGTAACAAAGGTACTCATTGCATTGAATTGGAAAAATAAATTATGTGTTTTTGATGAAGATTAGAGGTTTGCAACTATTCCCCTATTATTTCAATAACTCCGGTAGATATTATCCGGCTTTCTTTTTAAGAGCTTTCTAAATAAACTCCCACATAAAGCGCTGAAAGCCCCCAGCAAAAAACCAACAATTCCAGTGATTGCAAACAAGACAATCTCATTTTCGAACCCCATCAATTCACCCATCTGATAAGTCAAAGAGCTTCCCGAAACAGTGCTGATGTAGATACTTTGACCCAACCATGCCAGGCTCATCCCTACACCGCCCGCGAAAAATGCGCCAGCTCCTCTCTGTCGGAGAATTGCAGCAAGAAGCGCAATGAGTATCATCACTCCCCAATAAGGCAGGAAGGGATTAAAAACGGCAACAATCAAAGCTGTGAGAATAGTAAAGAAAATAAACTTCATTGCTTCGTGTTTAAAATTGTTTGAAATAATACACCAGTAAGTTGATCCTTTGTTCTCAGGTCGAAATTAAGATATTCCCCATTTGCCCACTTCGCGATGAAGTTACTGTAGTACTTACTACCCGGATTTCCCGATTGCCCTCCAGGGTAAATGCCAAAAGCTTTGACTTCCGGACCCAATTCCACGACCATTCTCCAACTTGCCCCGTGCGTACCACTGGTAGCATTCACAATCCCTGCACCTCCACCAGTGTACACATTCTCCGCAGAAAATGACTTAAATTGGGGAACAAGGTGCCTAATGGTAGTCTTTTTATAATTAGCCCAAGTAAAATCGCCTTCATCTTCCTCCCATTTCTTCATCTCTGCAAGCATATCTGTAAAACCTTGCATTACATGCGTGGCGGCAGTTTCCATTTCTGTGGTATTTTTCAGATCAAACACGGCTCCTTTGGGTTCATTCTTCATGAAAAGCACAGTCTGATAGTAACTAGGAAGTACAATTGGCGCTGAATTGTCTGACAAGTCCTTCCAGATCTGGCGGTAGGTTTTTCTCCACCAGATGTAAAATATGGTAGGCCCCTTCTGATTTGGGTCTGCGTAGTAATCCCATTCTTTCATTAATGAAATATATTTTTTTGCAGCGGCATCATTGTCAGCTCCACTTCCGAGCAGTTCCAACATCATTGGTAAAGCTTCCGCGGCATGCAAATAGTAATCGTCAAATTGCAGCAGTTGCATATCCTCAATTGTGATATTACTCATTTTGCTCAACCTGCTGTTCAGTCTGCGATTTCTATAGAACTCATAGCTATTGTCGAAGACATAATAAGGATAGGTCGAGTCTGTAGGATGCTGATTAGCTGAGCTGACAAAGCCACGTGATGGGTTCAGCGTACTGGCATTTTGCTCATTCGGTATATATCCCTGCCATTCCATTCTGGGATCTGCCCCATCCATAAAAAACTTGCCTTGACCTTTCCATTTCAGGGGGAATTTACCCTGAATTCGCATGGCTATATCTCCGCTCTTAGAGGCAAAGACAAAGTTCTGTGCCGGAGCAGTGTAATTGTCCAACGCGCTAGTATAGTCCTCGTAGTTTTTAGCAGTATTCAGCAAAATGAAGGTTTTCTGTTCATTAGATCCTTCATGGACGTTCCATTTCAATGCAAAATTGATGTCCTGACGTTTTGAATTAAAGGTCTTGTCATAAACCACAGGCCCATAATGCGTATAGACCACGGTATCCAGAAACACCTCTTCACCTTTCACTTTGATTTCTTCTACGCGAAAGGTGGTCTGCTTCCATTTGTCTCCATAGCGATAGGCTTTTCTGGATTTATCCTGAAATGTGATTTTGTACCAATCCCTAGTATCTCTGGTAGCATTGGTGACGCCCCAAGCTATATTTTTATTAAATCCGGAGATCACCCCCAATGCGCCAGGTAGGGTGGCTCCTTTGACAGAATGCTCAGGTGTGGTCAATTGCATGGCATACCAAAGAGAAGGGAGATTTAAACTCAAATGGGGATCATTGGCCAAAATCGGATTGCCATTTTTTGTCTTTGAGCCAGATACTGCCCAGTTATTTGAGCCCGTCCCCTCTTCGGGTTGGGGCAAGGGATCTATTACCAATTGATCATTAGGATAATTGATGCTATCAGGGCGGGATACTGAAAGTGGCACGAAGCCCCATTTATGGCCTGGTTCAATGATTGGCTCTACTCCCTTAGGGTATTCCGGGTAGAGTTTATTTAGCATGGTTTCCCCTATTATTTTCCGCAAATTCGAATATTCCAAATCCCGATCTCCTACCAGCATATCGGTCATGTATTTTAGCAAGAGGATGGATTTGAAAGCCGACCAATGCTCTGGTCTATAGTTTAGGATCTTATATTCTACTGGTAAGCGGGCATCAGTGAGCTGGTCAATGTATTGATTCACTCCATCCGCATAGGCTTCTAGCAACTGAAATGAATCCGGATCATTCTCTTGGATAAATTCCATTCCCTTTTCAGCTCCATAAGCCAAGCCTTTTCTACGGGTCATTCTGTCTAAATCGACAGCTATTGGGCCAACAATTTCGGAGATTCTACCAGCTGCCGCTATCGTCTGGAATTCCATTTGCCAAAGTCTATGCTTCGCCGTAATGTATCCCTGTGCTCTGTATAAGTCCGCCTCAGTACTTGCAAAAATGTGGGGGATAAGATTTTCATCATAAATAACCTTTACCTCACTGCCCAGCTTATTGAGCTCCAGCTCTTCCTCAGCCAACTCATCCTCCGAGATGCTGTTTTGCCAAAACCCATGAAAAGGATCCAACAAAGGAGCCAAGGGTGGTACAGCTCCAAAAGGCGTGGAAACTGCCACCGCAAGCGCGATAGTCAGGGCTAAAACAATTAAAAATCCTACATACTTCATTGCATCAATTTTAGGTATCGTGACGAATTTAGCCCAATCTGATAATTATTAGGCAAATGAACTGATGCTTTTGAAATCTAGGCGAAAAAAAACCCTCAATTATGTCTTGAGGGCTTGAAATGGAAGAGGTATTTCTACTTGATGCTGATAGGAAGCTTGAGTTTTTCCCAGTGTATGACTAGCCCGGGATTTTCTATTTCGATTGAAAGTGCCTCTTGGTTGCTTGTCTCCCAAACTGGATCCACTTCCACCCTCAGGACATCATTTTTTTCATCGTATTGAAAATGCCCGTGCTCTAAATCCCATTCCGAATTGAAAATCACGGTCCACGATCCGGATTCTTTTGGAATAGTAAACAAAGAATACTTACCGGCAGCTAGTTTTGTGCCTTCCACGGTCATTTCTTCGGATAGTTCTATATAAGTAGCTTCATTTGCCCCAGTTCTCCACACCACATTATAGGGAACTAAGTCACCCCATAATTCCCGGCCTTTGACTGCAGGCGAACCATATTGTACTTTAATTGTCTTACCCGAAATCTGGCCGTCCTTTAACATCAAGGGACTAGGTCTGGATTCTGCTTCCTGAGCAGCCTCCATGGTCTCAGCAGCTACCTCAGACTCTGAGGATTCAGAAGTCTTTGAATCACCGCAGGAAGCAAAAACCACAGCAGTCAGGGCTGTTGCTAAAATAGTATGGTACGTTTTCATGTGTTTATAATTTTTTATTTAAGGTCATAACCTGTCCCGTGACGAAGGAAACGGGATGGAATCTCGCAAGCTATAATCATCCCTCTGTGTGTCGCTTGCGTCATGCTCGATTTCATGTGTGTATAATTTGTTTTTTAATTGGTCGAATAGCCTGTCTCGCATGATTAGTAATCATCCTTCAGTGTTTCGGTTATGACTTGCTCGATTTCATAGTGGCTAATTTTCTATCGAAATAACTAATATTTGGTAAATCAGCAAAATTCAAGCCTCTCTTTCACCATTTGCCTCACAATCATTTGCATGAATATCAAACATTCCAGCATTTCAAATTAGTACAATGATTTTTGGAAATCAATTTCTAATTGGATCGAAGATTGCCGTGAAGGTTAAAAGACCAAATGCTTCACTAGAATCATGATTTATTGCTTACTTTATTGCCAGATTAATTTCAATTCATGAAAGTCATTACTTGGTTCATTTTTACCGTCACAATAGTATTGTTTGCCAGCGTATATATCTCTCCAGAGTATTTTCAATATGTGGGTTTGTTGCCATTTTTCATCCCTGTGATTTTACTCCTGAATCTACTCCTGCTGGTGATACTTATATTATCATGGAGAAAACTATCCCTTTTGCCTCTGATCGCTCTACTGCTAGGCTATAAGTTTTTCTTGGCCACCTTTCAGATTCACCCTAAAAATGAAACTGCTGAAGGTCTCAAAGTGCTCACATATAATGCCCACATGTTTTATTATAACCCTAAAAGCAAGGGGACTCCAGAATCAAATGTGCTCTCCTGGCTACAGAATCAGCCAGCTGATGTGAAAGTATTTCAGGAATTTTACCAAGACAACACGACCCCCTCACGGGATGCTGTAAAAATTCTCGGACAAAATTCGAATTACAAAGTCTCCTATCATATCACAGACGGAAATCCTAGCAAAAGATCAAATGGACTAGCTATTTTCTCCAAATACCTCATCATCAATGACGGGAAGGTATTTGACGCACAGGGAACTAACGGCGCTATTTTCGCAGATATTGTGGTAAAAAATGATACGATTCGTATTTATAATGCCCACTTGGAATCCATGAGGATTGACTCTGATGGGCTGGAAAATCTGGAAGGTGTCAAAGAAAATTATAGGCAAACCTTAGGAAAGCTACAACGTGGAAGCCTGGCGCGCAGCAAGCAACTCAAAGTGCTCCTGGAACACATGAATAATAGCCCTCATCCATTGATCTTATTGGGCGACTTGAATGAAATCCCTTATTCCTACACCTATTTTAAATTAGGGGAAAATCATGAAAATGCCTTTGAAACGGCCGGCAGAGGCTTTGGTTTCACTTACAACCGTATTCTTTTCTTCCTTAGGATTGATCATATTTTTTCCAGTGAAAAGCTCAGGGCAGTCCAGTTCAAAACTCACAGAGAGGTAGATTATTCGGATCATTATCCCGTCTCAGCTACATTTACCTGGGAGGGATTTGGCGAGTAACTTTTCACTTAAATGGAATTGCTTTAGGTAAAATCAATTCCATTTATTCTCTGAACTGATTAACTTGCCGAAACTTGAAAATCAAACAGAAAAGATGAAGCAATACCACGATTTGATGCAGAAAATCCTGAATGAAGGAGCGGTAAAAGGAGATAGAACAGGCACAGGAACCCGAAGTATTTTCGGCCATCAAATGCGTTTTGATTTATCGAAAGGGTTTCCTGTCGTGACAACCAAAAAACTACACCTTCGATCGATCATAATTGAACTTTTGTGGTTTCTAAAAGGCGATTCCAACATCAACTATCTCAAGGATAACAAAGTATCTATCTGGAATGAATGGGCTGATGAGAATGGAGATTTGGGGCCAGTCTATGGCTATCAGTGGAGACATTGGCCTGATGGCAAAGGTGGGGAAATCGACCAGATCAAGAAGCTTATTCACCAGATCAAAACCAAACCAGACAGTCGCCGACATATCGTAAGTGCCTGGAACGTAGCCGATGTGGACAATATGGCTTTGCCTCCATGTCACACCATCTTCCAATTCTATGTAGCCGATGGTAAATTAAGCTGCCAGCTCTACCAGCGAAGCGCCGATGTTTTTCTTGGCGTTCCTTTTAATATCGCATCCTACGCATTGTTCACTATGATGGTAGCTCAAGTCTGCGGATTGGAGGCAGGCAACTTCATTCACACCTTGGGAGATGCTCATTTGTATGCTAATCACTTGGAGCAAGCCGAGCTGCAACTGAGCCGTGAACTCAAAGAATTACCAACCATGAAAATCAATCCTCAAGTGACCGATATTTTTGAATTCACTTACGAGGACTTCGAATTGATCAATTACGATCCTCACCCCCATATCAAGGCAGCAGTGGCAGTTTGACGAATGACATGCTAAGTTTCCATAGCACATGAAAAATCCCAGAGTCGAACCGATTCAGGGCTTTTTCAGTGGAACTTCACAAATAGGAATGAAGAAATAACATTTGCCCAAGGCTTGCGGCGCAATCTGACCTTCGACGAACCCACTGTGGAAAGTGAAGTACTCAAGGAGGCTTTGTAGGGGACCTTTAGAAAAGGCAGAGAAAACAGGTGTACTACTTTCTGATAATTAACTCGAAAGTTTCTATTCCATATCGATCAAAACCAGGAACTGGTTTACAATCAGGCAACTTCCTTAGCACATGATCAATCCGCTCTAGCAAGCCTTTGTCACCCTCGCTCAGCACTTCAAAACCACTCAATCTACCCATTGAATTCACTTGAAGTAGTACTTTGACCTCGCTAATCTTAGAAGATTTTTTGGTTCGAAACAAAAATGGAGAATAGCTATCGATAATATCAAGCGTGCTTTCTGACCATATCCAATGTGAATTGAGATGTTTGGCCAAGTTATCTTCAACAGGAGAAAGTGGGGTAATAATCAAATCCGAAGGTTTAGAAATACTACTAGAGAAAGAAAAATTTTCTACACTCCTTATTTTTAAGTTATGGTATTCCACAAAATGCTCTTCTACCAATGCTTTTCCAACGGACACCTGAGCAACGACTGATTTACCAGCAAGAGGCATGAAAAGAAACAGGAGGAAAATCAAATAAGTAAAAGCTCGCGGTGTGAACATCTTGATAGGATCGAGGTATGAAAGCAAAAATACAGTATTTAAATTTTCAAATACAATTTTTTGCATTATAAATTCCAAGAAGAAAACAAAAAAGTCTCGCCAGAAGCAAGACCCTTTTCAGAATATAAACCCAAATATAACTTTAGAGATTAAAAGTTTCAGTTCTATTTAAACTAAAATCTGGAAATACAAATGATTTCAAATTTTAATTTGACTTTTTACTCCGTGAACAAAATATTCAATTGAACATTTATATCGAGTCCAAAGTAAGTTGATTTTACTTTTAATTACAAATTGAAAAAAAAATTTTGCTATATTTTGAACAATCTCTAATTTACAGGCAGATTCATTAACAATCATCCAAAATCACTCGATAAAAATGGACAAAATTTTAGATATCGATAACGTAGACTTGAAGATCATCTCCCTTCTCAATGAAGATGCCAAGACTCCCTACACCGAAATCGCCAAAAAAGTCTTTGTTTCTTCAGGTACCGTTCATGTACGCATGAAGAAATTAGAGGATATGGGTATAGTCAAAAGTGCCACCCTCAACATTGATTTTTCAAAACTTGGCTATGACATATCCGCGTTTTTGGGGATTTACCTAGAGAAAAGCTCTCTTTACGATACTGTTATCGAAAAGCTGAAGACAATTTCAGAAGTGGTCAGTGCCTATTATACAACAGGTAATTATTCAATTTTCGCTAAGATCATTTGTAGAGACACTAACCATTTGAGATTTGTCTTGGACAATATTCAGAAAGTAGAGGGCATTGACCGAACGGAAACATTAATCGTATTGGAAGAATCAATAAACCGTCCCATACAATTTTTCGACAAAGAGAAATAAGCCAATTAAGATTAAATCTAAATAAAGAATTTTTTCTAGACTACAAAAATCAAAAGTATTGAACCTTCAATACTTTTTTTTTGTAAAGACGGTATAGAATAGATAAAAAAGCTGTTTTTGATTGAAGTTTTAAATGCCCCATAGAATTATCAAATGGTCTCAAACACAATATTTTCATTATATCTTATACCTTTGCAGGTAAAATGTAATTAGTCTAAATAACTCACCCAAATGAGCAAAGACAATCAAATTTTAGAAGAACTAACGTCAAAAGAATACGAACACGGATGGTCAGTGGACTATGAAGCCGATGAGGCGCCCATAGGCCTAACTGAAGATACCATTCGATGGATATCTACCAAGAAAGAGGAACCTCAATGGCTTCTTGATTGGAGATTGAAAGCGTTCAAGACATGGCAAGCCATGTCTGAGCCTAAATGGGCCAATGTTCATTATCCAAAAATCGATTTGCAGTCTTTAAAATATTATTCTGCACCTAAGCAATCGAGCAAGCCTAAGAATTTGGATGAAGTAGATCCTGAATTATTAGATATCTATAAGCGATTAGGGATTAATTTGAATGAGCAAAAGAGACTACAGGGAATTGCAGTAGATGCGGTCCTCGATTCGGTTTCTGTAGCTACCACTTTCAAGGGAACACTATCCAAACTTGGAATTGTATTCTGCTCTTTTAGCGAAGCTGTCAAAGAACATCCTGAGTTGATAAAGAAATATCTGGGTTCTGTCGTACCCATGACCGACAACTACTATGCAGCGCTTAACTCAGCTGTATTTTCTGACGGATCATTTTGTTATATCCCAAAAGGCGTTCGTTGCCCAATGGAACTTTCTACTTACTTCCGAATCAATGCTGCAAATACAGGTCAGTTTGAAAGAACATTGATCGTAGCTGAAGATGCATCCTATGTTTCTTACCTAGAAGGATGTACTGCACCGCAACGTGATGAAAATCAATTGCATGCGGCAGTAGTAGAAATCTACGCAGGTGCGCATGCAGAAGTGAAGTATTCTACCGTTCAAAACTGGTTCCCAGGAGATAAAAACGGAAAAGGCGGGATTTACAATTTCGTGACTAAGCGTGGAATCTGCGCGGGTGACTTTTCCAAGATTTCTTGGACTCAAGTAGAAACAGGATCCGCCGTGACATGGAAATATCCTTCTTGTATTCTAAAAGGAGACAACTCCATCGGAGAGTTCTATTCTGTAGCAGTAACAAATAATTATCAGCAAGCAGATACAGGAACGAAAATGATTCACATTGGCAAAAACACCAAGTCAAGAATCGTATCCAAAGGTATTTCTGCAGGAAAGTCACAAAACTCTTACAGAGGTCAAGTACAAGTGATGAAGCGAGCTACTAATGCACGTAATTTCTCCCAGTGTGATTCCCTACTTATGGGGGATCGCTGTGGAGCACATACTTTTCCATACATCGACATCAATAATCCTACTGCCCAAGTGGAGCATGAGGCTACCACTTCGAAGATCGGTGAAGACCAGCTATTCTATTGCAACCAACGTGGTATTGCGACAGAAGATGCCGTAGCACTGATTGTAAATGGGTACGCAAAAGAGGTGTTGAATCAATTGCCGATGGAATTTGCTGTGGAAGCACAGAAGTTGTTAGCCTTGACCCTCGAAGGATCTGTAGGATAAGCCAATTGAAAGATTAGAATATTGAAAGATTAGAAAGAATTATGCTTTATATAAAGAATTTGCACGCCTCCATCGAAGGAACTCCGATCCTACGAGGCATCAACCTAGAAGTGAAAGCAGGAGAAGTCCATGCGATCATGGGACCAAATGGCTCAGGTAAATCTACCCTTGCCTCAGTTTTGGCAGGAAGAGAAGAATATGAAGTCACTGCAGGTGAAGTTTCCTTTAAAGGGAAAGACCTCCTTGACCTATCACCGGAAGATAGAGCACGAGAGGGTTTATTTCTTGCATTCCAATATCCTGTGGAAATACCAGGAGTCAGCTCTACTAACTTTCTGAGAACAGCTGTGAATCAAGTAAGAGAATACCGGGGTGAAGATCCTCTTGATGCGGTGAAGTTCTTGACTTTGATGAAAGAGAAAATGAAACTGGTGGAGATGGATCAGAAGCTTTTGAGCAGAGCATTGAACGAAGGTTTCTCCGGCGGAGAAAAGAAACGAAACGAGATCTTCCAAATGGCGATGCTGGCTCCTACCCTCGCTATATTGGATGAAACGGATTCAGGGTTGGATATTGATGCACTTCGAATCGTGTCAAACGGCGTGAATCAGTTGAAATCCAAAGACAATGCAACCATCGTGGTCACTCACTACCAGAGATTGCTAGATTACATTATTCCTGATTTCGTACACGTATTATATAACGGACAAATTGTGAAGTCAGGAACGAAAGAGCTTGCACTAGAGCTAGAAGAAAAAGGTTACGACTGGATCAAAGAAGAAGTTGATTCTAACACTACCGTTTGATTTTCATCCTAAAACATCACGCATGAGTTCGCTTATCAAGCAAGATATACTTGTGGATTTGTTGGGTAATGCAGGTCTAGGTTTCGACCAAGCCCGCACTACAGGAAAGGAAGCTTTCCAAGCCCAAGGATTCCCTACCAATAAATCAGAAGAGTACAAATTCACCACAATCACCAAGAAGATCGAGCAAAGCATCCAAAACTTTGCACCGGCAGGAGATTTCGAAGTAACAGCTGATCAGGTAAAGTCAAATTTATTTGAAGGTTACGCAGGTGACGTTTTGGTATTTGCCAACGGACATTTTCAGCCAGCACTCTCTTCTACTATTGAAGGTGTGGAAGTTGCTCTTCTTTCAGAAAAAGTTGACACGGCGCTTGGAAGTATTGCAAAGCCTGAAAAAGATCCTTTCTGCGCATTGAACCAGAGTTCGTTTGATGCAGGAATTTTTATTTCCGTTCCTAAAAAGGCTCAAATCCAGAAACCGATTCTTCTGTTGAATTTCTTCAAGGCTGCTGCCGGACAAGTGATCCAACCAAGAGTATGGATTGAAGTGGGAGACTTTGCAGAAGTGACCTTTATCAATCACAGTGTAAACCTTAGCGAATCAACTTATTTCCTTAATAAAGTAGTGGAAGTAAAGGGTGGATTCAATACTCAAATTCGCTACTACAATCTTCAGAATGATGGCAAAAATGCCATCGAAGCCAGTACCATAGAAACAGATATTCAGAAAGACGGCAGATTCACTTCAGTGAATATTTCTTTGTCTGGGGAATTGGTCAGAAACAACTTGAGCCTTAATATCCGCGGAAGTAATTCTGAAGGAAATATGTATGGTTTGTATTTACTTAATGGTAAATCGCACGTGGATAACCATACGAATGTGGACCATACCGTGCCCCACGCTGAATCAAACGAGCTGTATAAAGGAATTCTTACGGACAGCTCAAGAGGAGTTTTCAACGGGAAAATCTTCGTAAGACAGGACGCACAGAAAACCAATGCCTTCCAACAAAACAATAACATCCTACTGTCCGAAGATGCTGTGGTCAACACCAAACCTCAACTTGAAATCTGGGCAGATGATGTAAAATGTTCTCACGGTTGTACTACAGGTCAGCTGGATGAGGAAGCCTTGTTCTATCTGCGGGCTAGAGGTATTGCAAAAGATCAAGCCAAAGGCTTATTGCTCTATGCATTTGCCGGTGAAGTCTTAGAGCACATCACTGATGCAAGTTTCAAAGCGTATTGTATCGCACACGTTCAGGAACGGTTAGGAAGTAATTTCTAAGAAATGGGACTAGACCTAGCAAATATCAGAAGCTTATTTCCAGTACTCCATCAGGAAGTACATGGCAAGCCTTTGGTGTATTTTGATAATGCTGCGACGACTCAAAAACCTCAGTCCGTACTGGATGCCTTGACAAATTACTATTCTAACGATAATTCAAATATTCACCGAGGTGCACATGCTTTGGCAGATCGTGCCACTAGGTATTTCGAAGAAACCCGTGAAGCTATTCAGCATTTTATCCATGCTCGCGAAGCTGCTGAGGTGATTTTTACCAAGGGAACTACAGAAGGAATCAATCTGGTCGCTGCTACTTTTGGGAGAAAATATGTAGAAAAAGGTGACGAGATCATCATTTCCACGCTGGAGCATCACTCCAATATTGTTCCTTGGCAAATGCTCTGTGAGGAAAAAGGTGCAATTCTAAAAGTAATTCCGATCAATGAGGCTGGAGAAATAAATTTCGAGGAATTCGAAAAATTACTTTCTCCAAAAACCAAATTGGTCAGCATTGTTCATGCTTCAAACGCTTTAGGGACTATCAACCCCGTCAAACAAATAATAGAAGCTGCCCACACTGTCGGGGCAAAAGTGCTGCTAGACGGAGCACAAAGTTCAAGTCATTTGCATATTGATGTGCAGGAGTTGGATTGTGATTTCTTCGCTTTCTCAGCCCACAAGCTTTACGGACCAACAGGTCTTGGAGTGCTATATGGAAAGCGGGAAGTTTTTGAATCCATGCCTCCTTATCAAGGTGGTGGAGAGATGATCAAGGAGGTTACGTTTGAAAAAACGATTTACAATGAAATACCTTTCAAATTTGAAGCAGGCACTCCAAATATCGCTGATGTAATTGCCTTCAAAGCTGCGATTGATTTTATCAGTGAGATAGGAAAAGAGGCAATCAAAGCCCATGAAGATGAATTGCTTGCCTATGCCAATGAGCAGCTAATGCAGATCAAAGGCTTCATTCCTGTCGGTACGGCCAAAGAAAAAGTCAGTGTTATTTCATTCAATATAAATGAAATGCATCCCTACGATGTAGGTATGATGCTCGATGCCAATGGTATTGCGGTCAGAACAGGCCATCATTGCACACAGCCATTGATGAAAAGGTTGGGTCTGGAAGGAACTGTGAGGGCTTCATTCTCGGTTTATAACACGAAATCAGAACTAGATAAATTGGCAGAAGGCGTAAGCCGAATTGCCAGAATAAAAAATAAATGAGCAGTATTCAGGAAGTTCAAGATGAGATAGTTTCGGAATTTGACATCCTTGGGGATGACAAAGAATCCACAATTTATTACATCATGGAATTAGGCGGAGGCTTAGAAGATTTTCCTGCACATGAAAGAATAGAGGAGAACACCATCAAAGGTTGTCAATCCAAAGTATGGTTAATCGCTCAGGAAAAAGACGGCAATGTTCATTTTCAGGCTGATTCCAACACAGATATCACCAAAGGATTAATCTCACTTTTGCTGAGAGTATTGAACTATCGAAGCCCAGAAGAGATTATAAGTGCGAAGCTTGATTTCGTAGAAAGAATCGGAATGGGTTCCATCATCGGAAGCCAGCGCTCGAATGGCTTTGCCTCTATGATCAAGCAAATCAAATTATATGCATTGGCCATCCAAAGCAAACAAAATGTCTGAAAGTATGTCAACAGAAAGTAAAACAGAAGCATCCGTAGGACAAGTAGAAAACTTGAAGGAAAAAGTAGTACAAGCCATCAAGTTAGTATATGATCCGGAGATCCCCGTGGATGTATATGATTTGGGTTTGATCTATGAAATCACAGTTTACCCAGTAAACAACGTGTATGTCTTGATGACCTTGACTTCTCCAAATTGCCCTTCAGCAGAGTTTATCCCATCAGAGATCAAGGATAAAATCCAGCAGATTCAAGGAATCAACAATGTGGAAATTGAACTGACATTTGATCCACCGTATTCTCAGGATATGATGTCTGAAGCAGCAAAACTTGAATTGGGTTTTCTCTAATTAAGAACTTTAAAAACTAGTAAGATTATGTATCCAGAAGAATTGATCGCTCCAATGAGAGCGGAACTTTCCAGCGTGGGATTTGAAGAGTTCAGAACTGCTGAGCAAGTTGCCACTCATCTTGGTTCAGACCATAAGGGCACCACCCTCGTCGTAGTAAATTCAGTGTGTGGATGCGCAGCAGGAGCTGCCAGACCGGGAGTAACTTACGCGGTAGAAAATGCGACAGTAAAGCCAACCACACTCGCCACTGTATTTGCCGGCAACGATAGAGAAGCAGTAGATAAAATAAGGGAGCTTTGCCTACCTTATCCTCCTTCCTCCCCAGCTATGGCACTATTCAAAGATGGAGAATTGGTCCATTTCATTGAGCGACACCACATAGAAGGAAGAACTGCAAAAATGATCGGAGACCACTTAGTGGAAGTTTTCGAGCATTTCTGCGCATAAAACTAGCCCTATGGGGCTTTTTTTATTACAAAAAACAGTCAGTCAGGTGTTTATGTAAAGATGTACTTTGGTTTCTGAGCAAAAACCATGGAGTAGAGAAAAGTTTATTTTGGAAAAAATCATATTTCGCAAGATTATTATTCCATTAGACACATTGTAAAGCCAATAAACAACCTGATTTTATTAACTTAAGGGCCAATTACGAGGTTTTTTAACATACGCAATCCAAACAATACTTATATGTCTGAATCAGCTAAGCTTTCTTTCAAAGGACAAGACTATGAATTCCCGGTGATCACCGGCACAGAAAATGAATCCGCGATTGACATCGCAAAACTTAGAGCATCCTCGGGACTTATTACCCTAGATCCAGGATACAAAAACACCGGAGCTACTAAAAGCGCCATTACTTTTTTGGATGGTGAAGAAGGAATTCTTCGCTACAGAGGATATAGAATCGAAGACCTGGCTGAGAAATCCACCTTTCTTGAAGTTTCTTACTTATTGATTTACGGTGAGCTCCCTACTCAAGCCGAGTATGAAAACTTCTCCAAAGAAATTACACACCATACATTGGTTCATGAGGATATTAAGAAGATCTTAGAAGGTTTTCCTTCTAACGCGCACCCGATGGGTGTATTATCTTCTATGATATGCGCTTTGACAGCATTCTATCCAGATTCTTTAAACCCAAATAGAAACAAGGAAGAAGTACATTTAAGCATCATTCGTTTGATTGCTAAAATGCCAACATTCGCTACTTGGGCATATAAAAACGAAATGGGGCATCCGGTAAATTATCCTGATAACTCATTGGATTATTGCTCAAACTTCCTGAAAATGATGTTTGCGCTCCCAGCAGAAAAATATGACGTAGATCCTGTCGTGGCTTCTGCTCTGGATAAATTATTGATTCTTCATGCCGATCATGAGCAGAATTGCTCTACTTCTACGGTAAGAATCGTTGGTTCTTCTCAAGCAAGCATATACGCTTCTATTTCAGCCGGTATCAATGCACTTTGGGGACCACTTCATGGTGGGGCCAACCAATCTGTAATTGAGATGCTGGAAGCAATCAAAGCAGATGGAGGCGATGCAAAAAAATACCTGGACAAAGCAAAAGATAAAAACGATCCCTTCAGATTAATGGGATTTGGACACAGAGTTTACAAAAACTTCGACCCTAGAGCAAAAATAATCAAAAAAGCAGCGGATGATGTGCTCGCTAAATTAGGCGTAAATGATCCAGTATTGGACATCGCCAAAGAACTGGAGCAAGCAGCTCTAAATGATCAATACTTCATTGATCGTCAATTGTATCCAAACGTAGATTTCTACTCTGGAATCATCTACAGAGCATTAGGTATTCCTACAGATATGTTCACTGTGATGTTTGCACTAGGAAGACTGCCTGGCTGGATCGCTCAGTGGAAAGAAATGAGAGAAAACGGAGAGCCTATCGGACGTCCAAGACAAGTATATACAGGCGCAAACGAGCGCGACTACGTATCCATGAACAAGCGATAATCGTAGAGCAGATTCCCCATGTTGTATAGACAGCCAGCTAAATTCAGCTGGTTATTCTATTTAAGGTCACTATTAAAAGAGATTTCTTATCTGGTATTAAATTTGAACTTTCACCTGCCAATCAAACAGCTAAAAAATGTCGCTCAAAACTTTTGAAGATGCAGTAGCATTAACAAAAAAATTTACCGAAAAACCCAGCAATGAAGATCTACTCAAACTTTATGGGCTGTATAAGCAAGCCACTGAGGGTGACAATGAAACCGAGCGTCCTGAAGGATTTGACTTCAAAGCCGCTGCAAAATACAATGCCTGGGTGAATTTGAAAGGTAAATCCAAAGAAGAGGCGGCTGAACAATACATCCAATTGGTTGATCAGCTATCAAAGACACACATATAACTACAAAAAGCCTGAACGATCAGGCTTTTTGTTTTATACGCTGCTCAGATACTTCTTCCCAACTATAAGCAAGTCAAATCTTTTTTGAAAATCGAGAAGCAATGATACTTCCCGCGATGAGTTGCTGAATGTGATATAACATCAAAGGAAGCAACACCAAACCGAGTGTAGCAGGATCAGGAAAAATCACTTTCCCTATTACCACGCCTTGGACGAGAGATTTCTTGGAACCGCAAAACAACGCAGTGACGCGATCCTCCCAACTAAAGCCAAGCAAACGGCATAAAATCTCAACAACTAACCAAACCAAGAAAAATAGTCCAAGCATCGTAGCTCCCACTTCAAGTAAAACACTAGACTTATAAGGCGAAAATACATCTTGAGAAAACGACTGGGCAAAAGATGTAAATACAATGATCATGATTACTGCTTGATCTACATTTTTGAGCGTGGAGAGATGCTTTTCAATTTTTGGAAAAAGCCATTTATGAGCGAGAATCCCTAAGATGACAGGCATCAGCACCTTGAGAGATAGTTCTCCCAAAGTAGGTAAAAAATCCAGTTCAATATCCGATGATTTCGCCAAGATCCCCATCCAAGCCGGGGTAATCACCACCCCAAGAAGAGAAGAAATACTCGCATTGAATATAGCGCCGGGGATATTGCCCTGTGAAATAGAAACCATGACCACAGAAGCACTCACGGTGGACGGCAGTACTGAGAGGTATGTAATACCGAGCTGAAAATCCTTGCCGATCCAGCTCAAATAAGGCAAAAGCGCCAGCACTAGCAATGGAAATATCACGAAAGTAGTGAGCTGAATCAGCACGTGCAGCTTCCAATTTCTCAAGCCGGACTTTAGTTGAACCGGATCGAGTTTTACTCCGTAAAGAAAAAACACCAACCCAATTCCTACATTTATTATGGGCTTCCAAGGGACTGGGGACTGATTTGACCCTGCAAAAGGAAACAGCCAAGCCAACAATATTGCTGCAAGCAAGCCCAATAAAAATCCATTAATGCCAACCTTATTGAGTGTTTTGCCTAATTTCTGAATCATTCCTTAGTCAATCGCTTAAAATTATCACAAAGAATAGCGGTCGCTATGGCCACATTCAGTGACTCTGCCTGACCAAAACCTGGAATGGTGACCTTATCTGTCACCAACTTGGCTAGGATCTCAGAGATACCATTTGACTCATTTCCCATCAAGAGTACCCCGCTAGAGATTTGCTTTATTTCGTGGATATTTTTCCCATCCAGAAATGCCCCATAGATGGGCACATTCCACTCTTTGAAAACCTTTGCCAGATCGTCATAGAAAAACTTGACTCGAGTAAATGATCCCATGCTGGACTGAATAACTTTAGGATTATAAAAATCCGCGGTTTGCACTGAAAACACTAGGTTTTTGATCCCGTACCAATCCGCTATTCTAACAATAGTGCCGAGGTTACCTGGATCTCGTACATCATCTAAACCTATTACAAAATTATGCTCAGGAAAATCAAAAGGGCTATTCAACTTCATTTTCACTACTGTGAGGGCACTATCATTGCTTTGGTATTGACCGAGGTTTTCGAGTTGGTTTTGAGTAGCCAGAATCACTTGAGCACCCGACTTATTTATTGAGCTGCCATACCTGTCTAAAAAAGATTCTGTAGCCACCAGTATCTCTACCTCAAAATCAGAGTTAAGTGTCTCTACTACACTCTTTTCACCTTCCACAAAGAACTTTTGCTCCTGATTTCGGAATTTTTTTTGATGTAAGGATTTAATAAACTTAACTGTATTTTTGCTAAGCATTCGGATCGACTCTGCCATTTTGAAATTCACCAAATATATACTTTTTATCTGTGCCCTCTGGGCCATGTATGCTTGTTCTTTGAGCAAAAACATACCTGAAGGCGACTATGTCCTTGAGCGTAATATACTTAAAGGTGTGGATAAGGCCAATCACCTCGAAATTGAAGATTTATATTTCCAAGAACCCAATACCAAGATCCCCCTCACGAATGCCTCACTAGGTGTCACTATCTATAGGTTTGGTAAGTTATTCTATGACAGTGCCAGGGTGAGCGATAGACTGGATGCAAAAAAGTCAGAACTCCAAGAAGTAAAAGCTAGCCTTAATGATACACCGGATGGCCGAAAACTTCTCAAAAAAAGGGATAAAATCCAGACAAAAATAAAAGACTTAGAAAAACTGGAGGAGTACGGGAATTTCCTGATGCGTACCGGAAATCCAGTTACTATTCTGGATAGTGCTCTCACGAAGAAAACCGTAACAGAAATAGATAACTACCTTTATAACAAGGGTTTTTTAGATTCAGAAGTATCCTATGAAGTAGAAACCAAGAAGAAAAAGGCCAGTGTAGTGTACACAATTCAAGAAAAAAAACCCTATCTGTTGGATTCCATATATACAAACTCTGTGAATGAAGGGATACTGGATTTGATAAATCGTACCAAGAATGAATCTCTGATCAAAAAAGGTGAAAGCTACGACCAAAGCAATTTCACCAAAGAAAGAAATCGACTGGAGGAACTCTTCAAAAACAATGGATACTACATGTTCACTAAGAGTTTTATTGATTACAATTTGTATTACGATACCACCTCCAAGAAAATCAATGTAGAACAAAGAATACTTAAACCTTCATTTGCTGAAAAACATCAAGTATATAGAATTGATTCGATCACATTCAAAGTCAGCCCGCCCAGTGACGATTTTATAGATGAAAAGATTCAAAGAAACTATCGTACCATTGATTTCACATTTTACAGAGATCGATTTTCATCCAAATTGTTTAGCTCAAGGATTTTATTCAATGAAGGTGAAGAATACAAAAGGATAAACATCATAGAAACTCAAAAGCAGCTCAGTAACCTGGATCTTTTCAGGTATATCAATATTTCATTTGACACGGTGGGAACGAGTCTTACCGCAAAGATTTTAACTCAACCCAACCAAAAATATCAGCTCACAAATCAACTCGGAATAAGTATCACAGAGCAGTTGCCGGGACCATTCTTTAGTATAGTGTTGAGGAATAGAAATTTTTTTAGAGCGGGTGAAATCTTAGAGTTCAATACTAGGGTTGGCTATGAAGGAGTGGCTTCTGCCACAGATCAAGGGGTCTATCAAAGCAAAGAATTCGGTGCTTCGGCTTCCGTTATTTTCCCTAGGTTTCTCATCCCATTTTATAGTAATAGCCTACAAAAATATGGCCGATACAATCCCAATACCCGTACTCAGCTCGGATTCAATTATACAAACCGCCCAGAATATACTAGATCAGGTATAAATGCCCTTCTTGCCTATACTTGGGCCACACGTGGCAATAGGCAACAATTCACTATTAATGCAGCAGATATTAATTACATACGAACGCCCAATATTTCAAATGATTTTGGCCAAGTATTAAAGGATCTGGAAAACCAGGGTAATAATTTGATTTGGTCTTTCCTACCCTCACTCATCAGCAGTGTATCTGCACAGTCCATTATTAATTTCAATAATTACGGCAATTACAGTTCATCGAATAAAGCCTCTCTACTCAAGTTATTTGTGGAAAGCGGTGGAACTACTTTAAATTTTGTGAATGCCGCTAGCAACAATGAAACCACTGATTTTGCTAGATTTCAATGGCTAAAACTTCAGGCAGATTATAGAAGATATCATCCACTCAACCAAAAATCAACGCTTGCCTACAGAGCTAATTTCGGCATTGCTAATCCTTATGGTGTGAGTACAGGGATTCTTCCTTACGAAAAATATTTTTTTGCCGGAGGAGGCACCAGCATAAGAGCATGGCAAGCAAGACGATTAGGTCCAGGCAGTTTTACACCCCCAATTGGAGACAGAGGACGGTATGATTATGCCTTTGAGCAACCAGCAGAGATGATCGTAGAAACTATGCTGGAATACCGTAGAAATCTTGCAGGCTATTTTGATATGGCTGTTTTTGTAGATGCTGGAAATGCCTGGGTGATCGGCGTAGATAATTCCCGACCAGGAGCAGATTTCAGATTTGACCGGTTTTATAAAGAAATAGCCCTGGGTACTGGAATAGGATTGCGAATGGACTTCAATTTCTTGGTAGTCCGGCTTGATTTAGCAACCAAAGCTGTGGATCCATCGATGCCAGAAGGAGAAAGATGGGTGCTGGACAATATCTCATTCAATCGTCTTTTTGGTCTAAAAGGCCAAACAGTTCTTAACTTTGGAATAGGATACCCATTCTAAAGCGAAAAAAAACAAAAATGTCACGAAAGAGTAAAGAAGAAATAGCTGAAATCTATAGGCAAATGCAGGATCATATCTGCAAAGAGCTAGAGTTAGCGGATGGCTCAGGCCAATTTATAGAAGACCAATGGGATAGGCCTGCCGGTGGTGGTGGCAGAACTCGTGTTTTTAAAGATGGTAAAATCATAGAAAAAGGTGGAGTAGCTTTCTCAGCCGTGCATGGCCCAACACCTGATAAAATTCTCCATAAACTAAAACTAGATAAAGCTGACTTTTTTGCCACAGGTGTGTCAATAGTCTTACATCCCAAAAGCCCCCTAGTGCCCATCATCCACATGAACATCCGATACTTTGAGATGGATAATGGGGTGCATTGGTTTGGAGGAGGGATAGATCTGACTCCGCATTATGTAGATGTAGCCGATGCCGGGTATTTTCACCAGGAAATAAAGAAAGTCTGCGACCAATACGATGCAGCTTGTTATTCGAAATTTAAGAATTGGGCTGATGAGTACTTCTACATCAAGCATAGAAATGAAACCCGTGGTATTGGAGGTATTTTTTATGACAGATTGCAAGGAAATGACGAGGAAGAGTTCGAAAAATTACTGCAATTCAGCCTATCTCTAGGTCGCTTATTTCCAGAAATTTACGGGCATTTCATGAAGAAAAACTCTCAAATCCCTTTTGGCGAAAACGAAAAGTCTTGGCAAAGTCTTCGAAGGGGGCGCTATGTAGAATTCAACTTAGTATGGGATGCAGGAACCAAATTCGGACTAGATACTAACGGCCGTACGGAGAGTATTCTGATGAGTATGCCTCCGATGGCTAAGTGGGAATATATGCACGAAGCAGAGATAGGATCGAAGGAAGAGTTCACCCAAAATCACCTTAAAAAAGGAATAGACTGGATATCTTATCTACCATGATCGAACAAATCAAGGCTTGGGATGAGGAATTATTCCTCAGGTTAAACACCTTTCACACAGACTGGTTGGATGTAGTTTTCTTTCAGTTCACACAGACTGTGACGTGGTTCCCTTTTTATGCGATTCTGATCTACTTTATTTTTAGGGTGGATCGCAAAAATAGTTGGTGGGTACTTGGCGGTGTTGCATTGGCTATACTGATTGCAGACCAGGTAACTTCTGGGCTGATGAAACCCTTCTTCGAAAGACTCAGACCCTGTCATGATCCTCGATGGGATGAAGTAATCTACAATTATGAAAGATGTGGTGGCCTGTATGGCTTTGCTTCTTCCCACGCCGCCAACACTTTTAGTTTTGCTGTTTTTATTAATTTAAAAATGAAAGGCAAACTTCGCTTCCTTCCTTGGCTTTATTTGTGGGCTGCGGTGATATCTTACACTAGAATATATCTTGGTGTACACTATCCCTTGGATGTTTTGGCAGGAGCTTTGGTGGGAGCACTGGCTGGATTCCTCAGTTGGTTTGTGATTGTCGTTGTAAGACGAGAAATTCTAAAACTAATCCTAAAGGACTAACTTGCTATGTTTCTCAGGGGATATTTAAAATAAATCAATAAATTTCCTTTAGAAAAGCAGTTAAATTGTATGGGTTTTTATGTTTTGTTCAGTTGGGCTCCTAGCAGAAGTAACTACAGTTAACTTAGACCTTGTCACTGGGCAGCCCAATGGCGGAATGCCCCTTCTTCCAGCAGCGGAGAATTTTATATCAGGAGTGCTATTCCTGATAGAATAGAGATGGTAAAGCTCCTTATTTACCAAGCGAAGAAAACAGAAAAAGTAGGCTACACTTATCTCTGGGGCCAACCCCGATTTTGGGACAAGTATGCAGCGCTGACAGGGGCCAATCTGATCGCTATATGCAGTCTATGACACCTTTGATGAAATCAGCACCAATTTAGGTGGTTTATATCTAAACACAGGGTAATTCCCACTACAAGTTTTAGGCTTTTGGCCTGAACCATCGGAAATAGCTACAAGATCTGCTATAATGCTCCAGGGCTTCGATATTGAAAGCAACAAAGAACGAGAATTAGCCTTATCTTCCCATTTGTTTTTTGCTAAACATAAAATAAATTGGCAACTGAATCGACTCGATTTACTTTTGATGATAAAGGACTACTTCAAAACAGTGAATTGCGTTTTCGCTTACAACTAGACCTCTCTTTTTAATGGCTCGCATTTCGATTTTTCTACTGCTTTTTTGGATCACATTCCCTGCCATGGCACAAGACTCCGTAGTTTACAAACCAAATCAGATTCGAGATTTTAAATTGATTCCTTTGCCTGCAATTGCTTCAAATCCTGCAAATGGTTGGCTATTTGGCATTGCCCCATCAGCTACCTGGAGGATGGGAGCCCCCAACCTTACCCACTTGTCTAACCTAGTGGGAAACCTACTATACACTACCAAAAAACAATGGCTGATCAGCTCCCGAAGTACTATTTTTCTTGCAGATGACAGCTGGATTTTAGTAGGAGATTGGCGTTTTTTCATTACATCTCAGCCCACTTTTGGGTTAGGAAGCACTAGTCCAAATGTGCCCATAGAAAACCCAAACCAATCAGGTGTCTGGTGGGGTGAACAGCAAATGGATTATAATTGGGTGCGATTCTACGAGACCGTACTCAAGCGAATCTCTTCCTCTAAGTTTTACTTAGGTATAGGCTACCATCTTGATATTTATTCCAAAATTGAAAATTTTATGGAGGATAAAATCACTCAGGAGCTTACTTTCTCCAATGATTTTTACAATCAGACCAAAGGGTTTAAGGTCGATAAAAACACAATTTCTGGAATTACAGTGAATGCGATGATGGAAAATCGTGATTTGGCTGTTTCTCCTTATGAAACCAACTTTGCTTTAATCTCTTTTAAAATCAATCCGGAATTTTTAGGTTCGAAACAATCTTCGTCCACACTCCTACTCGACTACCGCCATTATTTCCCCTTAAGTGAAAATCGGAAACGTCATATATTGGCACTATGGGGTTATGCCAATTTCCTCGTATCTGGCGCTGTGCCATACATGGCATTACCTTCAATTGGCTATGACATGTTTGGGCGTTCGGGTAGAGGATATTCTCAAGGTCGATTCAGAGGGGAAAGCATGGTGTATTCAGAAGCAGAATATCGCTTTCCTTTGCAGAAAAATAAGGAAACTTTTGGAGGGACTGTTTTTGTGAATGCAGCTAGTTTTGGAAGTAAATTGACTCAGGAAAACCTATTTACAAAAATCAATCCTGGCTATGGTCTTGGGCTTAGGGTGATGATCAATAAAGAAAATCGAACTACTATTTCGGCGGATTATGGCTTTGGACAAAAAGGTAATTCAGGCTTTTACCTGAATATAAATGAATCCTTCTAACTTCCAAAATTGATTTTAATGGATAAATAACCTACTTGATCTAGAGCTTTGGCTCCAATAAGTCAGTATTATAACACTACCATAAAAAGCCCTGAAAAACTAGTTTTTCAGGGCTTTTGTGTTGAGGGAATAAATAAATTACTTAGCCTCGTTTTTCTTCGCTGTTACTTCAGCTCTGATTTCTTGTGCAAGATTTTTGATCGCCTGCATCCCTGTTCTCACTCTAGTTCCGGCTGCTTTGTTGCCATTTTCGTAGAATTTCGCAAAGTCTGCTTCCAAAGAATCGACCAAATCTTTAACTTCTTGGTGTCTGCTCATAATCATTTTATTGGTTGGTTATAAAATATACTTGAATACAATAAACATCATTTATAATGCCATTAGAAGTCTTTTGTCGTTTATTTTTAATTTTTAGTGCAGAAAAATGGTGTTTTCATTAAAACCTTCATTTTATTCAATTTTCTGCAACATTTCGTGCCAAAAATTGAGTTAAATATTCTGACAAAAATGTATCCGCTCTACTCATAATGACTTATTCGTTACCCAAAATGGATTTAACTAGACCTAAATCAACACTTTTCTACCCTTTTCAGCAGATTCAAGTATGGCTTGTACGATGCGAATATCCCTAAGTCCTTCTTCACCAGGTACAGACTGTGGTTTTCCATCCATGATAGTCTGCGCATCATCATCCATCTGCCACACTTGTTCCATAGGCTGCTGAAATGGGAAATTAATTTCGCCTAACGGACTTTTCCCTTTGTTTCCAGCATAAGCTGAGAACGGTGCCATCTCTATCATGCCCTTTTCACAGCTGATATTTAAAAAATTCATATTTTCGGCAAAGGAAGTTTTGATTGTCCCGATCACACCTCCCGGGAATTCCAGCTCGGCTTCCACTATCTCTCCTAATCCATCTTTGTATATGTCAGGTCGCTCTGTCCATACTTTCGCCGAATTTACAGCAATAGGTTCCATTCCTGATCCCAGTCTAGCTCCCTGAATTGAATAGACACCCATATCGTAAATCACGCCACCTCCCATTTCTCGCTTTTGCTTCCAATGATCTGTACGGTTTTCACGATATCCAGCCGCACAATCCAAGCCCAGTACTTTCCCTAGACTCTGATCTTTTACAATTTTCTGAAAGGCCTTTGTATTAGGCTCGTGCTGGCACCTATAACCAATTGACAGGGAAACATTAGCTTGCTTACACGCATCTATCATAGCCTGGCACTCCTCCACTGTCATAGCCATAGGTTTCTCACACCATACATGCTTGCCAGCTTTGGCCGCTCGAATCACATATTCCTTATGCATGGAAGGAGGTAATACAATATAGATCACATCTATATCCGGATTCTCTGCTATAGAATCGAAGGTATCGTAATTATAAATATTCTTTTCAGGAATCTTATACTTGGTTTTCCAAACACCAGCTTTGGAAGGTGTACCGGTAACTATGCCTGCGAGATAGCACTTTTCCGTCTTTTCCAGAGCTGGAGCAAGTAAATCCGTACTATAATAACCCAATCCAACTAAGGCTACTCCGAGTTTGTCCTTGCGTGATGCAGATGAAGCGAAAACAGTAAAAGGTGAGACCAAACTTACTCCTGCTCCAAGTGCAAGAGATTTCAATGTGGTTCTTCTTGAGATAAAATCCATAGGTTTTTGGTTGAGGGTTTGAAAAATACTTTACTTATCAAGATAATGCTTTCATTTTACCCTCCAAAAAATTATTATCTTCAATCATTGTATAATAATCCACTTTAACCCTTCATCATCATGAAAAATCTAGTGATCCTCATCCTTTTCATTGCACCGTTGTTCACTCAAGCACAAACGCAGATGCAACCCTATCTCAGTCTGGAAGATGCTACTCGCATATCAGATGCTGCACAAGACAAATCCAAAGCTGAAGGCTGGAATATGGTGATCGTGGTGCTGGATGCCGGAGGACATATAATCGCACTGCGCAGAATGGATGGCGTGCAGATAGGGAGCATAGATGTAGCGCTAGGCAAAGCTAAAACTGCTGTTTATTTCAAACGTCCCACTAAAGTCTTTGAAGATATGATGAAAGGTGAAGGAGGAACTAGAATAGCCACCTTACCTAATGCAGTGGCTATTGAAGGAGGCCTTCCTATTTTCAAAGATGGGGTAATCGTAGGGGCAATTGGGATTTCTGGAGCCAGCTCGGCGCAAGATGGAATGGTAGCGGCCGCTGCTTTGGCTGTATATTGATAAAGGTCTCACGGCGAACTAATAATCACCTCCAGTCTATAGAAAAGTGATAGAACCGGAGGTGATTATATCTAGACTGACTGTAGAGAATGGTAATGAATTTACTGCAAATAAATCCAGGCAAATCAATCTTTCAGATTAGAAATAATAGAATGCGACTTTGTGTTGCAGCAATTCTCACATAAACCTACTTTTTTCTTAAGTGTCATAGCTTTTCTCATGGCTTCTTTGCCGGTATTGTAAGGGCCTAGGTAATCCCTGTCATAGGAACTGGGAATATATTCACATTCACGATCGTGCACTTCATGTAGTCCGCTGTCGTTTGGCTGGGAAGAAAGATAAAAGAATTTCATAGGTCAGTAGATGAATTATTAACTACCCAAAATTACTATGCATTACTTAATGAAAACATACCCTATACAGGGTATTTATTCCATAAAAAACTAAAAATTAACGCTTTCCACTCCTCTTTTCTTGGTTTATTTCTGATTGCCGCATAGGCATTTGGTCGATTAGTACTCCATTTGGTTATAACTTTCTTTACTTATTTCATAAATCGACCGAGCAAATCAGCCCATTCTTCTACCAATGTTAAATCCGGTCTGGTTTCACCTGCTCTTCTGTACCAATAATCAGCATTCCATTGATCTCCTTCCTTTCTGTGCAGATAAGCATGGATTCTGGCAGCGTCCTTTCCATCTAGGCTATCTACTTGATCATGTGCTCGTTCCCAATCACCATTCCCATCGTACCACAGTGCTTTTAGGATGGGGTTATAATGGTTGATCTTATCTTCTGATTTCAGAAAATCAGAAATTATTTTATCATCAAATGTCATAGCAATTGTATTTTTCCGCTAAAGTAAAAAACCTCAAGTATTCTTTCTATACCATTAAAGAACGTGAAATCGAAGTTGTAGAACTAATCTTCGGGAATTTGACATATTTATAACCTCAACCCGCCACGATCATGACAATAAAAAAACCACTGATTTTATTGATTTTCACATTAGCCTGTTCGCTTAACGTAAAAGCTCAGACAAAAACTGATCAGCAATTAGAGACCTTTATTAAGCAGATAACGGATTCATTTTGCGGAGATATCGGCATATATATCAAAAACCTGCGAACTGGTACTTCAGTAGAAATCAATTCGGACACCATATTTCCTACCGCAAGTATTGTCAAAATCCCCATTCTTCTGGGCGTCTTCGACAAAATAGAACAGGGAGAACTGCAGTATAGAGTGCCATTGCTTTATCGGGACTCTATCAAATACGGTGGTTCTGGAATTATGCAGTTTTTCAAAGATTCTACTCAGACAGATCTAAGTACTTTGATTGCACTGATGCTTAGTTATTCCGACAATACTACTTCACTTTGGAATCAAGCACTCGCTGGAGGAGGATTAGAAATAAATTTATTAATGGAACAATTAGGATACAAAAACACACGGGTAAACAGCCGCACACCTGGAAGAGAAAGCATCTGGGAGAAATATGGCTGGGGACAAACTACGCCAAGGGAGATGGCAGATATCTTTGTACGTTTAAACAAACGAGAAATAATTAGTCCTGCTGCATCGGAACAGATGTATCGTTTGCTTTCCAACACTTTTTATACCGACTATGCTGTATCAGGAATCCCCGCTGGCATAAATGTAGCGAGCAAACAAGGTATGGTGGATGCCTCGCGATCTGAGGTGTTTTTGGTGAATTCCCCACATGGTGATTATGTCTGCGCTATTTTTACCGAAAACAATGAGGATCAAAGTTGGGATTATGACAATGAGGCATGGGTACTAACTAGAAAGATCTCTAATCTAGTTTGGAATCATTTCAACCCAAATCAACCCTACGAACAGCCTACGGGATTCAAAAGATATTTGGAAGGACTATCCTATTGAGGCGAAATGTCTTTCAACCTGTCTTCGCCAATTCTTCTATTTTTGTACGAAGAAATTTCAGGTTTTCCTCCTTGCCAGACTGAAAAAAATTGAAGGCGTAATCCGTATGATAGTGGTGATCTATCATAAAGCTTTCACTGTTTCTCAACCAGCCCAATAACTCAACAGGTCTGCCATTCAGCTGCTCATTTTCTTTTTTCAAAAGTAAAGTCTGAGCGTAGAACTGATCTGAACTCAAATGATAAAGATCTGCATCGCAGATTATGGAGTCCATTAGATTCTGGGGTTGCTGGGGGACTTTTGTAGCCAGTATAGCAGCACAAATCCTATCTATTCTATCTTGACTCACCTCAAACTGCTTCAAAAATACTCGAGCAAAGTCTGCTCCCCTACGCTCATGGTCCAGCGCAACTCCTTCCCAATAGCCCACATCGTGCAACCAACCAGATAAAAACAAATCTTCCAAATCAGTTTGATCCATTTGAAAATATGTTCCGATTTCTTCCACCTTAGCTACAATCGATAAGGTGTGATCTAAATTGTGGTAGCAAACGTCAGGATTTAATCGTTTGGCAAACATTTTTCTAATACTGCACTCAAAACTCTCAAGATGTCTATCCACAGGCTAAATGATGGTTTTTACTGATTAAAAGAAAACTAATTTACTATTTATATTCACTATTCCAGCTTTAAACACTTGAATCGTAGTCATTTAAATTTTTTACACGGAGAGACAAATATAATCTTCCAGATTTTTCGCTTGAAATCGAGCATGACTCAAGCGACACATACTGAGATAATTATCTACCATGCGAGATTCCATATGGCCTTTAAAAGACAAATTATAAACAGATGAAACACTACGCTTGCACCCCGATATTAATCACCAAAAACTTAAAAAATTTGGACAACTCAGACATTTCTTGCTTTTACTAAATTTCTATAAATTCTAGCCATTTTACTTAGAGACTGAAATCAAATGAGTGTTTCATTGCACAATTATTAATAAATTTTGAAAAAACAGCGATTTAAACCATAATAATCTGCAATTGGTCGGTAATGGAGAAGTTATATATTTGCTCAATTAACAATTTCAAAAATAACTGTAAGATATACTTTATGGAACAAGCTATAATTTATGTAGTCCCCGCGTTGGGACTGGTGGGCCTGATCGTGATGGCCATTAAATCTGCCTGGGTAACCAAGCAGGAAACCGGTGACAAAAACATGATGGAACTGGCCGGCTATATAGCCGACGGTGCCATGGCATTCTTAAAAGCTGAATGGAAAGTGCTTTCTTATTTTGCTGTCATTGCTGTCATATTGTTAGCATGGTCAGGAATGGCTGTAGAGACCTCCAGCCCTGTTATCGCTATTTCCTTTCTGATAGGAGCGGTATTTTCCGCTTTCGCTGGATATATAGGTATGAATATCGCTACTAAAGCGAATGTCCGGACCACCCAGGCAGCCAGAACTAGCTTGAAACATGCCCTTAAAGTATCCTTTACCGGTGGCTCCGTAATGGGGCTTGGAGTAGCAGGCTTGGCAGTATTGGGATTAGGTTCCTTGTTTATTCTTTTCTACCATATATATGTGCAGCGTGTTGTCGGAGCCGGAGTGAATGGAGTGGAGATGGAAAAAGCGCTAGAAGTACTTGCAGGATTCTCCCTTGGAGCAGAGTCTATAGCGCTTTTCGCACGTGTAGGCGGAGGAATCTATACTAAAGCTGCCGATGTGGGAGCTGATTTGGTAGGCAAAGTAGAGGCTGGAATTCCTGAAGATGATGTAAGAAATCCCGCAACAATTGCAGATAACGTGGGCGACAACGTAGGCGATGTAGCAGGAATGGGTGCTGATTTATTTGGTTCTTATGTAGCCACTATCCTTGCTACGATGGTGTTGGGACGAGAGATTGTTTCAGTAGATAATTTCGGAGGGATCGCCCCTATCCTACTTCCAATGGTACTAGCAGGATTAGGGATCGTATTCTCTATTATGGGAATGTTCTTCGTAACCATCAAAAATGATAAAGGTGACGTACAGCACGCCTTGAATATGGGTAACTGGTCTTCCATTGTATTCACAGGCATCGCTTCATTCTTTGTAGTGAAATACATGCTACCAGAGACCTTGTCGATACGAGGTTATGACTTCACTAATATGGATGTGTTCTATGCCATTATTCTTGGTCTAGTAGTAGGAACGCTGATGAGTATCATCACGGAATATTATACAGCTATGGGCAAACGCCCAGTACAATCAATTATCAAACAGTCAGCAACTGGGCATGCTACAAACATTATTGCCGGCCTGGCTGTAGGAATGGAATCCACAGTCCTCCCAATTCTTGTTTTGGCAGGTGGTATCATGGGATCTTATGCATTGGCAGGGCTTTACGGAGTAGCTATAGCGGCAGCTGGCATGATGGCGACGACTGCTATGCAGCTTGCTATTGATGCTTTTGGTCCTATCGCAGATAATGCCGGTGGGATCGCGGAGATGAGCCAGCTTCCTGTGGAGGTAAGAGATCGTACTGATATTTTGGATGCAGTGGGTAATACTACCGCTGCTTCTGGTAAAGGTTTCGCTATTGCCTCAGCGGCATTGACATCTTTGGCACTATTTGCTGCTTTTGTGGGCGTAGCTGGAATAGATGCAATTGATATTTTCAAAGCACCCGTGCTAGCCGCTTTATTTGTCGGTGGTATGATTCCATATATTTTCTCTTCCCTAGCTATAGCAGCAGTAGGAAGAGCGGCCATGGATATGGTAAATGAAGTGAGGCGCCAATTCAGAGAAATCCCAGGTATCATGGAATATAAAGCCAAGCCTGAGTACGATAAGTGCGTGGAGATCTCTACGAAAGCTTCTCTTCGAGAGATGCTACTTCCAGGGGCTATTGCCTTGATCACTCCTCTTTTGGTAGGTTTTGGTTTCCAAGGTGTATTTGAGCAAGTTTCTTCTGCAGAAATGCTAGGCGGATTATTGGCAGGCGTGACTGTATCTGGCGTATTAATGGGCATGTTCCAGTCTAATGCTGGTGGAGCATGGGATAATGCAAAGAAGTCTTTTGAAAAAGGTGTAGAGATCGATGGTGAGATGTATTATAAGAAATCTGAGCCGCACAAAGCTTCAGTGACCGGTGATACGGTAGGTGATCCTTTCAAAGACACTTCAGGGCCTTCTATGAATATACTGATCAAATTGATGTCTATCGTAGCGTTGATTATCGCGCCCCACATCAGCCAAAGGTCTCAAACAGCTGCAATGTCAGAGAAAGTAGAGATCAAAAAGGAAATAATATACGAAGACGGGAAAAAAGTAGTGACTGAAACAATCACAGAAATTAAGAAAGTGAATTAACAGAAATACTCCTCTTATTAATAGACTGCCTCATGCTAGGCAGTCTTTTTTTTTATCTGATCTATAGTCTTTTAGCTAACTCTTGCATGTATCCAAAATATAATACTGCAAAAACACGCAAGAACAAATATTATTTGAATTGAAATAAAATATTGCCATTTTGTTAAAAATCAAGTCTGTAAAATTAAAATAAATGATCATTAATCCTTAATTTATCAATCGATGGCAATATTAAATATCTTAATCTGTTTGATTTCGGCACATTTTGATAAAAAAGGTATAAACTAAGACCTACACCAGTAAAATCTATAATAAGCTTTATTTCAACTACTTAAAATGAATCGTATCTTTTTACCATCGAACTTCTTGCTTTACCATCTTGCAGAGATTCATGCAAGGAATTGCAAGAAAAAACTTAAAACCAATTTAAAAATCTAAAAACAACAGACACATGAAGAAAAACTACGCAATGACATTGCTTTTTCTCTTGGGGTTTCTGGCTAGTGTACCACTCTACGCCCAGCAGACTGTCCAAGGAAAAGTAACTGCCCAAGAAGATGGAGGACCACTTCCTGGGGCAAGTGTTCTGATCCAAGGTACCAATACCGGCACTGTCACAGATATTGATGGCTTTTATACCATCGATGTACCAAATGCAGATGCAGTGTTGGTTTTCTCTTTTATAGGCTTTGATTCTAAAAGTCTAGCTGTAGGGTCTGCAATCACACTAGATGTGGTTTTGGCTACCGCTGCATCTGATCTAGATGAATTTATCGTAACAGCATTTGGTATATCTCAGGAGAAAAAATCTCTGGGATATGCGGCTCAAAGTATAGATTCGGAGGCCATCACTACTTCTCGTCAGCCAAACATAGTAAATGCACTGCAAGGTCAGGTAGCAGGTGTCCAAGTGACAAATTCAGGAGGTGCTCCCGGGCAATCTGCACGAATCATTATACGAGGGATCAACTCTCTCGATCCTAGTGCTGACAATCAGCCGCTATTCGTAGTAGATGGTGTACCAGTGGACAACTCCACAGTGGAATCTTCTGGCACCCCTAGAGGAATGACTAACAGAATTGCAGATATCAATCCAAATGATATTGAATCGATGTCTGTTTTGAAAGGTGCTGCAGCGACTGCACTCTATGGAGTACGCGCAGCAAACGGCGCAGTCATCATCACTACTAAAAAAGGAAAGGCAGGGCAAGTCCAAGTGAATTTCTCAAGTTCATTTGGTATAGACAAACTTGTCAAAATGCCTGCTTTACAAGATGAGTATGGTCAGGGTTTCAGTGGTGAAAGAAATGACAGTAGCTTCTGGCCGTCTTGGGGTGCTAACATTGCGGAAGAAAATGACCCTTCCTATGTTTATCAGGACAATTGGAATAATGCATTTAATACTGGAAAAACTTTTGACAATAGCTTAAGTGTGTCGGGTGGCAATGATAAAGCAACTTTTTATGGCTCATTTGGTAGATTAGATCAAGAGGGAATTATCCCTTTCTCTAACTGGGAAAGAACTACAGCAAAACTTTCAGGTACTGTTACTGCAAGCGAAAAATTCAACTTTTCAGGATCAATCAACTTTAGTAATTCTGGTGGGAACAGAGTGCCTCACGATAGATTTCTTGAAAGAATGATGTATTGGTCTGAGTCTACGGATGTCACTGATTACATCAATGAAGATGGGACAATGAAAACCTATGGCAACACAAACCCTATCTATGACGCCAGATTTGCCACCTATGAAGATGATGTTAACAGAATTATTGGTAACATTAATTTCAATTATAGTCCGACTAATTGGTTAATGTTTTCATATCGTCTAGGAACTGACTTCTATAGTGATAGCCGTACAGGGATAACTCCTGGCCCAATGGGAATAGATGGTGAGCAAGCGTTAAGTTCTACTGGATTTATTGAAGAAACTAGAATTACCAGTAAAGACCTTAATTCCAACTTTTATATAACCTTGAAGAAACAATGGAATGAAAGCTGGAATACCCAGTTAAGAGTGGGAAATGATGTCTTCGAAAGAAAGTACGATAGAATCTCACTTTCAGGAAGTGATTTCGTAATCCCTGGATTTTATAATGTCAGCAATACCACTCAGGTTTTCGGCAGTCAGGGTAAAAGTATCAGAAGGCTGGTGGGAATCTATGGTGATCTGATGGTTGATTATAAAAACTTCCTGTTCTTAAACATTACAGGTAGAAATGATATTTCCTCGACTCTACCTAAGGAAAACAACTCATTTTTTTACCCTTCTGTAAATCTGGGCTATGTTTTTACTGAAAATTTTGAAATGCCATCCTGGTTTACCTTTGGAAAACTAAGAGCCTCCTGGGCACAGGTAGGTAAGGATACTAATCCGCATATTCTAGGAGCAACTTTCGTCTCACCTTCGGTATTCCCGTTGAACGGTCAGGTTGGTTTCTCTAAAAACTCAACCTTTGGTGATCCAGCTCTTAAGCCAGAGGCAACGACATCCGTAGAATTTGGTACTCAACTGGCCTTCTTTAATAATAAATTGAATATGGATATTACTTACTATAAGTCCAATTCAAAAGATCAAATCATCCCAGTACCAATTTCCGACGCTACGGGGTTTTCTTCATACATCACTAATGCTGGTGAGATAGAAAACAAAGGATTTGAATTCGTACTTGGTGGAACGCCAATCGAAAAAGGCAATTTCCGCTGGGATGTATCCGCAAACCTGACTACCAATAAAAATGAAGTTAAATCAATCCGGGAAGGAATTGATCAGATCGTAGTTGGTTCTCAATTTGGCTATGTTGGCTCTACAGTTACAATGATTCTAAGAGAAGGTGAAGCTTATGGAAACATTTCAGGTAGTCATTATGTACGTCCAGATATGGTAGAAGGTGAAAATGCCTTGAATAGAGACTTACCACAATTAATAGGAGCAAATGGTTTTCCAGTTAGAACAGGAAATCAAATTATCCTCGGTAATGCCGTTCCAAAACTATTTGGTGGGTTAAAAAACCAATTCACTTACAATGGACTGGAATTTTCATTTCTTATAGACTTTAGATCTGGCTTGGAACAATATGACCAGTTTGGCAACTTTCTTTCAGCGTTTGGGAAGCAAGAAGATTCAGAAAGAAGAAATGAAACTATAGTATTTCCAGGTGTAATTGCTGATGGTTCTCAGAATACTAAAGCAGTCTGGCTTGGCCAAGGAGTTGGCCCAGACGGAGTGAATTATGGTGCCGGGTATTGGAGAAACCACTACAGGGGAGTGTCAGAAAACTTCGTGAATGATGCTAGCTTCATAAAGCTGCGAAATATCACCTTGGCTTACAGCTTGCAGCCATCTTTGCTTGAAAGAACGCCATTTAGGACTGCTAGAATATCATTGGCAGCAAACAACATCATCCTTTCAACTCCTTGGGATGGATTTGACCCTGAGTCCTTCTCAGCGGGTGCAGGCGGTAATGCCGTTGGATTCACAGGGTTAGGTTTCCCTGGCGTACAAAGCTATTTCGTTACGTTGAACTTAGGACTCTAACTACTAAAAGACTTGAAAGATGAAATTGAAAAATAAAATAAAAGCAATATTGGGCGCATCTATAGTTCTTTCGGCATCTGCCTGTGAGTCTTATTTAGATGTAAATGAGAACCCAAACAATCCTCAAGATGCACCTATCTCAGGGCTAATGACCAACATTACCTATGAGACTAGCTTGAATGTGTACCGTGAAGGAAGTGCAGTAAGTAATTACGTACAGTATTTAGCATCTCCCAATCCTGCAAGTGGCTCAGATACGATGGATCCACTTAATTTCAGCTCACTTTGGTTCAGCCTCTACAATGTAATGACTGACCTATACACCATGAATGAAAAAGCAGAAGCTGAGGGAGCACTCCAATATCTTGGAGCAGGCCAAGTTTTGATGGCACTCAATCTTGGGATGACAGTTGATTTATTTGGAGATGTACCGTTTTCTGAAAGCTTCAACTTCAGTACAGTAACACCTGCGTATGATGATGATCAAGTACTATATAGTAACGTAATGAGTCTCTTGGATCAGGGGATTTCCAACCTTCAAGCTACCTCAACATCTTCCATTGGTGATGATGACTTCATCTATGGTGGAGATATTGACTCTTGGATGAAGTTTGCCTATACGCTCAAAGCTCGCTATATGATACACATGAAAGGCGGCGCAGGATATAGCGCAGCAGATGTGTTGGCAACAGCTGATCAAGGCTTCACATCCAATAATGAAAATGCTCAGGTATTTTTCTTTGAGCAGCGATTTAACCCTTGGGCTCAGGATGCTATCAACAATGCCAACTTATTGCTGACTGGCTGGATCTCAGAACAGTTTATCGAAGCCTTGGATGGAACTTCATATCCTACAGTAGATCCAAGACTTGCCTTGATGGTAGGAACTACAGACGATGGCGAATTTATTGGAACTGTCAATGGAGCTGGACGTGGAAATGCGCCTGAACAGGGAGCTAGATCTACTCTGGTAGAAGGTTTATTCTATACCGAGAGACAAGCCCCTTTATTAGTTGCTACGTATGCTGAATTAAAATTTATCGAAGCAGAGGCAGCATTTGACACCGACAAATCCCGTGCTTATGAAGCATATCTTGACGGAATCGAAGCCCATATGGACATGCTTGAAGTGGAGCCTGATGATAAAGAGGCTTATTTATCCCATCCAAGTGTCAGCATGGGAGCAGCAGCTCTTACAATTGATGATATTTTCAAAGAGAAATATGTTGCAATGTTTTTGCATCCTGAAACTTGGAATGATGCCAGAAGATATGATTACGCTTACAAGAACATGACCTTACCTGATAATCTCAATCCAAATCTTGGTGGAGAATATATTAGAAGACTTGCCTATCCTGATAGTGAAACCAGTAGGAACGGCACAAATGTGCCAAATGTCTCACTGCTTGACAGAATCTGGTGGGATCAATAGACTAACCCTCCGTAAGAAAGTCTCCTGTTAGAAGCAGGAGACTTTTTTTGTTTAAATTGAGTAAAACAACCACTATGAAAAAAATTCTTTTAGCCTGCATAATTGCCTTAAGTTCCTGCACCGTTCAGCATATCAACAAATCCCTCACCAAATCAGATGTCTTCGACAAGGGCCATTTAGGTTTTATGTTGGTAGATCCAGTGAAAGACAAAGTGCTGGTGGAAATAAATTCAGACAAATACTTTATCCCTGCATCCAATACTAAGCTATTTACCTTTTATACTTCTTATACTGTCTTAGGTGATAGCTTGGTGAATGGGCTAAACTACCTGGAAAAAGGCGATTCCCTTATTTTCTGGGGGACAGGCGATCCGAGTTTGCTGCACCCCGATTTAAAAAATACCAAGGCAATCGAGTTTCTAAAAAGCACGGATAAAAAGCTGTATTTACTCGATAATTTTGATCAAGTAGATGCTTTCGGGCCTGGCTGGTCATGGGATTGGTATAATTCCTACTACGCGGCGGAGCGATCTGCTTTGCCGGTCTATGGCGACATAGTGCGCTTTGCTAAAAATGAGGGAGACTCGACTTTCACGATCTATCCCTCTAGCTTCGAATCATCTATGCAACTTACCGAACCCCGAGGCAATGCGAGCTCCAGCTTTCGAAGAGATCATCTGGAAAACAACTTTACCTATTTCGTGACCTCTGAAGCCACTGAAAAAAAATTTGAAACGGATATCCCTTTCATAACATCAGCAGATTTTGCTTCCCAAATGCTATCAGCAGAAATTGGGAAAGAAATACTAGTTATAAGAAACCAGAAATACCTCACTGAGCAACCTAAAAAACTACTCACTGCCGCAGCTGACAGCATCTATTCCCAGATGATGAAAATCTCCGACAATTTCCTCGCTGAGCAACTTTTACTATTGGTGTCCGATCAATTGGATAACAAACTCAGTACTTCCGATGCGATTGCTTATGCAAAAGAAAACTTGCTTTCAGACTTGCCTGATGAGCCAATTTGGGTGGACGGCTCGGGTCTTTCTGCCAAAAACATGTTTACACCAAGAAGCATCATCGCTTTACTGGGCAAGATCAGAACGGAAGTGCCGTTAGAAAAAATCAAAGCCTATTTCCCGGCAGGTGGTGAATCGGGTACCATTAGAAATTGGTATCCATCCGATGAAGGTCAACCGCCATACATCTATGCCAAAACTGGCACGTTATCTATGAGTAATGCTCTCAGTGGCTACTTGCTTACTAAAAGCGGAAAAATCCTCCACTTTTCTTGCTTGATGAATAATTATACGATCTCTGGTTCTGAGCTAAAAACCGAGTTGACAAAAGTGCTGTATTACATTCACGACAAGTATTAACTTAAGACTAAGAGAGAATAAATCTGAAAAAACCCAAGTCATCTTATCTGACCCTAATCACCTTTCCCTAAACAACAGCCAATTACCAATTAAGCCAGCAAGTGCAACAATTCGAACAAAACAACCGCCTTCATCAAGAAAATCATAAACTATGAGCTTTTTCAACCCAAAAAAGGCGCACTCCCGCCTCCCAATTTACCTACTACTAGTTCTACTCGTTACCTTTTACTTCCTACCTGCTAGGCTTTACTCCCAGTCCTTTTCCATGGAGCAAGTTGGCAAATTCAGCTTTCCCTCTGAATTGACTTCCTCTCCTACTGGTGAGAAAATAGCTTGGGCAATGAATGAGCAGGGAAAGCGGAATATCTATTTTGCGGAAGGTCCAGCTTTTGATCCTAAAAAACTGACCGAATTCAACGAGGACGATGGACAGGAAATCAGCAGTTTGCAATTCACTCCCGATGGCAATTGGGTGATTTTTGTGCGCGGAGGAGATCACGGAGGTGGCAATTCCTCCTCCACTGTCAATGCTCAGAATCTCCCTAAACTTCCAAAAGTGGAAATCTGGAAAATCAACCTTGAAGATGGGACAGTGGTAGCCCTTACGGAAGCAGATGATCCTTTTGTCGGATTTCCTCATCATTTGGCCTACCTCCAAGGGGGGCAAGTCTGGACGATGGATTTGGAAACAACCTCTAAACCAACTCAACTTTTTGAAGTAAAAGGAAACGTCAACTACGCACACTATTCTCCCGATGGGACAAAGCTGGCATTTGTATCCAATCGAGGATCCCATTCATTGGTAGGTATCTACCAGGATGATGCCACGCCCATTCAATGGATGTCGCCTTCCTTTCATCGCGATGTACTTCCCCAATGGTCACCTGATAGTGAAAAACTGGCTTTTATCAGACTTCAAGGGGGAAAAGGGGCAATTTTAGATCTATTAGAACCTAGGCACACGCCCTGGGAAATCTGGATTGCGGATGCATCTTCTGGAGAATCAAAAAAACTTTTGAAAGCGCCGGAAACACTTAGAGGTTCTTATTCCTATCCATTTTTCTCGTTCAGTGCAGCTGGCAATTTGATTTTCCAGTCGTATGAAGACGGGTGGCAGCATTTGTATTCTCTTGAAGTAGAGTCCGGTAAAACTACTTTACTGACTCCAGGCGACTACATGGTAGAGCAGGTCAAGATAAATTCTGATAAGTCTAAGCTCATATTCTCAGGAAATACGGGTGCTGAACCAGAAGACTTAGATCGCAGGCATATCGGATCAATCGATATTTCCAGTTCAGAATTAACTTGGGAAACAAGTGGGGATGGCATAGAAGCCTATCCTGTTTGGGTTGGGAACACAGGTAAAAAAGCTTATTTCAGTGCAACTGCGCAACGCTCCCATTTGATCGCATTGAATGACGGCACATCTACTACACTTTTACAAGAATCAATCATTCCTGTAGATTTCCCTCAGTCCTCCCTTATTATTCCAAAACAAGTAAAGTTTACCGCACCAGATGGCACCATGGTCTATGGACAGTTATTTGAAAAAGAAGGTGTTGGAGGCAAAAAACCAGGAGTTATTTTCGCTCATGGTGGTCCACAGCGACAAATGCTGTTGGGATGGAGCTATATGGATTATTACTCAAACACCTATGCTATTAATCAGTATTTGGCCGAACTCGGTTTTGTTGTTTTATCGGTGAATTATCGTTTGGGCATAGGTTATGGCTATGAATTCCATCGACCTGCCAATGGGTACTACCAAGGCGCAGTAGAATATCAGGACATCAAAGCGGGTGGGGAGTTTCTGGCTGCATTGTCTCAAGTCGATGGTGATAAAATCGGGATTTATGGCGGTAGCTATGGAGGCTATTTGACTGCTTTGGCATTGGCGAGAGATTCTGATTTATTCAAAGTCGGCGTGGATATTCATGGTGTCCACGATTTGGATGGGAGATATGATCTGCCAGAGACTTATGAGGTCGCCGCTGATTTAGACAAGGCAAAGAAAATAGCCTGGGAATCTTCACCAATGGCTGATTTAGCCACCTGGACTTCGCCAGTGCTTTTTATTCATGCAGACGACGACCGAAATGTACCCGTGAGTCAAACCGCTGATTTGATCCGAAGATTTGAAGAGCTAGGTAAGCCTTATAAAGCCATCCTAATTCCCGGTGACACACATCACTGGATGAAGTGGTCAAATATGATCAGAGTAGATCAGGCGACAGCAGATTTCTTGAAAAAACACCTGATGGACTAAATTAATGATACAATTAAAACACATCCATCATATTGCTATCATATGCAAAGACTATGAGCGCTCAAAAAAGTTCTACACTGAAATTCTTGGTCTTGAAATAGTAAGAGAAGTATATCGCAAGGAAAGAGACTCATACAAACTGGACCTTAGCCTCAATGGTAATTATATCATTGAACTATTTTCGTTTCCTTTTCCCCCGGATCGAGTATCCAGACCAGAAGCAACTGGATTAAGGCATTTGGCGTTTGCAGTGAAAAATTTAGATGAATGCGTTGTGCATCTAAAAGAGCATCAAGTTGTCGTGGAACCTATCAGAATAGATGAATTTACAGGAAAGCGATTCGCTTTTATCGCTGATCCAGATGATTTACCGATTGAATTTTACGAGGTTTAAGGAAACAGAAAACATGTCAGAACCAAAAACCAAAGCAACAGATGCATCAGTTGAAGACTTTCTTAACGCAATAGAACATCCTGTTCGAAAGGCAGACGGGCTGAAGCTTTTACAACTTTTTAAAGAGGAAACCGGAGAAAAACCCGTAATGTGGGGATCAAGTATTATTGGCTTTGGCAGCTTCAAATACAAAAACAATTCAGGCAAAGAAATAGACTGGCCTCCCGTAGGCTATTCCCCTAGGAAACAATCTTTATCTATCTACATTATGTTAGGAAAGGAAGATCTGGAACCTTTTCTAGCGAAACTGGGTAAACATAAAAAGGCCAAAGGATGCATTTATATCAATAAAATGTCTGATGTTAATGAAGAGGTTTTTAGGGAAATGATCCATACTTCCATAAATTTAATCCGAACAAAAAACCAATAACAATATTATGCTTCATGTTTTAAATGGTGATTCTTTAGCATCTTCACTTCCGGCCAGCATACCTGGCGAATATGCAGTTGTGCGGGAATGCCTAGTGGATGGCCCTGTAAGTGCACATTCTATCGAAGAGCTCTGGGTGATCAGAAATAAGTACCTCTCTACAACTTACCCTGCAGCATCGGAAGAGGATTATTTCTCTAAAGTAGTCCCTGAATTTGAAAAAATCCTGACTGCTTCAACGGAAACTAAAGTCTATCTCTGGTTTGAGCATGATCTTTTTTGTCAGGTGAATCTCTGGTTTGTCACCAATCTGCTCAAAAAGCACAAAGGCTCCGTTTACTTAGTAGCACCCACCACCGATCTAATCG
The DNA here is from genome assembly GCF_035156415.1 of Algoriphagus persicinus. Classification (NCBI taxonomy): domain Bacteria; kingdom Pseudomonadati; phylum Bacteroidota; class Cytophagia; order Cytophagales; family Cyclobacteriaceae; genus Algoriphagus; species Algoriphagus persicinus. Next base: position 91,509 of record NZ_JAYEEY010000004.1, read on the forward strand.
AGGGATTTGGAGGGATGAACGAGTTGCGGCTGGAACAGGCGTTTCGAGATGCAAAACTGCTGACTGCAAACGAAAGACATATATTAAGTGATATGTGGGAACTCTATCAAAAACCTGATATTTCTGAGGCACTCACGCTTTCAAGGCAAACCAGTCCTGAACTCCCTTTTCTATATCCTGCCGTACTAGCATGGAAAGATTCCTTACCGCACGGCGACTATCCAGGCAAGCCAAAAGCTGCACTTAAAGAAATAGCTGCTCAATTAGGCACAGACGACTTCGGTAAAATCTTCAGAGCATTTAATATCAAATACGCCATTTATGGCTATGGAGATTTGCAAGTCAAACGACTTTGGGAAGAATTGAAAAAAGAAGAATCGGAAAATTAAGATAAAAGGGGCTGCTCTAAACAGCCTCTTTTTTTTACGTTAATTCTTGCAGCATTTTCTCTGAAGAATCAATAGCTCCCTTATACTTTTTGTATGCATAACGGCTAAGCAAGTACATAAATAAAAGCCCGGCAGGAATGAAAATAACCCAGAACATAGGATTTGAAATCTTTTCTATTGAACCATTCAATTCAGCTAAAGGAGGCAGAATAGTAATCATTATTACTCCTCCAAAAACCATCCCATATCGCTGCACCTTCCAAAATCGAATCTTGCTCTTTGTAAACTTATCCAAGATTGAAACTTGGGATTCAGAGTCTAATCTCAAACTCCGCATTCCCTTTATTGCAGATAAACTTGCTGCGGGAAGTGCAATCATGATGAAAATATTAAGCAAGGCAAAAATCTGATTGTACCAAAGATTGAAATTCGAAAACTGAGACAGAAAGTACATGGCATAGCCCACACATACGATAGACCCTAGGATTTCAGGAATCCTGACACGATTAAGCCTGCTTCTGAATTTTTGCTTGGTGATTTCCATAAGAAGTTCTTTTTGAATTTTATCTTGTTTTTCCACCTGCAGGCTGAGGTCAGCCCAAAGGGATTTCATTTCATCGAGTTCCATCTGTAGTAGATTTAGGATTCATTTCTGATTTTAATTTTTGCCTTATTCTAGACATTCTTGTCCCCACATTACTCACAGAGATTCCGGATATCTCGGCGATTTCCTCGTAGGTTTTTTCTTCCAAAAACAGAAAGATAATTCCACGGTCAAGCAGGTTCAATTTTCTAATTTGAGCATAGAGCAATTGGATTTTCTCCTCTTTCTCTGAATCGATTGATTCAGAAAACTGAATAGTCACCTGATCAAAAGGCAGCGTGTTCAATTGCTTTTTGGACTTATTCAAATGAGTAATAGCCGTGTTCATTCCTACTCTATAGAGCCAAGTGCTCGGTTTGGAAGCTTTTTTGAAATGATCAAAAGACTTCCACGTCTGGTACACGATCTCTTGATACAAATCATCCTGCTCGGCTTTTTCCTTCGCATAAATCGTCGCGATCTTATAGATCAGTCCCTGATTTTGCTGTATTAGATTGACGAACTCTTCCTCTTTACTCATTTGATTTCATTTACTCCATTAGTCTCTGATCTTCGGGAAAAATCACAGACTTGTTGAAAAATTTTCAGAAAATAATAAAATAGTTTGCAAAGAATTGTTCGTGAGACACGAATACTGGCATAAAATCATAGGTTCCCAACTGTTTTTGATGTGATCAAAATTAGGATAATAGAAATAAAGTCCAGCTTCTGGAGAAGCAGGACAACTACTACAGCTAAAAGCCAAAATAATCCTGTAAGCTCTCTGCAAGACACTCTGCGCACTCTGCGGTAGAAATCCGAAATCCATCACAATTTCTTATTTTCGTGTTATGCAGTGGTCCACGCCTTTTACAATTCCTGAATCACCCTTTCCTATTTCACATCAAAGTAAAATCCTAAGTTTGGGATCCTGCTTTGCGCAGACGATAGGGCAAAAGTTGTTTGATACCAAATTTGACTGCCTAGTCAATCCTTTCGGGACGATTTTTCATCCCATGATTTTGGGTGATCTACTAGATCATGCGATCTTCCAGGATAAGTTGGAGGAAAATGGTCTGATAGAGTGGGACGGAATGCACTTTTATCTGGGAGCACATTCCGACCTCCACGGAAATTCCATAGAGCAATTGAAAAAGAACTATGCTCTCCAACTCGCCGAGATCAAGAAATATCTGGAAACAGGGACGCATCTAATACTGACCTTTGGCACGTCCTGGATTTACGAAACCCAGGACTTCGGCAGGGTAGCAAATTGCCATAAACTTCCCCAAAAGCTGTTTCTGAAAAGACTAGTCCCACTGGAAGAAATGGTCTCACATTTAGGCCATGTTTTTGGCAATATCTCAAGAGCTTATCCTCAATTGAAAATCATTTTGACAGTCAGTCCAGTTCGCCATACGAAAGATGGAATTCCCGAAAATCAACTAAGTAAAAGTCTTCTACGCGTGCTTTGCGCAACTCTTGAAAATAGATTTTCGGAAGTCAGTTACTTTCCTGCATATGAAATCATGATGGATGAGCTACGGGATTATCGATTCTACAAGGCAGATTTAATCCATCCCTCGGAAGTAGCAGAAAATTACATTTGGGAGAAGTGGATTGCCACGCATTTCACTTCAGAAACGAAAGCAAAGGTCGACCAAATTCAAAAAATACGACTAGAACTTTCCCATCATCCACTCAATCCTAAAAGTGAGGCTCATCGAAAATTTTTACAGAATCTACTCCAAAAGCTGGAACGATTAAATACTGAATTTGATTTTTTAAAGGAGATTGAATTCACAAAGACTCAACTTTCCAACCTTTAACTTTTAACACGTCGACTTCACTTAATGTGACAAGCTCAAACTCTTCTATGTCTCCATACACCAATAAACTTTCTGAAAGCCAATCCCCTTACCTACTCCAACATGCCCACAATCCAGTGGACTGGATGCCTTGGGGGCCTGAAGCTTTGGACAAATCAAAAAGCGAGAACAAACCCATTTTGGTTTCCATAGGCTATTCGGCCTGTCACTGGTGTCACGTGATGGAGCATGAAAGTTTTGAAGACGAAGACACGGCCAAGCTGATGAATTCACATTTTGTCTGTATCAAAATCGACCGGGAAGAACGTCCAGACATTGACAATATTTACATGGACGCGGTGCAGGCAATGGGATTACAAGGAGGTTGGCCATTGAATGTCTTTCTGATGCCAAATCAGAAACCTTTTTACGGGGGTACCTATTTCCCAAACCAGCAATGGAAAGGACTGTTGGCAAACATTGCTGATGCATTTGAAAAACACGAAGATCAACTGGCTGAGAGTGCGGAGGGGTTTGGCACTAGTCTAAACAGAAAAGAAACAGAGAAATACGGAATTTCAGCTAGTGACCAAGAACTCGACCCAGATGAACTCGCAGAAATCGTCGCTAAAATAACCTCGCAGCTTGATCGGGAATGGGGTGGAATGAACCGTGTGCCCAAGTTCCCAATGCCCACAATCTGGAGTTTCCTACTGGATTATGGAGTGCTTCGTCGGGACGACAAACTTCTTACAGAGGTACTCTTTACTCTTCGTAAAATCGGAATGGGTGGAATCTACGATCAGTTGCGGGGCGGTTTTGCGCGCTATTCCGTGGATGGAGAGTGGTTTGCTCCGCACTTCGAAAAAATGCTTTATGACAATGGACAGCTGCTAGAATTGTATTCAAAAGCTTTCCAAGTCAGCAAAGATGATTTCTTCAAAGAAAAAATCACTGAAACAGTCGCGTGGCTCGAAGCTGAAATGGGGAATGGAGAAGGGGGATTTCATGCTGCTCAAGATGCTGATTCGGAAGGTGTTGAAGGCAAATTCTACGTCTGGACCTACGAAGAATTGATAGAATTAATTCCGGATGAAATGCCTTGGCTAAGCAAATTGTACAATCTAAAGCCGGGAGGAAACTGGGAGGATGGAGTCAATATTTTATTTCAAACTTCACGTGAGGAAGAAATTGCTGAAGAATTTAGAATGAGAATGGAAGAGTTTCGTGCCAAATTGAAGGCTGCGAAAGCCCAGCTTCTCGAAGTTAGAAATCAACGAATTTATCCTGGGAAAGACGATAAAATTCTTAGCGGCTGGAACGGTCTGATGAGTGCTGGATTAATTCAAGCATATTATGCTACCGGCGAAAAAAGCATGCTGGATTTGGCGATCAGAAATCTCGAATTCCTTCAGAATAAACTGCTAATAGATGGAGTACTACACCGTGCCTACAAAAACGGAAAGGCTTATACTCCAGGTTTCTTGGAAGATTATGCTGCCGTGATCAGAGCGTCCATGATGGCGTTTGAAGCAGGTGGAGATACTCGATGGCTAGATTTTGCGAGGTCTCTGACAGACTTTTGTATCGCAGAGTTTTACGATGAATCAGACGGATTTTTCTTTTTCAACAATCCAAAAGGGGAGAAACTGATCGCAAATAAGAAGGAGCTTTTCGATAACGTGATCCCTGCTTCCAATTCAATAATGGCAAGAAACCTTCATCGCCTTTCGCTGTTCACCTACGAAGAAAAATACACGGAAATCGCCTCGAAAATGCTAGGAGGCATGAAAGAACTTCTCCTTAAAGAACCTGGATTCCTGTGCAATTGGGCAAGTCTATTTTTGGAAAAGCTAGTTCCTACGGCAGAAATTGCCATTACAGGAAATGGGGCATCGGCCAAGGCATGGGGATTTCAGCAAAACTATTTGCCCAACATGATTTTGGCCTTCTCCGAAAGTCCGACAGATAATGCCGCAATTCTTGCTGATAAAACTCCCGATCCGGACGGAAATGCCTTAATTTATGTCTGCTTCGACCGTGCCTGCCGCAAGCCGGTGGCTAAGTATGAAGAAGCGATTTCACAACTCCCCTATTTAGCCTGATCCTTGGAAAGCCTGTTTGCAGATCAAGATTTGTTCCCACCCGAAAGCGGAAATAATTTCGCGGACATCATTCTGCCCGTTCCGATCCCGCGCATGTTCACTTATTATATTCCGCATTCCATGCAGCGGGAGATTAATCTTGGCGCTCGTGTGATTGTGCAGTTTGGGAAGAAAAAAGTCCTCACTGGAATTATTGGGAAGGTGCACAATAAGCCTCCGCAGGCATATCAGGCTAAGCCAATTCTGGAAGTGTTGGATGATACACCTAGCGTGAATCCGCTTCAGATTCGATTTTGGGTTTGGATGGCTGAATATTACTTCTGCCATATCGGGGAAGTAATGCATGCAGCTTTACCTTCCGGCTTACGATTAAGTAGCGAAAGCAAAGTTCAGCTCAATCCCAATTTCGATAGGGAGCAAAGTAACTATCCACTGGATGATCGTGAGATCATGATCTTAGATGCTTTAGAAAGCAAGTCTGAGCTTTCCTATGATGACTGCGAAAAGGTACTTTCGATCAAAAGTATTCATCCCATCCTGAAGAGCCTTGTGAAGAAAGAGGCAATTTTGATTTTTGAGAAAGTTCAAGAGAAATACACACCAAAGGTGGAGACGAGAATTCGACTGACACCTAAGATTGCTGAAAGCAAAAGTGCATTACAGGAAGTGTTCGAAAGCTTATCAAAGAAAACAAAGCAGGAATCTATTCTATTGAAATATTTGCGAGACGTTCCATTTCTCCAAAAGCCAAATTCAAACGAAAAAGGGGTGGACAAGGCTACCTTACTGGAAGCGGGAGATTCGGAGAGCTCGCTGAATACCCTGATCAAGAATGGGGTTTTTGAATCCTTCAAAGTTGTCGTCAATAGACTTGCAGAAGAGGAGCCAGAATCCGAACCATTCTTTCTTTCCACCAGCCAGCAAGCTGCTTTTGAGGAAATAAGGCATCAATTTGAAAGCAAGCAATCTGTCTTGCTACATGGGGTGACTGGCAGTGGGAAAACTGAGATTTACATCCAGATGATCCAGGAAGTGCTGGCTAGCGGTTCGCAGGTTTTACTTCTTTTACCTGAAATCGCCCTTACCACACAAATAGTAACTCGCCTGAAGAAAGTATTTGGAAGCCAAATGGGTGTGTACCACTCAAAATATTCGGATAATGAGCGCGTAGAAGTTTGGAATGGAGTCTTAAGCGGCAGATTTTCCTTTGTCGTGGGCGTTCGCTCTTCCATCTTTTTGCCTTTTGATAGCCTGGGACTGATCATCGTGGACGAAGAGCATGAATCCAGCTACAAGCAATTTGATCCTGCACCGAGATTTCAGGCAAGAGATTCTGCGATTATGCTTGCTTATTTTCACCAAGCCAGGACACTACTTGGCTCAGCTACTCCATCATTTGAGTCTTATTTCAATGCGAGTCAGGGGAAATTTGGTTATGTGGAAATGACTCATCGATTTGGAGATGCCAGCATGCCCAATTTTCATTTGGCAAATCTGGCAACAGATAAAAGAAAAAATTTAGTCAAACTTGACACAACCCGCATTTTAAGAGAGAAAATACAAGAGGCATTGGGAAAGCAAGAGCAAGTTTTGATTTTCCAAAACCGAAGAGGATATTCTCCTTACATCCAATGCGAGGACTGCGGCTGGACAGGTCAATGTGTGCAGTGCGATGTCAGCCTCACTTACCATCAATTCTCCGAAGAGCTTCGCTGTCATTATTGCGGATACAAAGAAAAAGTCCCTAGCTCCTGCCCTGCCTGTGGCAGCACACAACTGACTACCATGGGAATGGGAACGGAGCGAATTGAGGAAACTTTGAGTTTACTTTTCCCTGAAGCTAGGATTGGCCGAATGGATCTTGACACCACCAGAAGCAAGCATGGTTATCAGCGATTGCTAGACGAATTTGGGTCTGGAAATCTGGATATTCTGATAGGCACACAGATGATTACAAAGGGATTGGATTTTGGCAAAGTGACTGTGGTAGGCATTTGGGATGGAGACCGCATTATGAACTTCCCGGATTTCCGTGCCGGAGAAAGAGCCTTTCAGCAAATCACCCAAGTGGCAGGACGAGCAGGAAGGCGAGAAGCACAGGGACATGTCATCGTGCAAACGAGAGATCCAGAAATTCAGCTTTACGCTCAGGTGATCAAAGGAGATTACTTTGAATTTTTCAATCATGAAATTCATGACAGAAAGAAGTTTTACTACCCACCTTTTGTGAAACTGGTGAAGATCACCACCAGACACGCAGACTATAAAGTAGCCGAAAAAGCTGCGCTAAACCTTCATCACGGCATGGCTGAGATTCCCATTAAAAAGATCGTGCTTGGCCCCGAGAAAGGTATCATCGCCAGAATTAAAAACCAGTATCAGTTTGAGAGTTTGATCAAATTAGACCGGTCTGGAAATACACCTGTGATCTTTAAAGAACACCTATGGAAAATTACCGAAGAACTGAAATCCAGACCTGAGTTTCGATCCGTGCGATTTGTGGTAGATGTGGATCCTAGTTGATTCTGGGTTGGAAAATTGCAAAAATGGAATGAGCTTGGTCGAATACATGAAATCCCTTCCTAAATCAAAATTAGAGTTTCCTGAAAATTTTGATTATAAGAAGGAGATCTATAAGGAACGCGCTAAAAAATACGGCTTTGAAGATCTTCTTTGATGTCAATATTCTACTCGACTTTTTCTTGGAAAGGAGCTCAAAGCAAGAATTGATAAATTCGATTTTTGAAAAATTAGATGAAAACCAAATTCAAGGATATGTTTCCATTTCCATTATTAAAACTTGTGCATACTATCTCATAGAGGCCAAAGAACTCACTGTATCCAAAGAAATAATTGGAGTAATATGTGAAAAATTCACTTTAGTTGAAGGTGATCTAAATTCAATTCTTTCTGCAATTCAATCCACCCACACAGATATAGAAGACTCTATCCATTATTTCATTTGTCTTGATCACCATTTAGATGCAATTCTGACTTCTGATAAGAATTTTCTTAAACTTTCAAAATCATACCTGCCTGTGATTACGCCAGAAGAGTTGATGGGAATGTTAAAGTAAATGCCAAGAGAAAGCTTATTTAATTCTAACTGCCTTTTTCAAAGGATATTCCTTGATCAGCCATTCCGCCGGTATTTTGAGGAGATGGCTAAATTTCCTGATCATCGTCAAGGATAGCGACTGTTTATAATTCAGTACTTTGCTAACTGTCCCTTTATCCCCGTATTCCCTGGCTAAGGTTACCGCATTATAGCCGAAATCCTCCATCCTGATTTTGATCATTTCTACTGGATCAACCTCCGGCAAATCCCACAGTTTATTTTCATAATCTGCTATCAAATGCACCAAAAGCATTTTTTCCTTATGCTCTTCTGTTCCCTTACTAGCAGATTTTAACTCCTCATAACGAGCTACAGCTTTTTCATAGTCCTTTTCCGACTCAAGTAAATACCAGTTTCTGAAAGTCTCCATTGTCCTATTTAATTAAATCGTGGTTGCATCAATTTTATCATATTCGTCATGGGTTCCTACAAAGCGAACCTCTACCGTTTCATCCTCATAATTCACCTCAATGATTAATCTGTATTTATTTCCTACAATCTTAAATCGAGCTCGATTTCCTTTGATAATTTTAGCTTTGGGAAAGCTATCTAGTATATCCTGACTTTTTCTCCATTGAGCCAATTCGACGATATTTTTCCAAGTCGTCAAACTTTTGCCTGAATCAGAATGCTTACGGGAAAACGCAATTATTTTTGTAAGAAAAAGGATCGTCATACCTGCCTTATAGACAACAAATGAAACAAAAGGTTGTTAAAATACCAACTTTTTGTTTTTCCATTTTACTCTGAGTATTCTAATGCTACTCAACCATTTCCATTTTTTATTCAATAAACCCCAACACATCTTTATAAACCCTTCCTCCAGTCCATAGAAACTGAGTGATCATCGGAATATGCTTTTTCTTAGGATAAATTTTCACCGTCACTCCTTCAACTCCCATTTCACCAACTCTCTTTATAAACCGTTCGCGGCTTGAACGAATGCTGGGGTAGGTTCTTTCTCCTTCGAGAATCAGCATTGGCGCCAATTGATCAGGAAGAAAATACATTGGTGAGTATTCCTTCCACACGGCTGGATTATCAGTAAATGCATTCAAATACTTTTTGCCTTCGCCTTCACTCGTTTCACTCAAATAGCCGTACATATCCAATCCCGCAGCATCGATCAAAATGGAACCAGCAAGCTTTTTCCCATTTTCCGAAGGTGGTAACTCATCTTCCTTCACAGCAATTAAGGTAGCCAAATGTCCTCCTGCAGAATGCCCGGAAACGAATATCCGATCTGGATTGCCGCCATATTTTATAATGTTATCCTTCGTCCAATTCACAGCCGCCAAAGCAGATTTCTGCATTGCTGGAATCTTGTACTCAGATGCCAGTGGGTAATTAGCTATTACCACTAATACATCCCTCCTAGCTAATCTATTTCCAATAAAATTATACATCTCCTTTTTCCCACTTTTCCAACTCCCACCATAGAAAAACACCAAAACAGGAAGATTATCTGCCTTCTTCGGTGCGTAAACATCCAGATTCTTGGTAGGTAAATTGTCCTGATTATTGGAAGAAATGTAGTTAATGTCCGTGGTTCTGTGAAGGGTTTGAAAAGCGCAAGAGCTCAAAAGGAAACTAAAAACGCAAATTGAAAAGGTGTAAGAAGAGGCTTTAAACATGTAGAATTAAGGAGAAAGAATTTAAATTTTGAGTTGTCAGGAACCCAGCTTTGGTTAAATACGAAGTAAAATGATCCTTTGCCTAAATTATCTGGTCTTATCTGAATATTGTCCTTAATTTGAAGAGTCATTTTCATTCTTTCACACAAAGAATACCTATGAAAAAGCTCATGTTTGAGTGTCCAAAATATGTATCAATTTTTGGTTTTGCACTCCTCGGTATAAGTTTTTTTAGTTGTGGATCTGATTATGACGGAAACATCCAACCTGAAATAAAAACGATTACTGAATCTGTCTATGCATCTGGTAATATCAGGGCTGTCGATCAATACGATGCCTTCACCAATGCCAGCGGACCCATTCAGGAGATTTTTGTAGAAGAAGGAGACTCAGTTTCCATCGGCACTCCCTTATTGGCAGTCTTCAGCGAAAGGGAAAAATTGAGCCGTGAAAATGCAGAAATCACAAAAGCCTATGCCGACTTGCAGGCTAATCAATCCAAATTGAAAGACCTCCAACTCACCATAGATCTTGCAAAAAGTAAGATGCAAAACGATTCTCTTCTTTATCTGCGCCAAAAGAACTTGCACGACCAAAATATCGGGACTACAGTGGAGTTTGAGCAAAAACGGCTGAATTTGGAAAATTCAAAAACAGCTTTTGAATCCTCAGTTATCCGATACAATGATTTAAAAAGGGAGATCCAATTTAATTCTAGCAGCGCATCTAAAAACCTAGCGATAAGTCGCGTCTTGGAAAGTGACTATGTATTGAAAAGCAAAATCAATGGAAAGGTTTATGCCTTGCTGAAAGAAAAAGGTGAAATGGTCACGCCACAAGTGGCTTTGGCTGTTTTAGGAAGTGCCAATGATTTCCTCCTGGAACTTCAAGTGGATGAGTATGATATATCTAAAGTGAAAGTCGGGCAAGTAGTCTCTGTGTCGATGGATAGTTACAAAGGACAGGCTTTTGCGGCAGTAGTGAAAAAAATCTATCCTCTCATGAATACGCAAACCAAAAGTTTTAAAGTTGAAGCCACGTTCACCAAATCCCCTCCTCAGCTCTATCCTAATCTGAGTTTGGAAGCCAATATTATCACGGAAGTTCGGGAAAATGCCTTGGTAATTCTAAGATCCTATTTGATAGCAGATTCTTTGGTGATCAATACAGAGGAGGATACGCTACCGGTAAGAGTCGGGATTAAGAATTACCAATATGCTGAGATTCTAAAAGGAATCACTACCGATACCAAAATCATCAAGCCAGGCTTATGAAATGGTCCTTGATTATCGAGTTGGCAAGAGCTTTAATGCTTGCACGAGTGAAGCAGACAGTTGTTGCTGCTGTCGGTGTGACCTTTAGCATTACGATGTTCGTTGCTTTGCTTGGCTTTATGAATGGCCTCAACACCATGCTGGATGGCTTAGTGCTCAATAGGACTCCCCACATCAGATTCTACAATCAAGTCAAACCTAATCCCAATCAACCCATTGATCTTTCTCCGGAGTTTGGCTCTGGGATCAACATCATACGATCCATCAAACCCAATAATTCCAGAATTTCAATTTATAATTCTGAGCCAATTTTAAAAACGCTGGAAAAGGACCCTCGGGTAAGAGGAGTGAGTGCAAAAATAGCCTCTCAGGTCTTTTATAATATAGGAAGCATAGATCTCACTGGAGTGGTAAACGGAATAGATCCGGTAAAGGAAAGTGAACTATTTGCCTTTCAAGATTATGTCACTGATGGAAATCCAGCCGAATTACTTCAAACAAACAGCATTATTTTGGGAAAAGGTGCGGCGGAGCGGATGCTGGCAGACATTGGTGATGTGATCCAAGTGACCACTGCCAAAGGCAATAGGGCACAGCTTAAAGTAGTGGGTTATTATCAATCGGGATTGGCTGAATTTGATAATGCGAACAGTTTCGCCTCAATCAATACCGTCCAAAAAATGATGGGAGAACCAGCTTCCTACTTGACGGATATTCAGGTAAAACTGGTTGACTTCAATCAAGCCCCCGCTTTCGCTGATGAATATCGAGACATTTTTGAAATAGAGGCTGATGACATACAGACTGTCAATGCTCAGTTTGAAACCGGAACGAGTATCCGGACACTTATAAGTTATGCAGTAGGAATTACCCTATTAGTGGTCTCGGGTTTCGGGATATACAATATTCTTAATATGATGATCTATGAGAAATTAGACACCATTGCGATTTTGAAAGCAATTGGGTTCAACAGCTCAGATGTCAAGCGGATTTTCATCACAATTGCGCTTTCCATTGGTGTTTTAGGAGGAGGAGTCGGGCTACTCTTTGGCTATTTGGCCTGCTTAGGAATAGAACAAATCCCCTTTGAGACGGAAGCACTTCCTACTATAAAAACATTTCCTGTGGATTTCAGCTCTAAGTATTACCTAATTGGTGGCATTTTCAGTTTAGTGACAACCTATCTGGCAGGATTTTTCCCGGCAAGAAAAGCCAGCAGTGTGGATCCGGTGGATATAATCAGAGGGAAATGAAACAACAAAATAACACTGTTTTGGAAGCCCGAAACATTGATAAGTTTTTTTATAATCCCAAGGAAACTCAGGTGTTGAAAGAAATCACTTTTACTATCCCAAAAGGTGAATTTGTCTCAGTGGTCGGCAAAAGTGGTTGTGGAAAATCTACGCTTTTGTACATTCTTTCTACTATGGATACTGATTATTCAGGAGAACTTTGGCTGGATCAGGAAATGATCACGGGCAAACCAGCGAATTACTTGGCAAAGCTTCGAAATGAAAAAATCGGCTTTGTTTTTCAGTTCCATTACCTTCTCAATGAATTTTCAGTTCTCGAAAACATCATGATCCCAGGACTGAAATTGGGCAAGTTTTCCAGAGAAGAATTGGAGCACAAAGCCATGGAAAAACTGAAGATCTTTGAGATGGAAGAACATGCCCTGAAAAAAGCTAACCAACTTTCCGGAGGCGAAAAACAACGGGTTGCGATTGCAAGAGCTTTGATCAATGACCCCTTGCTGATTATGGGAGATGAACCTACTGGGAATTTGGACAAGAAAAACTCAGATATTGTTTACAACAAGTTTAAAGAACTCGCACAGGAGTTTGGACAAACCATGCTCATCGTCACTCATGACCCCGAATTTGCCGCAGGCACTGACAGGATTATTGAAATGGAAGACGGAAGAATTATTTAATGCGAGTCAGTTTGTTGCGTCATTTTGAGGAAGAATTGCCTGTCCCGCACTTTAGTCGGGAAAGAAGCAGTCTCAGACTGGCTACCGTCTTTGCGAGGAGGAACAACGAAGCAATCTCAGTACGGAACAATAGTACCTTGTACTCTAACCAGATTGCTTCGTGCCTCGCAATGACGGTATCACAAAATGCTGTACTTAAACGAGATTGCTTCGTGCCTCGCAATGACGATATCACAATACGCTGTACTTAAACGAGATTGCTTCGTGCCTCGCAATGACGATATCACAATACGCTGTACTAAACCAGATTGCTTCGTGCCTCGCAATGACGATATCACAATACGCTGTACTAAAACCAGATTGCTTCGTGCCTCGCAATGACGGTATCACAATACGCTGTACTAAAACGAGCTTACTTCTCCTCCTGCGGCGGATTGCAATGACGCTAAACCGCTGGCTCCTGCTGACTCAAGCAATGAAAACTGCCTAAACCCCAGATAATATCAGTCGAATCAACTCCAACGACCTTTCGATCAGGAAAACAATCCGAAATAATAGCCAGCGCTTGCTGGTCTTTTTTATCTCGGAATGTCGGCACGACAACAGCATGGTTGGCTATATAAAAATTAGCATAGGAAGCCGGCAGCCGCTGATCATCCCAAATCACCGGATCCGGCATAGGAAGTTCAACCACATTCAATTGCTTACCATTTTCCAAACGCATTTTATGAAGGCGCTTCAAATTCTCCTGAAGTAGCTGATAATTTTCATCTACACTATTTTCTTCCACCACGGTCACCACTGTATCAGCATTGACAAAGCGTGTGATATCATCGATGTGTCCATCAGTGTCATCACCCACTATCCCATCTCCTACCCAAAGGATGTGATTTACCCCATAATAATCCTGCAGGTATCGTTCGATTTTATCCTGCTTCAGGTGTGGGTTCCTATTTTCATTCAAAAGACAAGCCTCTGAGGTCAACAGCGTTCCTTTTCCATTGAATTCCACCGAACCTCCCTCCATAACCATCCCAGGATTGAAACATGGAATCCTCAGTTCCTCAGCGATCTTGATGGGAATCTGATTATCTAAATCGTGAGGAGGATATTTCTCTCCCCATGCGTTGTAATTCCATTTAACCAAGACTTTCTTCACCTCTGCATCCGGATTGATCAGAAATGCAGGCCCATGGTCTCTGCACCAGGCATCGTTTGTTGGAAAAAAGTGAAATCGGATATTGGCCAAGTTCACCCCGGCTTTTTCTAAATGTGCCAAAGCAAAAGCCTTCATCTCTTCATCAGAGACGTTGATATTGACGATTTCACCTAATGCTACATACTTGATAAACTCGGAATAGGGAGCAAAGATTGTTTCCAGTTTCCCTGGCCAAGAACCTTCTTTATGTGGCCAACTCAGCCAAGTGGAAGTATGTGGCGCAAATTCAGCAGGAAAATAGTATCCCAACTCAGCAGGAGTTTTTTCTCCCGATTTGGCTAATGCAAAGATATCTGTCATGATGGCCCTATTCTTCGTCAAGGAATCGTTTGGTAATGGGTTGGTAAGAGTCAATTCTACGGTCTCTTAAGAAAGGCCAGTGGGTACGATACTGATCAGATTTGGCAAAATCAAGTTCCTCCACATGGATTTGCTCTTCATCGTGGCTGGCTTTGAAGATAACTCTGCCAAACGGATTGGATACAAAAGAACCTCCCCAGAATTTCATATCCCCTTCGTGACCACAACGGTTGACAGATATCACAGGAATCCCATTTGCCACAGCGTGAGAACGCTGAATTGTCTGCCAAGCGCCGTACTGCTCGTCATTGACATCGGAAGCTTGATCCTTGTGCCAGCCGATGGCGGTAGGATAAACCAGGAAGTCTGCACCTTTCAAGGCAGTAATTCTGGCTGCTTCCGGATACCACTGATCCCAACAGATCAACACACCAATTTTACCGAATTTGGTTGGGAAAACTTTGTAACCCAAATCTCCCGGAGTGAAGTAGAATTTTTCAAAATATCCAGGATCATCCGGAATATGCATTTTTCTGTATTTGCCTAAGTAGCTTCCATCTGCATCCAAAACTGCGGTGGTGTTATGATACAATCCCTCCGCTCTTTTCTCAAAAAGAGAAGCGACGATCACTACACCCAGTTCTTTAGCCAAGTCGCCAAGTGTATCTGTGGACGGACCGGGAATCGCTTCGGCAAGTTTGAAGTTTTCGTAATCTTCCACATCGCAGAAGTAAAGCGATCTAAAAAGTTCCTGCAGGACAACCACTTGCGCGCCTTTGGCAGCTGCATCACGGATTCCCGCGATGGTCTTGGTCATATTTTCGGGCACATCCGGAGAGCAACTCAACTGGACTAAGCCAACTTTTACGGTTTTATTTGCCAAAATAGATCGGTTTTAATGAATTGGTTACAAAGATACTTTCGCCCGTCGCTAAACCCAAATGAAGATTTTTAAATTCACATTGGGATATTTTGAAAGGAGGGATCAGAGTAACGGAAGATTGTTGGAAAAGATTCAGATAGTTCAAAAGGTCGGTCATTCCGATCCGCCAGAGTCGGAAAAGGAATCTAACGCCGTGGTTTGTGTCATCATAAAACACTATCTTTTTCTGAGCCTCCCGAAATGCCATCCTGAGTGCCTGCCTCTGGAAGGGATGGGAGTCAAATTCCAAAAATACTCTGTACAGAGTATAAATTTATAGTTCAAAATACTTTTATTAGGGATATCAAATTTTTCAAAGGGGTACAATTCAAGATTTTTGGAGAGTAAAACCGAAAAAATTCGACCAGAATTGATGGATCAGGGAGAGTAGAGAGAAAAACGATTACACACGGCTACCATCGGATAAAGTCCTATATCAGTATATCTAGGGGCATTTGAAAAATCAGATAAAAAAAAATAACCGCAATTGCGGTTATAACACGTTGGCACACATACAAAAAATCAGAATCTAAGATGAAAAAAATTATCTTTTCAGCGTTCGTTACCTTGACAATGAACTCATTTGGACAAACGGAGAATAAAATTGATTCACTGAGCTATGCTAAAATGAAAATCGCGGTTCCAGAGAACTGTCAGACAAAATCGGAATATGAGCTGTTGGAATGTGACGGAATTTCTATACAATGGCTTTATCTCAATGAAGAAATGTTGAAGACAGTCCCAGATCAATTTATGGAACAGTTTACGAATCAAAAGACGACTAAGAAAAAGAAAGAAATAAAAGTTGAATCATTCGGCTCCGAATTGACGGGGTACAAGTTCACAATGAAAAACCAAGGGGAAACTTCGTACAGAATTATTGTATACGGCTCCGTGAATAATCAACCTTTGCTTTTGAATCTCGGAACAGAAACGAATATTGAGACAACGGAAGACTTGAATGATTTTTTGAAAGAAATAATTGAGATAAAATAAGTACGTGTGCCAATCGAGTAGACGGCCTCGCCAACCGTTAAGTTGACGAGGTGCGCCTCTCACACCACCGTACGTACGGGTCTCGTATACGGCGGTTCACTGGATTGTAGGTTGCGATTTGAGGTAATAGGAAAGCATCGATTCGTATCCTTTTCTTCTAAGTCGTGATAGAGTTATTGTAGTAATGAGAATCGGGCTTTGAGCTACAGCCCATCCTCCTTTTCTTGTTCTACTCCATGCATACGCATGGTCTTGATCCACTCCTAATCTGATAAGGTTTTTACGTTTCCGCTCAGGTTTCTTCTCCGCCGCGGCGGACCAGATGCAATATCTGAGTCGGTTTATTCACATTGAGTTTATTTTCAATTGTGTTCATGAATACTGCGTATTTCTCAGCCATTCATCGAGTTGTTTGAGCTTGGCCTGAATACTGGCCAGTCGGTAATTATTTACCCATCCCATCCATACCTCTCTAAGCTTTTGTAGCCGTTCCTCAAAACTGTACGGTTTGGTCTTCTTGGTAAGCTGTTTGAGCTTACGTTTCAGGTTTTCCCAGCTCTGCTTCTTCACTACCAGTTGGTATTTGCCCTTTTCCCCCTTTTTGTAGGTTGGCACGAAGCCATGGCCTAAAAGCTCAAAGTCGGAAGGTCTTCGGATTCCGCAGCACTGCGTGCGCCCCCTTCGCACTCCCGTTCTCGGGCGTCCCTGTTGATAGGCAAGTCCAGTTTGTTCTTCAGGAACAGATAGACTTCATTTCCTACTTTTTGGGCGGCTGCTTTGGACTTAGTATAGATACTGAAGTCATCGGCATAGCGCACGAATTTCATCCCTTTACTTTTGAGATACTTGTCCAGTCCATCCAACAATATATTGGACAGCAATGGGCTCAGGGGACTTCCCTGTGGCACACCTTTTCTGCGCTTGTGCAGCTTTCCGTTGATCTGGATCGGTGCTCTCAGCCACTTTCGGATCAGCCACAGGGTTGTAGGACATTTTACCCTGTTGTAGATTAACTGGAGTAGCTTGTAGTGTTGCACCTCATCAAAGAATCCTTTCAGGTCAATGTCCACAATATCCTGATAGCCATCATTGATGTGTTTCAGGGCTTGTGTTACTGCTCCGTGAAGGTTCTTTCCAGGCCGGAAACCATAGCTCTCTTCTTCGAAGGTTAGTTCGAATCGACTGGCTAATTGCTGGCTAACCGCCTGTTGAAGCCATCTATCCACTACACATGGGACTCCGAGTAATCTGGTTTTTCCGTTACTCTTGGGGATTTCTACCCCTCTGATAGCTTTAGGTACGTACCTCCTTTTCAGGATGTCGGTTAATACAGCTGTCCTGTGTTGGTCTATAAAAGACTTCAATTCGGTCACCTGCATTCCATCCACTCCCGATGAGCCTTTGTTGCCAACCACTTGGCGGTAGGCTTTATAAAGGTTTTTGGATTGTAGTACTTTTTCTATCATTACTTTGTTCTCCTTGTCCGCTTAGGGTAGGCTATTCCGCAGGAGCGGGATTCCTATCCGAATTAGGACGCAATTCAATGTTCGGTCCTTCATTATCCAGTGAGACCTCTGCAGTATTTACAGCTCGTTCCCGACAACTACTATGACCTCTGCTGACTTCTCTCGGACGTTCCAGACGTCCAGAGACCTCCCTCGGTAAGGTGAATATCCTTGTGCCTATCGCTGCTCTATCTACTATTTTGGCTTATCTCCGGAAATCAGAGTTTAGGACTTCGGCATGATGTGCTACCTCATCCAGCCTCATAGCCTCCGTATAGAGTTCCTGTTTCCCGCCTTGCGGGACAGGCTATCAGTACAGACACCGCAGTCTGGCTTACTTCAGTGCATACCTCGCGGTAAACCACCTTGCCACTTGCTTAGCTTCGGGTAACGACTCCCGCGCTTAAGGGACTTTCACCCGTTGGAACGGTCAACTAATTGACCTATATTCACCATTCAAGGCACACACAATGGCTATAAGTAATTGCTTGTTCTCGCCTACTTCTGAAAATCCTCACGGATTTTCAGTTTGGTGTGTCCTTGCAGAGTTAAGTCCCAAACCACGCAACTACTCATAGCCGAGACCGATAGGTGCCATCAAAAAAAATAAGGATGAAATTATTACTGGAAGAAATATTTGTAACCGAAGGTATTCCACAATATACTTTTGTGAAGCCTCCAAATTACAATGAAATATTGTTGGACATAAGACGAAAGGGTAAACCTGTAATAATTGAAGGTCAATCTGGAACTGGCAAAACAACAACAGCTAAGCGAATAATTAACCAATTATCGTCTGATATTGATGTTAATTATTTAACGGCAAGACAAGCAACTGACTTAGAAAAAATCATACAAATTACTAAAACAAAAGAGGCTGGTTATTATATAATTGATGATTTTCACCGCCTTTCAAATGATTTGCAAGAAGGGTTAGCAAATATCGCCAAAACAGCTGCTGAAACCCAAGATGAAAAACTCCCCAAGCTAATTATCATAGGTATTAATCAAGTAGGAGCATCATTAATAAACATGGTTCATGATATTGCAAAAAGATGTGGAATTCACAGAATTGAGCCGGGTAGTGAAGAAATTATTATAAACCTTATAAACTCTGGTACAGAAAAGCTCAACATTCAATTTGATAATCCGGCAAGAATTTATGAAGAAAGCAAAGGAGATTATTGGCTAACACAAACTCTTTGTCAGACTATTTGCACCAAAAATGACATACTTAATTTCCAAGATGAGGTTGAAATTATCGACTTTCAATTAGAAGAAATAAGGCAATCCATGGTAAGGAAACTCTCTCATTCTTACAAGGAGCCAGTTAAAGAATTCTCAAGAGGAAGAAGGTTTCGACCTAGTAATGACCCATACTTTAAACTATTAAGAATAATATCGTCTCAAAAAGGTTCGATTGTAGACTTAAATGAGTTGGCAAATGCCAACGAAGACATGAGAGCAAGTATAAATGGGATTAAAGAACGAAGATTGAATATTTTATTGGAGTCTAAGCCAATTTGTAGTCGATACTTTTTCTATAATTCTGAAAATAAAAACTTTGCTATAGAAGACCCCGCCTTGTTTTATTACATGAAGCATGTTGATTGGGAAGAAATAAGAAAAGACTGTGGCTTTAGAGATGATATTGAAACTAAGGAATTTGAAATTGCAATTTCATTTGCAGGTGAGAATAGAAAATTAGCCAAATATATAGCTGAGCAATTCGAACTAATTGATGTTCCCGTTTTTTATGATGAACTATATGAGTCAAATTATCTCGGTAAAGCATGGAGTAGAGAATTTGAAAGAATTTTTCTTACAGATTCTAGATATGTTGTTTGTTTACTTGACTCATTTCATAAAGAAAAAATCTGGCCAACATTTGAGCGCGATTGCTTCAAAAAAAGAGTTCCAAATGGGGATGTTATTCCAATATACTTGGATGATACAATCTTTGTGGGCATTCCTGATGATATCGTTGGAATCAAATATGAATGGGATGAGGAAAATATAAGTTGGCAAGAAGAAACACAGGATCAGATAGTGTTTAAAATTTGGGAAAAACTAGAATAAAACGGCACCCAACACTGTATATGAAATCATAGAACCCTGCGGGATGCTACGCTTGTTATACTAACCGTTAGCGAAAAATCAAATAACCAATGGAAAGCATTAAACTAAATCATTATTTTATTAAATATTTATTCCTTGGTTTAGGAATAATAATGGTTATTACATCCATAGTATCTTGGTTCTTTCCAAAATTATTTTGGTTTAATGGTGAGCAAATGGAACGTAGTATTTTAGCTACCTTAGTTTTTGGATTGATTGGAATTGTTTCCTTTCCCATATTTATTGCTGTCAAAGATAAATTTGTGACAGTTAAATTGGGAGGTCAAACATTAACCATAAAAAATGGGGGTGGAGAGAAAAAAATAAATTGGATGGAAGTGGAATCCCTTTCTCTAATGCAGTTTATTTATCCTCCTTTATATAAATTTAAAGGAGACAATAAAGTCTATTGGTTTAACACCGAAAACAAATTTATCAGGGCATCTGGATTAATTAAAGATTTGAGTGAAATGGGAGACTTGATTTAGAAAAAGAAAAGAGAATTAGGTATTTAATTATCCAAATCTTTTGACCACTAAACCATTAATTTCGTAAATTGAAGAAAAAATATTATGGCAAACCTCACTTTAAACAACAAGACATTAGAAAAGTATTTCGGTCTATTGAAAGGTTTGGATAATCTTTCCAAGAAAAAACTGATCATTAAATTGACCGAGTCTCTTGATATAAAAGAAGAGAAGGTAGATTTGCGAACACTTTTTGGAGCATGGGAAGATGATAAAGATTCCGATGAAATCATTAAAGAAATCAGAGAATCCAGAATAGAAAAAGTAGAAAATCCTGGTTTCGAATGAAATACCTTTTAGACACAAATATCTGCATCCATTTTTTAAGAGGAAAGTTTGGGATGATAGAAAAGTTTCAGGAGATAGGAACGGAAAATTTTGCTATTTCTGAAGTTACGTTTGCTGAACTAGTATTTGGAGCAGAAAACAGCACTAATCCCAAAAAGAATCTTGAGTTAATAGAAGTTTTTACCAATCAAATTCTTATCCTTCCGATTTTCAGTGCCATATACATTTATGGAAAAGAGAAAGCCCGATTAAGGTCAATAGGACAGATGATAAGCGATTTTGATCTATTAATCGGATGTACCGCAGTGGATAAGGGTCTGATCATGGTGACAGAAAACCGAAAGGAATTTGAAAGACTATCTGGAATCCAACTAGAAAACTGGGTAAAGAGATAAGATAAACTTTCGCTAGTCGAGTAGGTAAAGGGGAAATCCACCCCTAAACCTCTCACAGAACCGTATCCCGATACGCTTTGCTATCGGGACAGGCAGTGAATCTCTCAATTCATACGGCTCTTATTATGCAGTCGGTTATAGTCCGTTATCTTAGACTAATTTGTATCCCAGTTCCCAGTGATAGTACAGGTTTGGATAAGAGACAGTAACCTGTCTAAGCCATTTAACTGCTTTGACCTTGCTTCCTTTGAAGCTCTGGTACTTGTTCAGAATCCACCTGATCAATCGATGATGCAAATAATAAAACTCACAGGTACTGCCTGCTTGTGTTTTCCTTTTGGCATAGCATATAGGTTTCCTGTGATTCCACTATAAAGCCTGAATAGAAGTCATGCCCCCTTTATGACGGTTGCCGCATAGACAGTAATTAGGTGACTTCCATACTTATCACCGATCTCTCGATATAGACCGGATTTTGACAACGACTGGTCATTTCGTCACTTCATCGGAAGGTTCGCTTTCGCTCATCTCTTCTATCCTTACCTGACTGTTTAAACAGCCTTTTCTTCTATCGCTTCACACATCCTTGTCACCGCAGATGCATCATAGAAGTGGTTTGGTGAGTTTCCCTGAAAACCCTCACCAAGGAGCCTGCCCTCATCTTTATCATAGCTTACACAGCACACATCGAGTAGACGGCCGTGAGCCATAGGCCAACGGTGCGCCTACGCCACGGCGCACAGGTCTCACACCACCGTATCCCGATTCTCGAGACAGGCAGTACGGGTTGACTTATAGAATATCCTGAGACTTCAGGGCTTTATCCACCCTGCAAGCCGGCCCCTCGCTAAAAACTTTCACAGAAAGTTTTTTTTACGCTCGATCCTCTCACGGCAAACCACCTTGCCATTTGCTTACCTTCGGGTAACAGCCTGTCCCGATTTTTATCGGGAACTCCCGCGCTTAAGGGACTTTATTCACGAAGTATTTGCATTCAATAGTGTTCATAAATGCTTCGCATTTCACCCGTTGGAACGGTCATCGTTTTGACCTATATTCACCATGCAAGGCACACACAACATATAAAAACAATGCTCAAATCAGTCTTGAATTGAAACTCTGCGCTCGCTTGCTTAGCGGATTGACCTGCGGACAATCATAGTCGCCAGCTTGCACTGTTTTTATACGAGACGATAGCGGTCAGCCTAAAAATGACTCCATGCGAAATATGGAACAAGAAATAAAAATATCACGTATTCTCAGCAAAACGACATCTCGGCAAAACGATAATTGTTATGCAGTTTTCTGGATTCAAAATGAAGTGGGGGGAATAGAAATAAATAAAACCCTCTACAAGAACGTATCAAATGCAGTCTTTTTCTTAAACCCAACTTTTAATTGGAAAATCTTAAAAAAAGACACATCTACATCTTCAGGATACGTACTATTAATCCCAAAACAAATTTTAAATCATCCCACTTTCAAAAACCTTCACATTACCGAAGTTCGTTTTTTTAGTGCCGATGAAATACCCAAAATAAACCTTTCTCCAGGTATCGAAACTCGCATACAATCTATTCTTGAGATGATTGACGAGCTGCTTAGCACCAAGCTGAATCATCGAGAAGATGCTATACTTGCCCTACTGAACACTTTTTTTGTTTACTGCGACGGGAAGTGCAATATCAAATCTGTCATCACAGACAACAATTCAAAATCGGCTTTGGTGTATAAATTCAAAAAAAGCATTAACCAGCACATAACTCAATATCACGAGGTAGGATATTATGCCAACATCCTCAATGTATCAGACAAATACTTAAATGAATGTGTAAAGGGTGTTTTGGGTGTAAACGCCAAGCACCTTATAGATGAACAACTGGTTATGCGTTCCCGCCACAACTTGAAATTCACTGACAAAACCATCAAAGAAGTGGGGTACGAGTTGGGCTTTACCTCTCCTGATTATTTCAGTTATTTTGTCAAAAAACATACAGGTTCCACCCCTTCGCAACTACGAAAGAGTTGATTTCTCCGAAATTCTAAGAGTTTACTGTATTTTTCGCAACATCCGAAGCTTACTCCACCTCTACCTTTGTCCAAACAAAAACTAGTAAGTTATGGACAGAAAAAAATTCATTCAAACATCGGGGTTAGGGCTGGGACTCGCATTAGTTCCTGGCATAGCGAACAGTAAGCAACTTTTTGAAAAAATAGAACCTGTTGGCAATCTCAATCCTAAAATCATTAAGAACAAAGAGGGTAAAGTCCTGAATGTTCTTGGTGACGTACAGACCCACAAGTTGGTTGGTAGTGAAACTAATAATCAAATCGTGGAATGGGTTGATGATGTAGAACCGGGAGTTGGTATTCCTCCTCACATCCACACCAAGGAGGACGAGATTTTCAGGGTTATTAAAGGCCAAGTTGAAATCATAGTAGATGGCAAATCCACCGTTTTAGAAGCCGGAGATACAGCCTTTGCCCCAAAAAATATTCCCCATTCTTGGAAAGTGATAGGAACAGAAAAAGCAAAAATGATTACAAGTGCTTTCCCTGCTGGGATTGAAGTAATGTTTAACGAATTAGCAGAGTTACCTCCCGGACCACCCGATTTTGAAAAGGTTGCAAAAATATGCGGAAACCACGGAATCTCATTTCTAAAATAATAAAAAACAAGTATGAAAAAAACAGTAATAATCGGTGCCACAGGCACCATAGGAAAAGCTGTTACTCAACAGCTTACTGAAAAAGGTTATGATTTGATAGCAACATCTAGAAAATCAACCCCATCCATAGATATTGAGAACAAAGAATCCATAGACAAATTTTTTGCTGACAAAAAAGATGTGGATGCCATAATTTGTGCGGCAGGAGATGCCAGTTTTGGTGCATTTTCCAATCTCACAGACGAACAAATTAACATCGGATTAAACAGCAAGTTGATGGGTCAGGTAAATATTTGTCGAAAAGCGTTGGACGCATTGAAACCCAATGGAGCTATTATCCTTACTGGAGGTATCTTTGCTCACAACCCTTGGCCTGAAACTACCAACATTGCTATGGTAAATGCTGCATTGGAAGGATTTGTTAAAGCACTTGCGTTAGAGTTGAGCGAAGGACGCAGGATTTTGCTGGTACACCCGCCATTTGTCAAAGAGACCGCCCAAGCTATGGGAATGGACGACAGTAATTGCCCAACAGCAAAGGAAGTTGCCCGTGTGTATGTACGAGGTTTGGAAGGCAAAGAAACCGGAAAAGCAGTTTATGTAGATGAATAAAGCCCGAACCGCTAGTCGAGTAGGTAAAGGGGAATTCCACCCCTAAACCTCTCATAGAACCGTATCCCGATACGCTTTGCTATCGGGACAGGCAGTGAATCTCTCGATTCATACGGCTCTTATTATGCAGTCGGATAGTCCATTTTGTTAGACTAATTTGTATCCCAGTTCCCAGTGATAAAACAGGTTTGGATAAGAAACCGTCACTTGCCTAAGCCATTTAATTGCTTTGACCTTGCTTCCTTTGAAGCTTTTGTACTTGTTCAGAATCCATCTGATCATTCGGTGGTGCAGGTAATAAAACACAGGCCTTAAACTTCTGCGACTAATTTTCCCATAATAATTTACCCACCCTCGTATCTTTGGATTTAGCACTATTGCCAGATCCTGAATACCTCGCTGGGTTTTGTTATGGAAATTGAGCTTTCGAAGTTCGCCGTTGATACGCACCTTGGACTTTCGGCTCATCTTACAGTCAAACTTCAGATAGCTTCCCCCATTTCTTAATCTGTTTCTTATGGGCTGAAAACTAAAACCCAGAAAATCAAACTGAACAGGATAGCCATCCAGATTTCTGCCATCTTTCTTACAATACACGATTTTGGTCTTTTCAGGATGGGCTTTTAAACCGCAATTTTCAAGACGTCCTTTCAGGTCTGTAAGTGTTCTGACAGCTTCCTGATGGCTATTGCAATGGATAATAAGGTGTCTCCACAGTTTAACTAATGGGAAAACCCCAGCTTTTGGTTATCGCAGGATGCAAGGGAGCGGGTAAATCTTCTTATTCACGCATCCTATCCCCGGAAGGCAGTGAAGTTTTTGATTATGATAAATATTTCCTCGAAATCTATTCAACGATAATCCCTACAGATTTCCAGGATCAGATGGCTCACAGTATAACCTTCCAAAAGCTTGAGACTCAAATTGATCAAGCTATTAATGCCTGAAAGTCTTCTGCCTACGAAACCAATTTCAATTCTTGTAGGTAGGCACAAAACCATAACCCAACAGCTAAATATCGGAGCGTAAGGCCGGGACGGTGGTCAATATTCTACGACAAGAATACAAACAGTTTTCAAACGTGCTATCGAGAAAAGTAATTCCAATCCGTGGGCTACTGTCCATACCCTGCGGCATAGCTTTGCTACACATTTGCTTCAAAAAGGGGCAAACCTTCGATACGTTCAGGCACTGTTGGGGTATGAGAATAGCAAGACAACCGAGATTTATACCCATGTACTGTCTATTTCAAATAATAATACCCAAAGTCCGCTTGATTTGAACGACGAAATTCTTACTTTGAAAACGACAGCAACCCAAAGTGCTGTGGACAATGGCGATATAGACACAATATGGTAGAAGGCGTGCTGTAATCACAGGTGTTGGCAGTAATTTGAGAATCCAAAAATAAATCGAAATATCTGTCATATTTAGATAGCTCTTGTCACTAATATAAGTAGAGAGTTAAATAGAAAAAATGCAAAAAACAACAACAAATACGTTTGAACAGATAATTGAAGAAAATAAAGGGAAAATTTACAGAATTTGTAAAATATATTCGGTTTCACCTTTAGAGCCTCAAGACCTTTTTCAGGAAGTCCTTTATGCAATTTGGAAATCTATTTTAACATTTAAAGGTAATTCAAATATTAACACTTGGATTTATAGAATTACACTTAATGTATGTCTTCGGTCAAAACAAAAGTTAGAGGAAAAGAATTTTAAGACAGTTCGTTTAGAATCTATTCAATTTGTTCCTGTTGAAATTCCTCTTGATACGACACAACAAGAAAAACACAACGCACTTACTTCTTGCATCTCTTCATTGAATGAAAACGATAAATCAATCATCATTCTTTATTTAGAAGAATTGAAATATAAAGAAATTGCAGAAATTACTGGAATGACAGAGAATCACATTGCAGTGAAAATGAAAAGAATAAAAAAAACTCTATTGAATTGTATAACAAATAAACTATAATATTATGTGGGATAATGAACAAAAAGCCATTTGGCAAGACATAAAAGATACTTGGAATGAACAACCTCAATCGGAAAAAATTAATATTCAGGTATCAAAACTCATAGAAGAATTTAAAGGTAAGGTAAGTCAATTCGAGAAAGATTCGATTAATTCAGACATAGCTACTTTGAAAGTAAACTGGGCTAAAACTAAAAGAAATAAAGTCAGTCAATTTGAAAAAGATTCAATAAAAAAAGACATCAATATCATTTCCGAATTTATAAAGAAGGTAATTGATAGATTTAAGCGATAAAAACTACTGCCAGTCGAGTAGACGGCCTCGCCAACCGTTAAGTTGACGAGGTGCGCCTACGCCACGGCGCACAGGTCTCACACCACCGTATCCCGATTCTCGGGACAGGCAGTACGGGTTGACTTATAGAATATCCTGAGACTTCAGGGCTTCATCCACCCTGCAAGCCGGCCCCTCGCTAAAAACTTTCACAGAAAGTTTTTTTTACGCTCGATCCTCTCACGGCAAACCACCTTGCCACTTGCTTACCTTCCGGTAACAGCCTGTCCCGATTTTTATCGGGAACTCCCGCGCTTAAGGGACTTTATTCACTAAGTATTTGCATTCAATAGTGTTCATGAATGCTTCGCATTTCACCCGTTGGAACGACCATCTTTTTGATCTATATTCACCATTCAAGGCACACACAGCACCTTGGATACAGCGGGCGGTTCGGAGTAAATTGAAAATTCAGTATCTTTAAAAGGTTAGGCGTAGGCTGGAAGAGAACAGCTCCAAATTCCCGCCGTCTCCAAGCTGAATCTCGTTATGTGCAAGGCAACAGCTAAAAAAGAGATTTCCCAAATAGAAAGTTATTGAATACTGCATGGAAAATGAATTGAAACCATTTTGGAGAAAGTTTTTTGATTTCAACTGGAAGTTCGGATTGTTCTTAATTCTAATAATTTGTGTCCCCAGATTTATTTTGGTTTTGAATGCAAATGAAACTTCGAATTACAGATATATCGGTGTGATAATGACTGTCTCTGCTATTGCACCGTTTATATTTTTGAACAAACATGGTAAAAAAACAATCGGACTAGCTAAATCTAAAAATTACTCTTGGTTAGTATGGAGTTTCGTTTTTGGCCTAATTTTTAGTGTTGTACTCTATTTCTTGGGAGATTTAATTTACAATGACACATTTCAGAACTGGTACGTTTACATTGGAAACTCATACAACATTCCAACAGAGATAGAGCCAAACGACAAATTGATTATGTTCGTAATCATGGCAATAGTTGGAATGACTTTTAGCCCGATTGGAGAAGAATTGTTTTTCAGAGGAATTGTTCATTCATGTTTTGCGAAATCACTTGGAGACAAAAAAGCATCAATTATTGACAGTTCTGCATTTGCTTTAACTCATATTTCACACTTTGGACTGGTGTTTATCAATAATGAATGGGATTTTTTAATAACCCCAACCATAATTTGGGTTTTGGGTATGTTCTTGGTTAGTATTTTGTTTTACAAGTGTAGAGAGAAATCAGGTTCTTTAACTGGGGCAATAATATGTCATTCGGCTTTCAACTTGGGAATGATTTATTGTATTTTCTATTTACTAAACTAATCCAAGATTGCGCAGGACGTACAGTCGTTCCTTGAATTGACAACAGATTTCGACTCGTTTGATTAACAACATTTTTAAAATGATAAAGATTTGTGAACTAAAAACGGACGACAGAACGCCCTTCACACAATCGTGTAGACGGCTCCGCCAGATTCCTCTGGCGGGGAGCGCCTCACTCACCACCGTACTTACGGGTCTCGTATACAGCGGTTCATAGAATCCTCTGTAAACAGGAAAAAGATTGCTATCGGACTCTGTTTATCTAAAGAAGGTGTGACAGACTGTTAGAAGTCCTTTGATGGAATCTCAACTCAAAGTCTGGCGAAATCGTAGCTCAGGAAGATTTTTTTTATTAAACTCAACAGTAATAGAACAACTAAACCCGAATTCTGCATTAGCAATTCTACGCCACGGCGCACAAGTTATTGCGGGATTTAATTGCTTCAAAATTAGTTACTACGTTGCTGTTTTCGACTTCACCATAGCGGTGCTATGCCTCAGTCTCCAAACAGCCTTATTTTGTTGCAATAAAACCCCTCATAACGAAACCTAATGCAGGATTCGGGCTAAAGGAAACCATCTATGGAAACGATCCAAGTTGAAATTTTAAATCCAAAGGCTGAAAAATCTTTTGAAGGAATTAGCTGAATTGGATTTGATCAAGATCAGCGTTGGATCTTGCTAAGATCTTGTTTCAAGCGCTTCAAATTTTAAATCCTTCCATGGCTGTCAAAGTAACAACCCAGACAATTACGCATGAAATGAATATGCCGATAGCATTAGCAAAAAATGCCTTTTTACGCTCTAATCCAAAAAGAAACCCAGCAATAGTTCCAGCATAAACCCCAGTTCCAGGAAAAGGCATTGCCACGAAAACCATTAGACCCCAAAAACCATATTTCCTGACGTTTTTTCCTGCTCCCGCCTTTGTGCGGCGGCCTACAAAAATCGCAGCCTTCTTGTAATAATACCACTTCAAAAAGTGTCGATTGACTACATCAAAAAAGAAATTCATCATTGGAAAGACCAACAAATTAGCCAAAAAGCTACAAATAAAAGCCCAATAAATATTCACGCCCTTGAGTAAGGCGTAGGGAATTCCAACTTTAGCCTCCCCAAAAGGTGAAATGCTCCAAAGCACTGCGGTAAGTAAATCTAATAACATTCATTAGTAATTGAATACGGCAAAAGTAATCTGTTTCGGAGTGGTAATCATGCAAAATCTATGATGAATTATATGAACTAATCTTGCCCAAATCATTAACCGTTGCAATCCGTCTAGGTATGTCAGGCTGAATCTTTTCACATGATATATTCTAAATCTAGGTGCAGTCCCCTATTTTCTAGATCAGTTACCAAATTGGCGTCGGACTAGACGTCGTTTGTAACTGCGTACTTGCCATAGCCGTGGAACGGTAGAATTATTTGGTAAAAAAAAACAGCGTTAATTCAAATTTAACACCTATCTTCTCCTTCCAAACGGTTATGTAATCTGGTTAAAAATATCAGAAGCTTACACATGCCTAGCCTTTTTAAAAGTTCACGGTCTTTTTTTTATCTAAAACAAATACGCCAATCTCCAACGTCATTCCTTTAACAATACGGAATTGACACATCCTACTGTAAAGTAATCAATCATTCGATAGGCCAAACCGCTCAGCCTTTTTAACAGAGTAGGAAAATTTTAATTATTTAATATGAAAAATTCTCAATGGAGTAAACTGAAATCCTGTATGATGTTGCTTGCGACAGCGAGTGTCATGTATTCATGTAGTCTGGATACGTTAACAGACGATTTACAAGAGGCAGATCTGCAAAACGAACAAATTCTGCAAAATACAGATCTGCAAAACGCAAACATGCGGATAGCACCGACTGTATCGTGTGCTAAAGGTTGTATTGAAGAGGGGAGTGAAATTTACTATCCTGCCTCCGACATGACTATGGAAAGCGTTGGCCCAAACACAAAATCGGTAAGCTACTCCGCTTACAACACTGAAACAGATTTTGTAGTGGAAGTGACGTATGCCATTAGCGCCGGACCATCAAATGCAGAAGCCACTATAACGATTGATATCGATGGCAGTGAGGTGGAATTCACAGAGGTAAGCTCAGGAAGCACGGTTAGCCATACGGTGCCGCTTGCAGAAGACTGGGCAGGATGTGATGAGGTTAATTTTAGCGTTGTTCAAGAGGGATTAGGCACGCCAATCACATTCAACGAAAGCTATGCTTTAATCCCCGTTTGTCCCGAAATAGCAATAGGTGCTGCATACCAAGGGGGAATAATTGCCTATATCTTACAGTCAGGTGACCCAGGCTATGTGGCAAATGAGACCCACGGCATAATAGCTGCAACAAGCGACCTAGGCCCAGCAGTATGGGGTTGTTATCACACTTTAATTGGAGGTACAAGTACAGCAATAGGTACCGGTGCGGCAAATACCGCAGCTATAATAGAGGGTTGTTTAACCGTTGGTATAGCTGCTCAACTTTGTGCCGGTTTAGAATTAGGTGGTTATGACGATTGGTATTTACCCAGCAAAGATGAGTTGAACTTAATGTACCAAAATATTGGCCAAGGAAATGCCCTTGGATTAGGAAATGTTGGCGGTTTTGTTAGTGCCTTATATTGGAGTTCCAGCCAGTTAAATACCAACTATGCTTGGCTACAGGACTTCCACACTGGCTCCCAGCACTACACCAATAAGGACTACACCCTCTACTATGTTCGTGCAGTTAGGGCTTTTTAACTATTTAACTGCAAAGCTTTTTCAAAAGAAAACAGATGATGTTGTCTAGGCACATTGATACAGGCAACATGTAAAAACAAAATATGTATATCCACAATTCTGCCACTTGCCAAATTTAATAGCATTTCACCACGACTTGGTTCGACCAGCTCTCCAACCGTCGCTCGGTGTCCGGTAGTTTTGTTTTTAGAGGAGGGGCTGTTTCAAAAGTAGGGACAGCCTCTGCTTTATTCAGGTAGGTATCTGAGTTCAATCCTGGTTATCTGAGCGTAGTCCCCTATTTTCTAGATCAGTTACCAAAGTGGCGTCGGACTAGAGGTCGTTTGTAACTACGCACTTGCCATAGCCGTGGAACGGTAAAATTCATTGGTAAAAATAAAACATCGTTAATTCAAATTTAACACCTATCTTCTCCTTCCAACCGGTTTGGTAATCTGGTTAAAAATATCAGAGGCTTACACATGCCTAGCCTTTTAAAAAGTTCACGGACTTTTTTTTATCTAAAACAAATACGCCAATCTCCAACGCCATTCCTTTAACAATACGGAATTGACACCTCCTACTGTACTAAGTCTTTAAAACCTAGCCATAAGCACTATTTTTACGCAACCTATTTTTTTAAAAAAAACGGATAATCTCACTGATAATGAGTTGTTTGAGAAAAATTAATTTTTATTTGGACAGAATTTTTTGGGGATTTATTGCTTAAATTAATCACTGAATTCAAATTCCGCTTTTTTAAAAAAAACTCATACAACCAAAAATTCTTATCGCTATGAAAACTTCATTTGCCATGTTTTTGACAGGGTTTACTATAGCCCTGTTTAGCCAATGCTCTGAAAAAAAAGCAGAAGTCAGTACCATTCCTGATGAAAATATTTCAACCCAAAGCACCATTTACAATGGATTTGAAAGTCAGGTAAAATGGGGTGAACATCTGGTGCTTATCGGTGGGTGTAATGATTGCCATACACCTAAAAAACTTGCCCCAGGTGGTGCTGTACATTTGGACACTGCTCTTTGGCTTGCCGGACATCCGGCAGAAATGCCAAGTTTTGAAGTAGATAGGAAAAACTTGGAAAGTAAGGGACTTATCGTTACTCAGGATCTTACAGAGTGGGTCGGACCATGGGGCGTATCCTTTGCTGCCAATCTTACTCCCGATGAAACCGGCATTGGCAACTTTACAGAGGAACAGTTTTTTCGGGTCCTACGCGAGGGAAAATATAAAGGCTTGGTTAACTCAAGACCTATATTACCTCCTATGCCATGGGAAATGTACCGTCATATGACCGATAATGAGATAAAGGCCATCTTTGCTTACCTCAAAACTATCAAGCCCGTAAAAAACATAGTACCTGCACCCTTACCGCCGATAGGTGTAAACTAGCGCTTCAAAACAGAAGTATACTCCTTTATTACCAAAAATGATTGGAAATTCATTGGGGAATTAAAGGCTTAATATAGCCCAATTCTGTGACGGAATTGGGCTTTATTTAGTACGCCCAAATTACCTGAACCTGAGGTTGTTATTTTTCTCAATTTACTAAGCATGAGTATTTTTTGTGTGTAGGCCCGTAATTTTCCTTTATTTTCTTTAAACATTTGAAAATTAGGAGGAATGTTTGGTTTTGGATATACTCAGTAATCGGACTTCCAACCCGTTAAATACAGAAAATTCGTTGACTGTTAAAAACCCGTCCTTTCTACGCGAATCCGGACGAACACGGAAAAAGCAGAGCCCGGCCTGTTGGTTTGATAAAACCCGCAATTCATGTTTTTTCAGTTATGGTATTGCAAAAATCCCGACAATAGTAACGATCAAAAGACAAATTAGTATTGTGGCTGTTTTCCAGAAAATATGGGCTTTGCGAAGCTCCATAAACCCGAAAGCAACCAGAAAAAACTTGGCCCCTGAGATACTCATAATTAATAACGGAATAAACTTTATAAACTCGGGATGGACATAGAACGCCAAACTGGTCAACAGTGTAAATCCAATCAATACAGCCAAGGATATCGTAAGATGATTTTTCATATTTAAAAGATCAGGTAAAGGGCGGGGAACATCAATAGCCAGATCAAATCACACATGTGCCAAAAAGCTGCCCCCGATTCTAAATCCAAAACAGTGATATCCGGGTTTACTGACCTCATTTTGAACATTATCCAGCCCAATATCACCATGCCCACAAGGACGTGTATTAAATGAAAACCTGTAAGAAGCCAATACAAAGTGAAGAACATATTATCCCCCATTTCCAGGCCTGAATTGAGTTTCTCGTAATATTCAAAGCTTTTTAACCCTACAAAAATCGCCCCTCCCATCAGGGTTAACTTAAGAAAATAGAGGGTTCTGACTTGATTTCCCAGACGGATCTGATGCACAGCATTTGCCATCATATAGCCGCTTGCTAGTAAAAACACGGTATTGACAGTGCCAATTACAGGATTGAGGTGGAGCCTGGACGCATGGAAAAGCTCAGGCTCCAATCTTCCATAATACACCAGCCCCATCAAACCCAAGCCAAACGTAATCAGCTCCAGAAATATAATAATCCAAAGCAAAATTCCTCCCGGGGGATAAAAGATGCTGCTGAAATCTGCCTTTTCTTCAATTAAATCCATTTTTTCAGCGATCAGTTATTGATGTTTAATTTTCTCGTAAAGCTTCACCAGAGACTTTAAAAGCTCCACCGGAGTAGTCAAAATCTGGTAATGGTTTTGACCAAACATCTGAGGAAGATAGTATTTGGCCTGCGCCTCTATGGCCAATGCATAGGAGTTGATCTGTCGTTCATTTAGCTCGCGAAGGGCCTGCTTTACATCCTGAATTCCGTACTTTCCTTCGTACATATCATAGTCATTGGGCTTCCCATCCGAGATAAGAATCACCCATTTATTCTTCATTTTCCGCTGGTCCATCCTCACTCCTGCATGGCGGAGTGCGGCTCCGATTCTGGTGTAGCCATTGGGTTCCACCGCCCCTATTTTATGTTTGGCGCTTTGCCAAGGCTCATCAAAATCCTTCAAGGTGAGGTAAGTGGAGTAATTGCGCGTTTTGGAGTAGAAGCTATCGATGGAAAAGTCGATTTTAAACTCATGGAGGATTTCCCCAAACAGGATGGAGACTTCCTTTTCCACATCAATCACCCGATTATTGGCTGCATAGCCGTCACTGGACAAGCTGATGTCAAGCAAAAGAAGAATTGACAGATCTTTCTCTTTTTTGCGGCTGGAGATATAGATGTTTTCAGAAGGTGTTTTCTTGGAATGCACATCGGTGTATAGATCCGTAATCGCATCAATGTCAAACTCCTCTCCCTGATTTTGCCTCCGCTGCTGATGCATTTTATTATTGATAGAAGTCAGCATTTTGCGCAAACTCATCAGCGTCGAGGCATTCTTCGAAATTGTTTTTTGGTAATAGTGAGCATCGGTTTTCATCTGCGTACGGGGATAGACCTTGCAGAAAGCCGGCTTATAATTCATTTGCTTACAATCCCATTCATTGTATTTGAGGTGAAAGCCTTTCTCATCCGATTCAGCACTTTCGGAGATGGTGGTATTCTCGACAAATTCTGCCTGATACACCGAGTGAGCAGTGTCATCCACCCGCACCGTAAACCTCATACTCAATTCTTCCAAGGCATCCTGATGATCTGCCAGGTCATCTTTCCCGTCAAAATCTCTCCAAACTCCGTTGGCTTCTTCCGCGGTTTCCACCTTTTCAAAGTTGTGGGTCATCACATAATCTTCCTGTTGCTTCTTATCTATAGTCAGACTCTTGACTTCCTCTACTGCCCTTGCCTGCAAAGTGGTGGTTGGAGGAGTTTCTTTGCCATTTTTAGTTTTATCATCAAAGTTTTGAAGCATATCCGTTTGTCTTGCTTCAGACTCATTGCACATCCATTTTCCGTAGAGCCAAGAGTAGTCTCCCGGTGTTTTAGTTGAAGCTTTTGACTCAAAATATTCTTTAAATCGATCATGAAGTTGGGAAGCTATCGGGTATTCCTTCTCCAGTGCATTAATAACTTCAGGGGCGCTTTCACATGCCTTTTTTCTGGAAAGTAAAAGATCATCTGTTTCCTGTACCCAATTCATTCCCAATTTCTGCTGAGCTGACAGGTAAAGGATCCTCAGGAAGTAAAAAGAGAGGTTTTCTTCAAAAGTCGGAAATTCTGAAAAGGATATTGGAAGAAAAAAGTTGTTGTTCTTGTAACCACCCTCCCTTTCTGCCGGAAAAATCTCAATCGCTTTTCCAGTTGCCGCACGGGCAAGAATAGTCAGCCGGGGTTTGAGGCTTTCCAAATCAACCTTATGGGTCATTTTCTCCTCAGCAGAAAGTCGGTTTTTTTTAAAGTATTTGACCGCCCATCCAAAAATCCATTCATCTAAATCCAGTCCCATCGTTGTCAGGATATTGGTAAGTTTTTAAATTGTATTTACGCTTTTCTACTAGTAGGCGATTTTCTTTAAGTAACTGATTGGAAGACCGAAGTAATCCAAAATCAACCATTCCTCTGGATTTTCAATTGTTTAAATAAACCAGTGGCAAGATTGCGGGAATACATATTTTATTATTCAATATGCCAAGTTCCAGGAAGCCTGTATTTCAAGAGAAATGCAAGAACCTCAGGAACCCAATTCCAGTTGGAAATAGCAACTTTGTTTACTTTCGCCTTAAATCATCAATCCGCAAAGATCCTTCATCGCCTGCACAGTCTGAAGATCATCCGTCAATGGCTCTACAATGGCAACATTGACGGAAAGTCTCTTAGGTAGTCCGCTATGAATCAACTTAGCCGCATCCACTAAGAGTCGGGTAGAGACAGTTTCAGTCAGTCCCAATTCGGTGAGATTCCGGATCTTCCCTCCGATTGCGACCAATTTTTTTGCAATATCTCTGTCTACACCTGTCTCATTTACGAGGATTTCAGTTTCTATTTTTGCCTCCGGGTAATCAAAAGAGAGCGCGATAAACCTTTGTCTGGTTGAAGGCTTCAGTTCCTTGAATCCTCTCTGATAGCCGGGATTGAAAGAGGCCACCAGCATAAAATCTTCGTGGGCTTTTATTGTTTCTCCCAGCTTATCAATGAATAATTCCCTTCTATGATCTGTCAGGGAGTGGATAGCCACAATTACATCCGGACGGGCTTCGGCTACTTCATCAAGGTAGAGCAATGCACCTTCTTTGACTGCCGTGGTCAATGGGCCATCCAGCCAGACTGTTTCTGCTCCTTTGATGATGAACCGACCGATCAAGTCCGTGGAGGAGGTTTCTTCATGGCAACTGATCGTAATCAATCGTTTATCAAGCTCGTGAGCCATGAATTCGACAAATCGGGATTTGCCGGTTCCAGTAGGACCTTTGAGCAGGAAAGGAATTTTATTTATGAAGGCATGTGAAAAAACCTCTGATTCCTTTTGGGTCTCGTAATAATAGGGTGCCGTAAGTACCATAACAATTTTTTTGAGGTTAACAGATGCCAAACCATTCTGGGAATAGCTCAGCATCTGTTCATTTTAAATTAATTAACCAACTCACTTTCATCAGACCCTACAGCTTGTAAAGCCTCGTCAGTAGGTCTTCCGTATTTGATAAACTCATAGATATACAGTCCAATACCTATCGCAAATAATGTGGCATTAATCAGCATGACCACAAAGTGGATTTTCACTTCCTCCTGCGCAACCATGAAATCCATACCCATTATTCTTTCCAGGTAAACCTGTACCACACCGGCAACACCGAGCGCTACGACCATCCCCAGCATTCCGATATTGGAAAGCCAGAAAGCAAGGTGACCTGCAATCTTATCATGCCGCTTACGTCCCGTCATGTTTGGCATAGAGTAACTGATGATCGCCAATACAATCATGGCATAGGCACCCCAGAAGGCATAATGCCCGTGCATGGCAGTGACTAATGTTCCGTGGGTATAAAGGTTGGTTTGAGGCAAGGTATGTGCAAATCCCAATAAACCAGCACCGATAAAGGAGACAATAGCTGCGCCGATGGTCCAGAAAAGCGCCAACTTGTTTGGGTGATTTCTTTCACCTTTTCTGTACATATAGACTGCAAATAGCGCCATGGCAAGGAAGGCCAACGGTTCAAGTGCTGAGAAAATCCCGCCTACAACTAACCAGATTTTATTGACTCCGATGTAGTAATAATGGTGACCTGTACCCAATACGCCCGACAGGAATGTAAGGCCTACTATGACGTAGAGCCATTTTTCGATCACTTCCCTGTCCACTCCTGTTAGCTTAATCAGGAGAAATGCAAGAATACCTCCCATGATGAGTTCCCAAACACCTTCAACCCAAAGATGGACAACCCACCAGCGGAAAAACGAATCCGTCACCTGAGAGTCAAACCAAATCATACCAGGTAAATACAAGAGCGCTGCAAACACCAAACCCATGGTCAAAACCATCGCGGTCGTCGTTTGCCTCTTTCCCTTAAACAAAGTGACGAGGATAATACCCAGAAAGAGTAAGACGTTGATAACGACCAGATAATCAAGTTCACGGGGGATTTCCAGGAATTTACGTCCTTCCCATATATTAAAATGGTATCCCGTGATTGCGACTACACCCACCACAGCAAGGGAAATCAATTGTACATAGGCCAGCTTGACACTGACCAATTCCCGTTGAGCTTCTTCAGGAATGATGTAATAAGCTGCACCCATAAAACCGGTCAGCAACCAAACGACCAATAAATTGGTGTGAACAGCACGTGCGGTATTAAAAGGAATCCACTCATGGAGTCCATCCATGCCGATCCGAGCAAAACCCATGACAAAACCATAGACAATCTGCAAAGTGAAGAGCAGCATGCATAAGGCAAAAAACCAATAGGCTACCTGTTGTGATTTATATTTCATAATGATGGTTATTTTTTGTCTTTAGCAAGCGGAGAAACTATCCTTTCGAATCCGTTGAGGTCGATTTTACCGATCCATTCGAAGTAAGCGACCATGGCCTCAGCTTCTTCTTCAGTCATTTCGTAAGCCACCATTTGACGACCGTTAGGTGCCCAGGGCACAGGAGACTGGAGAATGGCCTTGATGAGGGGCGCTCCCTTGCGATCAATTACTTTTGTCAGTTCAGGAGCATAGTAGCCCCCCTCCCCCAGAATAGAATGGCATCCCATACAGTTGTTGGTTTCCCAGAGGTGTTTGCCTTTGATCACCTGCTCAGTGATTTGGAGGTGGTTGGTTTGGTCATTACTTGGAGACATGGAATACACTGTCAACCCGATGAAGATCAGAAAGGTGACTGCCGTTCCTCCCAAAAAGAATGCCCTTGCTTGTGATTTTGAAAGCATAAAGAGATGGGTTTGGTGAATGATAATATAGAGTAAAGGATATTTTTATCTTTTATTACACGAAGTTAATTGTGGAAATTCAAAAGCAAAAAATTGCTGTGAGAATTTTATCGAAAACAGGCCAAAACTGATTTAAATCATAAAAAAACAAGTCTGCTGGTCAAATTACATATACCGATCAAACTGATACAGGAAAGAAAATCTACCTGTAAGGTTGCTTCGTTTGTCAACAGGAAAACGGTTTAGATGCAAAAAAAAAGACCCCATCAGTAAGCCATAACTGATTCATCAATCGTACGACTTCGCCATAATTCAGATTTATTGAGGGTTTTGAATTCAAATCAAACCACTTCGATTTCTTATACTATTCGGGGAAAATAAATTTGACATCCTTCCGGAATACTTACCTCAGTTTTTCTTTTCCTTTATCGATATGAAAATAAAATAGCCCATCATTCCAGCAAACAGAAAGCGGAAAGGCAATGCAAAAAGTATCAGCAACTGAGAGACCGAACCGGGAAGTTGGCTCTTCCCGATAAGTATAACTGAACTAATGAAAATTGTAATCCACTAAATGGCTTCAGCAATTTTCCTATCCGAGAATAAAACTCCTTATTAAAGACACTTAATCAATAACAGCATTGATTTTTTGCCAGAGGGCCTGGTCAAAACCCGAATCCGCAAAACTTGGATTTGCTGGATCAGAGGCTTTTCCCATACGAATGATCACCAGTTTTTTGCTGGGAACGACGTAGATGCGTTGGTCTTCTGCCCCCATAGCTGCGAACATATCTGAGGGGGCATTGGGTACCAAGGCTCCAGGAAAGACGGTTTGGCTACTAGGAAGCATAAATTGGGATTTCCCATTGAGCCACCACAAGTAACCGTAAGCAGGATTAAGGTCTTGAGAACTCATGATGCTTTCTTTGAAATATTCCTCATCGACGATTGGCTCTTCGCCCCACTTTCCTTCATTGAGTGCGAGTAGACCAAATCTTGCCATACTCCGCGCTGTGCTGTGGTAGATGTTGAATATGAGGCCAAAATTCCAAGATCCGTCCATCCCGATTTTATCCCTCAGATTGGAGTCAAAATACGTATCAAACCTCCTCCCGCTAGCTGCAGACACCACATCCATGAGTCGTTGAAATACATTGTGGTAGGACCAGCGCGTACCGGCATCTGCCAGGTAAGTCAAGTTGGGTCTGATCACGAATTGGTTCTCATCGTTGATTCCTGAGGTCATGTTGAGG
The DNA here is from genome assembly GCF_035156415.1 of Algoriphagus persicinus. Lineage (NCBI taxonomy): Bacteria > Pseudomonadati > Bacteroidota > Cytophagia > Cytophagales > Cyclobacteriaceae > Algoriphagus > Algoriphagus persicinus. Next base: position 130,855 of record NZ_JAYEEY010000004.1, read on the forward strand.
AGGTGTATGGACGTGATTAGGTTTTCCTTTTCTATCGGCATACTTGTCCATCCCGTTCCGAAATATTGGGATACCCGAGCGTTGATGTCCAGCAAGCCTTCTTGCTGCGCGATTCCCGTGGTGGCAGCCACTAAAGTCTTGCCGGCACTGTTCCATTGCCAAGTGTCCGCTGCTTGGTGTCCGTCAAAGTATTCTTCTAGGATAATTCTGCCATTGACAAGGATAAGAAAGGCTTTGGTGTTTTTCCCTTCCAAAAAATCAAGCAAAGCAGGCACCTGACTTTCATTCCAGTCCAATGCGGAAAGTGAGGTAGTTTCCCAATCCGAACCTGTCAATGGAGGAAAATACATCCCCTGATTTGGATCTGGGTCATCTGAGCTGCATCCTACAATTGCAAGCAGGAGAAAAGCCAAAAAGTGGAGAGAAATTTTCATGCTTTAAAATTTATAAATAAGACTTGAGCCAGCTGATAAAGGTTTAAAAACCAAATTAACCATTGCTCCTCATAATTTATCTATTTGAATCCTCCTCCCTTTCGTTTATTCCTTTACAAATTTCTAAACCACAACCAACACAGGATTTAGTGTCCACCCACAGGATTTTATTTCATTCCAAAGGTGATCTGGGGTCACCTGATAAAATCAGCCAGACATCATTAGATTATGCCTTTGAATTCATATTTAATTACTGGAAGACTAAATTATTCCGTTAATTTATTTCAGCCTAATATCTAACCCAGATTAAACCTGAAAATGGAATGAAATTTCTTACCTCACAGATGACATTTTTTTTGCAGAGTAAACCAGACCGTAAAAACCTCAGGTTATTGTTTAATTTCCTGCTGATCCTAGTGGGGATGATTTCGGTTTTTTCTGTTATTTTTCATCTCTTGATGCTGTGAGAGGGACAATCCTTTTCCTGGTTGACAGGATTCTATTGGACCCTTACGGTGATGTCCACCCTTGGATTTGGAGATATCACTTTCCATAGTGAATTGGGTCGACTATTTTCGATCGTAGTCCTGCTTTCGGGGATGTTGTTTTTGTTGGTTTTATTCCCATTTACTTTTATCAATTTCTTTTATTCCCCTTGGATGAAAGCACAGGAACAAGCCCGCGTTCCCAGAGAACTCCCAAAAAACACCCAAGGACACATCATTTTAACTAGATATGGCCCAGTGACAGAAGCGCTAATTAAAAAGCTAGATCGGTTTAAATACCAATACTATGTTTTAGTAAATGACCTTGCTGAAGGACTGCGGTTGAAAGAATTAGGGGTAAACGTCATGTTGGGAGATTTGGTAGATCCGCAGACCTACAGGAATGCCAGGGTTGAAAAAGCTGCTTTGGTTGCGACCACCGAGTCCGACATTCTCAATACCAATGTTGCTTTTACTGTAAGAGGAATCAACAAAGAAGTGACCATCATATCCACTGCAAATACCAAAGAGGCAGTGGACATATTGGAGCTGGCAGGAAGTAATAATGTGATTCAGTTGGGAGAAACACTTGGTTTAATTCTTTCGAGACGAGCCAATGCGGGAGATGCCTGTACACATGTGGTTGGGCGTTTTGGGGATTTACAGATTGCAGAAACATTCGTTACCGGATCTTCTTTAATTGGACTTACCTTAAAAGAAACGGCATTGCGGCAAAAAGTTGGCGTAAGTGTGGTCGGAATTTGGGAACGGGGAAACTTCCAGACTGCGAGACCGGATACGATCATTTCCCCAAGTACTGTTTTGGTATTGGCAGGATCCGAACATGATATCGAATTGTACAACAAGACTTTTGGTGTAAAAAGAGAGCTAAAAGCCCCTGTTTTGATTTTAGGAGCAGGCAGGGTTGGTAGGGCTACCGCGAGAGCATTGTCTTCACGAAACATGGAATACCGGATTGTTGAAAAGGATCCGACTCGGGTTAAATATGTGAAAAATTCGATTGTAGGAGATGCTTCAGATATGGAAGTCCTGCAAAAAGCGGGGATTATGGATTCGAAGTGTGTCATCATCACCACCCATGATGACGATGTCAATGTATATCTTACCATTTACTGCCGATTAATCCGGCCTGATATCCAAATTATTACCCGAGCTACTTCCGAAAGGAGTCTGGGAAATATGCACCGGGCAGGTTCCGATTTTGTGATTTCTTATGCTTCACTCGGTGCCAATACCATTCTGAATTTGCTTCAAAGAAGTGATATTCTGATGGTGGCTGAGGGACTTGACCTGATCAAAGTGAAAATCCCCAAGCAACTCATTGGAAAACAAATCAAAGAAACATCCATCCGCCAAGAAACAGGCTGCACCATTATCGCTATTCGTTCCGGCGAGGAAATGAATATCAATCCTGATCCATCGACGGTTTTGTCCAAAGACAATGAAATTATATTGATAGGCACGGTCGAAGCAGAAAATCAATTCTTTCAGATCTATGAGTCGGATTAGGCAGCTCTTGCCGAGCAAATAGTAGAGAAATCCCCTTGGCAAAGAATGGAACGCGGAGGCTAGACTGCACCCGTCTCAGAAATACAACTCCCTAGAAGTCGAATTTTTCTTGACAAGTTGTTAACTTACTTGTACTTTGATACAAAAGAAGTTACCATCAAAAAAGAGGCTCTCCAATGATCCGATGAAGAACTTGCGGAAATGGGTCTGTGAGGTATTTGTTAGATACACATGTCATCTTACGGTTGGCCTACAAGCATGAAAAAATCAGCAAAACCGTAAAGGAAATCCTACTTAATGGGGAAAGTGATATTTTCATTAGTGCTGTAAGCTTTTGGGAAATAAGCCTGATACTAATAAAATTCATAAATACTTCAATATTTCAATTCGCTCCCAAACCAATGAAGAATTATAAATGGTCAGTTTTCTCAATAGCTACTATTCTATATTTCATCTTTGCTACCGATGCCACCGCGCAGGAGAAATTCAGAACGGTGATCCTAACCGACATGACTCATGATGACGGTAACTCTTTGGTACGGTACCTATATTATGGACATCTTTTCGATACGGAGGCCATCATAGTAACCCAGCAACTTCCCGACTATAATTATAATCAAACTGAGCCTTGGCAAAAGATTCAAAGTATTCTTGCTGCATATGGAGAGGAATATGGACAAATAAGCCAGCATCATAAGGGATATCCCACTTTTGATGAACTTCATGCAGTCACAAAATCAGGCCGTGGCGCGCTTCCGATTATTTGGTTGACCAATGAAAAAAAATTCTCCGATGAGATAGCAGGCAGATACGTGGAATCCGAGTGGGGAGAAATTCGGTTTTCTGACTGGATTGGAGAGGGGGAAAACCCCAATGGTGAATCAAAAGATTCTGATGGAAGCGATTTCCTAGTCACTGTCTTTGAGAAAGATGATGACAGGCCAATTTTTGTTCAAGCTTGGGGCGGACCGATCACTTTTGTGCAGTCACTCTACCGCTTTGGGGAAAAACATGGTGAGCAGGAGCTCAAAAATCTCATGGGAAAATTACATGTTTACGGCATCCTTCTTCAGGATATTACTTTTGATTTTATGATAGACTTGGATAAAATCCAAGAATCGAAATGCCTAAACATGGGGACAGTTACTTCCAGTTACGAGGGAGAAAGGTACCAACCGGGATGGATGTTGTATGATGGAGGTCATTTTTGGAAATACCTTACCGTGATGACTCAACAAGAAGTAAACGGTCATGGCCCCATGTCTGCCCTTTACGATCATGGAGGTGAGGGCGATACGCCGGCATTCCTTTATCTAATAAGTGCAACATTGGGCTTGAACGACCCCCTGTCCCCCACACAAGGAAGTTGGGGCAGCAGATTTGAAGAAATGGGTAAAGGGTTTCCCGAAAATTATTTCCATACCTGCGGAATAGACCGAGAGGAAGCATTGGAAAGATGGATTCCCGCTGCAAAAAATTCTTTTCTGAACCGGCTTCAGTACAGCAAAAAATCCCCCACAGCCGTAAATCACGAACCCATCGCCATACTAAACAATGACAAAAGTGCCGAGATCTTGAAAATAAAAGGGAAACCTGGAACTATGGTGAACTTGGATGCCTCGGATTCAAAAGATCCTGATAATGAGGTATTGAATTATCATTGGTTTATTTACAAAGAGGCTGGAACGTATGGAGGTGAGATAGCATTGGAACTGGAAGCGAACGGGGAAAAGCAAAGAATTAAAATACCCAAGGATATAGGTAATAAAGAAATCCATGTGATATTGGAAGTAATTGATACTGGTACGCCGAACCTGACCAGTTACAGAAGAGGGATCATTACTGCGGAAGAAAATCGATAATGTCCGCATTTATTTACATAAAATTATTCCCTGACGGCTTCATCTTCTAAAATCGAATGAAAATTCCTTATCAAATTAAAAACTCAGGAAGTCTTGGCCTTCAAGGAGAAGCATAACTGTCGGAAGTATGTGAACTGGGAGTGACACCTAAATTTCACCCTTTCTCCATTGCATGAGAAATTGAAGTGAAAAATCAATCTCATTTGGGCCTATCCTTAGAATATAGCTCCTTCATCACGCGGATTTTATCCTGATCGTCCAGTAGTGATTGATCTGAAAACATCATAATTCCTGTAGCAGGGAACTTTGAGCCTTGGATCATCACCTCGCGAAACTCCTCAGGGCTGACAATTCCCGGATTATTATGAGATTGGACGATTGGCCAGATTTGCGGACTTCCCTTTTTTTCTACTTCCAGTGTCTGCCCAAGCCAAGTCACATACTCCCCTACCCAGCTTGTCGGTCTTCCTTTCATGTGATGAAAAAGCATGGGAGCTAACACATCTACTCGTTCGGCCAGGGCGACAGGATCCAAGCCCATCGTTCTGTACAAAGCTGAATCATAATCGGTGGGATACCAGGCACAATGAAACACGCCTAACTTCGCCGAAGGCTGCCGGGATTTCAGGATTCCCCCCATATCCTCCACCCATCCATTAAGCACATCCACTCTCCATTTTCTCCACTGAGGATCGATATTTTTCAGAATCCATGCTGCCCGTTCCGGAATAGTTTCACCCGGTATCGCCGTATCGATGCTCAATGCAAAAGTTTCTGTACATCGATCGCAAAAACAGGTCTCAGGTAAAATTGGCTCAGTGGTCTCAAACTGAGCATGCCAATGTACGTAATCCAGAAAAATGCCATCTACGGTATAATTGTCCAGGATTTCTTTCAATTCCTCAGACCGATATTCTTTGAACCCATGATGGGTTGGACAAATCCCCATAAACCAATCCGCGGGAGGTGATTTTTCGCCTTTTTCGTCAATTGGCCAAGCGTCAGGATGATCAGTCAAATATTCCTTCCCATTCAAAGTAGCGAACTCCACAAAAATTTTGACCCCCTGATTTTTGGAAGTCTCATAAATCTCACGATTGAGCGATCCACTCCTCACAAAAACGGCATTCATTCCTAAGGAGTCAAAGGAATATCCGGCTTTCAACAGAGTTGCTGGATTGCCATAGACACCTTTGATAAATTCTTTAGAAGGTTCCTGAGAGGAAGAAGATTTACAGGAAAAAATGTTAAGAATCAAAAGACACAGAAATGCATTTCTCATGATATTTAGGGATTTTGGGAATAGTTGGATTGTAAGATATGGAAGTAATAGATAAAGTCTTGAAAACCCAAGACTCCTATCCAGGTAGTGACATTCATGAGAAATCGAGCATGAAGCAAGCAACAGACAGAGATGATTTAACTTGCGAGATACTCCCGATCCGCCGCGGCGGACGGAACAGGCTATATTACCAATAAAAATCAATTATAAACAGATAAAATCGAGCATGACTCAAGCGTCACACACTGGGATTATTTAACTTGCGAGATTCCATGTGACCTTAAAAAAACAAATTATAAACACATGAAAAAAATACTGTTTTTCTGGAAAGAGCTATCGGCGACATTTTGGTTTTTGCCGGTATCAATCCTGATTTCTTCCATTCTCCTTGCTGTGGGATCAGTCTATTTAGATAACACAGTCAGTATTTCGCAGGACGGTTGGTTTCGGTTTTTTGTGGTCAACAGTTCGGATTCTGCCCGGACTATCCTCTCTACCATATCAGGTGCTATGATAGGCGTGGCAGGAACAGTGTTCTCCGTTACGTTGGTCGCATTGACTCTTGCCTCCTCTCAATTTGGACCCAGACTGATCAAAAAATTCATGTATGTCCGGCTCAATCAGGTTGTGTTGGGTTCGTATATCTCTACTTATCTCTATTGTCTGATTGTTTTAATTGCCATCAAAGGCAATGATGATTATACCTTTATCCCCTCGATTTCTATCCTTATCGCCATTTTTGCCGCCATTGTCAATATCATTCTCTTGATCACATTTATTCACCAAATAGCGACTAGCATTCAGGCAGACAAGGTGGTTTCGGATATTTCAAATTTCATCTCAAACCAAGTTGAAACGTTGTTTCCTGACCGGATGGGGGATGAAAAAGAATCAAACGGAAAAGTTGATTTTAAAAAGATAGTATCAAATTATCAAGTTCAAATTTCCGTCAAATCACCTGAAAATGGCTATTTGCAGTATATCGACGGAGAATCTTTGATGAAAGCCGTTGCCAAATATGATGTATTGTTTGAACTGAATTACAGACCCGGTGCCTTCTTGATTAAGAACATGGATATTGGATTGTTTTTTTCAAATAGGATTATAGAAGAGAAAGAAATAGATAATATCCTCAGCAATTTTGTAATAGGTGAAACCAAAACTGCACAGCAAGATTTGGAATTTTCCATCCATCAAATGGTAGAAATAGCTTGTCGAGCGATCTCTCCAGGAATCAATGACCCCTTTACTGCCATTGCTTGTATCGATAACTTGACAGCGACCCTTTCCTATTTGGTTCAGGCAAAATTTCCCTCAAAATATCGTTATGATTCCGACGGAAATCTTCGAATCATTGCTGATACAATGGATTTTGAGGGTGTTTTAGATGCTTCTTTCAACCAAATCCGCCAGTATTCTGGAGGAAGTCCTTCAGTAATTATTAGGTTGATGGAGGCATTGATTTCAATTAAAGGCTTTACCAAAGAAGATTCACATAAAAAGGCTCTAGTTCGACATGCCGAGATGGTTTATAGAATGGGAAAACAAACTATGCAAGAAAAAAACGACTTGGAAGATCTGAAGTCAAGAGCAAAGAAGATTTTAAATCTTAAGTTAAGATCCTTAAAAGACTTAGGAAATCGAGCATGACTCAAGCGTCACACACTGGGATGATTATAAAGCATGCGAGATTCCATATGACCAATTAAAAACAATTATAATCATATGAAACGCTATAAGGACCAAATAACAATTATTGACTATTTCACTTTCAGCCTCTCCACAAAATACATATCCACCTCCCCTTTATTTTTGGCAAGTACTTTTCCTCTGTGAGTACACGAAAAATGATCTTTAACAAGTTCGTAAGTGGCGCCGGAGACATTGATTTTGCCTGCTTCACTACTACTTTCCATTCTTGAAGCGAGGTTTACCGTGTCTCCCCAGATATCATAGGCAAACTTATTCAGCCCCACGATTCCGGCAACAATATTTCCGGTATGGATTCCTATCCTTAGTTCGAAAATCGGTTTGTTTTCAAGTCTGCCTTTTTCTTTATGATTTTCGATGAAATCCCGTATTTCAAAAGCGGCGTTGATTACATCGAAAGGATGGGTTGTGTTTTCTACCGGAATTCCTCCTGCTGCCATATAGGAATCTCCTATGGTTTTAATTTTTTCGATTCCATGCTTTTCGATAATACGATCAAATTCTTTGAAGCAAAAATCAATTTCAGATACGAGCTCAACCGCATTCATCTGCTCTGCTATAATCGAAAAACCCTTAAAATCAGTAAATATTACGGTTACACTTTCATACTTTTTGGACTCCGCAGAACCTTTCTCTTTCAATTCCCTGGCAATGTTAAATGGCAGGATATTCAGCAAGAGCTCATCAGATTTCTCTTTCTCCATCTGAAGATCCAAAGTTCTTTCTTTCACCTTTGACTCCAGATTGGCATTGTACTCCTCAAGCCTTTTTTCGTTTAATCGCAGATTTTCCTCTATCTCCTTTCTCACCTCTACTTCCTGTGTCAATTTCTCATTGAGCTGATTTGTGCTCTCCAAAAGCATGGCATTCTGGAGTGAAATGGCAGTCTGTGTAGCCATCACTTGCAGGATTTCAATGCGCTCCTTTGTAAAAGCCCCTGAAAGCAATCTATTTTCTAGGTATAATAATGAAAAACCTACTCCGGAATGCTTCTGCGGAATACACAGAATCGATTTGACTTTATTTTCACTGATATAATCCTCATCCGAATAAGGCAAAGTCTTGGTGGCATCTTCCAGCACAAGCGTCTCCCCGGACCTGAGCACATAATTGATTACAGAATGGCTGACTTCTTCAAATTCATCGTAAGGAATGTTTTGAAGTACCTGTATCTCATTGGTGGAGTTATCAATTGAAGCTTTGATCAGCTTACTGTCTTTTTCGACTGTAATAAGAAATGCCCGATCTGCTCCGGCGTTTTCACTCACCAGCTGCATCAGGCCAGTGAGAATTGTCTCCAATTTCATTTCACCGGAAATCAGCTTTATGGTCTTCAGGATAGTATCTAAGTCGAGAATATTGGCATTCAGCCCAATTTCCTCTGCTGAAATAATTCCGGCATAGGTCTCTTTCATCTGTGCCAGTTTGGCCTTTGCACCCCATTTTTCATAGGATTTGTAGGCATTCGATAGGTAGAATTGTGCCGCTTCGGGTTGCTGCTGAGCATTGAAATAGGTTCCCGCCCTCTCCCATATCATTGCTTCATCTTGTATGTATTTATGTATTCTAGCATACCTTATAGCGTAGGTGAATGATTTAATTGCTTTGTCAAAATTACCCTTTAGAGCTTCATACTCTGCTTTCATAAACTCATGGCGATGCTGGAAGTTCACTTCGGAATGTTTCACCACCCCCCCGATCAGCTTAATATTCTTTCTACAGATTTTCAAAAGTGACTTTTGCTCAGAAGTAGATCTAGCGTGAAAAATCGGGGTAATACAGAGGTTTTCGTAATAAAAGAACAGCATCTCCGTGATGGAACCCTTTACTGGAATGAGGTGCAATTTCTCCATGCAGCAAAACTTCCAAGCGGTTTCATTTTGATTGAAAATCAGGCTTAGAACCTTCTTTTGAGAGTACAGATTGTGAAAATACAAGCTAAAAGCTGGGATATCTGGGAACTCAATTTTTTGCTCATCGAAAATCTCCCCAGTCAAAACCTCAAAATCTTTGACTCCTTCCACTAAACTCAAAGCGGACTGGCGAAACAAATCAATTCGCTTGATTTGCATGATCTGATTCAGAGGAGTGATTTGCTTGCTGAGCAATTCTCCCCGCTGCAAAATCTTTGGGATGGGCTCTCCTCCGTAAAAATTCCAATAAATAATCAGCTGCCCAATAATGGAGGTGAATTCAAAATCTCCAGTCTCCAGTCCTTTTTTCAATGCCTCTTCCAGTTCGGGGATGCTTTCCGCTAGGTGTTTGAGCCAGTGGGAAATAAACATCACATATACTTGCTTGAAGGAGACAAACTCGTCTTCGTTTTGGATGATTTCAAAAACGCTATTTCCCAACTGCCCCATTCTCAGCCCTTTTGCCATATTGCCCATAAAAGCAATATTGATGTAGCCAAAGACTACAAACGCGACAGGGGTCTTGGGACCCAATCCAAATTTCAGCGTAAGCCGAATCAATTCAAACATGATCAATGGAAGCAAATTGGGCTCAGTGAGATAAGCCGCCAATGCCATATGATGCATGATGGACATGGCTATAAGCAGTTCCTCGTCTTTGATCTCTGACAGGTGGAGTATCTTATCCTCGGAATTAGAAGCTAATCGTATGTTAGTCCGTACAAACCCGAAAAGCACATTCAATTGGCTAGGATGGCGCTTCAAATGTATATCAACAGACCGAAGTATCTCCAGTCCTATCTCAATTACTCGCTTTTGGTCATTTTCAACATTGGCATTTTGTATTTTAAGATCGGCTAGTTTCAGCTTGTCCAGCGGGCTTTTGGCTCTGGCGTCAAGTAATTTGGTGAACATTCCAAACAATGTTTGATCGTTACACTGATAGGCTGCTATGGCGGATTTGAGGTAAAGATCGTAGGTGAAATCTCTATCCGTTTCCCAACAGTCTGAAGTGAGGAGTTGAACCGCGTTTTCGAAATACTGCATAGCCAGTACATAGGCTGTAGAACTCTGAGCTCGTTCGCCTGCAATACTGTTTAGCTCGCAAAGTTTTTTGATTTCTTGAGGATCTGAGATTAATTCCTTACCAAAATTGTACTGATTCACTAGCTCAAAAATCCCTTCCCTTGGCCCCTTTTCTTGGCTGGTTTTCAGAAGGGTACGGCCGACTTTAAGATGATTTTCCTTTTTATCCTTCTCATCTATCAACGAATAGATAGCCTGCTGCACCCGATCATGCACAAAATAAAAACTACCATCCAAGCTTTCAATGACGAGATCTAAATCTAAGGCAAGATTAAAATCCTGGGTTGTTTTCACTTTTTCTTGTGCTGAGATAGTCACCAAATCCTGCAAGTAGAATTTATTGCCTATACAGGATGCCAGCTTGAGAATAGCAATGGTATCTGCGGGAAGTTCATTGATTGTCTCTAGAAACAAATTGACGATATCTCCTTCCACATTGTAGCTGATCAGCTTGTTTAAATCCCAATTCCAAGAGCCTTCCTCGCTGTCAAAAAACAACATCTCATTCTTGTAAATTGCTTTTAAAAACTGATTGGCAAACAGGGCGTTGCCCACTGATTTTTTGAAAACAATACTTGCTAATTCGTCTAAGGACCTGTTAGATCTTCCTAGAACATTTGAAACCAAAAGTTTGACGTCCTCTTCCTTTAAGTTTTCCAATAAAATCTCTTCAGGCTGAATCCCCAGTTCCTCCAGCTCCATTTGAAATTGAAGAAATAAATGCCCCGGCGTAATTTCATTATCCCTATATGCGCCTACGATTAATATATTATTGAGCTCTTCATTGACGAGAATAGTCTTCATCAAATCAAGGGAAGAGACATCAGACCACTGGAGATCATCAATAAAAATAAAAACTGGCTTTCCCAATTCAGAGAAAACTTTGAAAAACTTATTGAGCGCGTAATTGAAGCGCATCTGGGCTTCTGCCCCGGTCAAATTTGGGATTTCAGGCTCGTTATCCAGCAATTTGTCCAGACCGGGAATAATCTCAAACAAGACCCTCCCAATAGGCATCAATAAATTATGGAGTTTTGCCTTCCATTTATTCAGTTCACTTTCATTTAATAACAAAATCTGATTTACCAGCTTTCCCAAAGCTTGCGAAAAAGCAGAATAGGGAACATCTGCTCGGAGTTGATCAAACTTGCCTGAAATAAAAAATCCTCCTGCCTGAACTACTGGTCTATACATGCGCTCCACCAAAGCGGATTTCCCCACTCCAGAATTACCATAGACATAGACCAAGTTTTTGTCATTTTTAGTAGCTCTAGCGAAAGCTTCCCTCAGTTGTTTGATCTGTACTTCTCTGGCATAAAGTTGATCCGAAAATATTAGCAATCCAGAAGAATCCTGAGTCCCCAGTAAGAAACCCTCAATATCAATGTCCTTTTGAAGGGAGTATAAAATCATTTCCAAATCATACAAAACTCCTTTAGCGGAATGATACCTGTTTTGGATATCCTTCTCAATCATTTTCATGATCATATCCGACAAAACCTTCGGGATTGCTGAAAATTCTGAAGGATGCTTTGGCGTTAAGGCAATATGAGCATGGATTTTTGATACGCCTTCCTTAGATTGAAAGGGTAATTGCTGCGTTAATACCCAATAAAAAACAATTCCCAGCGTGTATATATCTGTGTAAAAGCCGATTTCGGTGCTGATTCGGCCTGTTTGCTCAGGAGCAATAAAATCGTAGTCCGCTTCAAAAAAAGCCAACCTTCTTTCAATGCCAATCTTCCTTTTGATCCGGGTAGCTAGCCCCAGGCTTATGAAAAATACCTCATTGGTATCAGCCTCGAATAAGATGTGGTCGGGGTTGAGATTAAGGTGAACAAATTCTTTTCGGTGAATTTCTGCGAGCTTTTTTGCGATGGCTACGCAAATTTTCATTTTCTCAACTAAACTTCGCTGCTTTAAAATATGTTCTTTTAATGTTTTGCCTTTTATAAACTGAAGCTTTAAACTAAGCTCTGTACCATTGTTGTCAATATCCAAAACATTTCTAAAACCAGGGATGGATATACCCGCAAAGGAAGCTTCATTGTTAGCTTTTAAGGTTTCTATCTGGGACAGTGTAGAAAGGGAGATTTTTTTAGTGACAAAACTAGTACTCAACGCTGATCTTGAATTCTGGGTGACAGAATCATTAGCTGAATACATTAGTTGCCATTTCATGTGTTTTATAGATTTTATTGGTCACATAGCCTGTCCCGTCCGCCGCGGCGGATCGGGAGAATCTTGCATATTTGATAATCATCCCTCTGTGTGACACTTGAGTCATGCTCGATTTCATCAAAAAGGAGTATTTTGGCTGCCAAGTACATGGATTAACCTCCTAAAATGGATTTTCGGAAGACCTATTTCACTAAATTTAATACAATATTCAATATTTAAAACACAAAATAAAATTTCAAACTGCATCAGCTTCCTCATTTTTTTAATTACATTCCACTAGATTTTTAAAGTTTTTTTCAACTCATTTTATAGAACAACATGTCAAACCCAACCGAAACTCCCAAAAAAACGGGGCATGAATATGTGCAGGAAGATGAAGATCGTATTGCCTATGACTTACTTCAGGAATTCGAAGCCCAAGTCACCAGAATCTACAAAGACAAAAAAATGCTTCGGCAGGTTCATACCAAAATGCATGGCTGCGTAAAAGCTACTTTTGCTGTAGTAAAAGATTTGCCGGAGAAATTAAAAGTGGGCGTATTTGCCGGGGAACCAAAAGATTATCACGCTTGGGTTCGCTTCTCTAATGGCAATACTAAACCGCAAAAAGATAAGAAAAAGGACATTCGAGGAGTAGCCATCAAACTCCTTGGCGTACCCGGAGAAAAAATATTGGAAGACGAACTCCTCGCTGAAACTCAAGACTTCCTACTGATGAGCAGCGAAACATTCTTCGCAAAAACAATCAAAGAATTGAGTAAACTTCTGAAGGCTATGACTTCAGCGAATTTTATAAAAAGTAAACTCTTTTTTCTAAACCCCTTGCTTTGGCCTATCATACTACGGGCAACTAAAAGTAAGGTCGCGTGTAAGAATCCGCTAGACATCCCCTACTGGAGTACCCAGCCCTATCAGTTTGGTACTATAGATTCTGCTGTCAAATATCATCTACGCCCTTCTCCCAGTAACACTATCGTGGTGGAAAACACCACTGATTATAATTATCTAAGGTATAATCTTGCCCAAACGTTGCATGATAATGAGGCTAAGTTTGATTTTTTCGTACAGTTCCAAACTGATGCGGAGGCAATGCCCATAGAAGATCCTACGGTGGCATGGAGCTCCCAATACATCAAAGTCGCCACACTGACGATTCACGCACAGGTGTTTGATTCGAATGCCCAAATCGAATTTGGTGACAATCTATCCTTTAACCCCTGGCACTCGCTCCCTGTGCACAGGCCGTTAGGTGCATTTAATAGAGTACGGAGAAGAGTGTACGAAGCCATGGCAAAATTCCGACACGACAAAAACAAACTACCCAACATTGAGCCAAAAGACTCTCCTGACTTCTTAAAGGACATACGTATACCAAATAGGCATGTCACTATAGATCAACAAGTCCCTTCAAAACACATCCTTTTTACTACGGCAGAAGTGGTGGTCAATTGCGACAAAGACAAAGCCTACAAATTCGTGTCTAGTGTCAATGAGCTTTCGAGTTGGCTATTGAAGACCGGGCCTATTTATGGGGTAATAAAAGTAAGTACGTTGCGCGGGCACTGGGAAAAGGTCGGGGACAATAGGCTGGTAGAAAGAGGCGACTCGGCGACTTTAGTAGAAGAACTCATATCTGTACACCCTCATTCTAATTATTCTTACCAGACCACGGAATTCAGTGATATTTTCAAGCATTTCACCACTAAAACCTACGGACACATGTGGTTTGACACCGTCGATGATCAGACTAGACTTCGCTGGGTCTATACTTTTACTTACAAAAACCTGCTGTCACGAATCTTCCTGTCACTTTTCGTCCCCCTTTTTCTGAAAAAATACCTTCAAAATGGGTTAAATAATGCAAAAGCTTTTTTGGAGGAATAACTAGCGAACTGACTTAAATAGTGGATAGATAGCGGAGCACATTTATCGAAGGAAAGAAGAAATAGGCTCCTCCTTTCACGGTGATTACTCTTGGTAAGTCCTTGATAGTTTTGCTCACTGGCAGATCTTGCAGCGTGAAGTTCTGTTCCTCTCCGAGATCAGTTGTCTCTTTCACTCCGATTACAGGATCTGGATCATTATAGAGTTCCTTATTTTTCGGAAGGTTGGCCCAGGTATATTGGAGAAATTCATATTGTCGGCTGATATCTGCATTAAAGCAAATAAACAATAAGCCCACCTCGCCAATTGGCATTCTGTTCGTGGGAGATCCTTCATAGATCTCTCCATAAAGACGCGCACGCCTGATTATTCGGTGCTGTTTACTAAGTTTTAGAGAATCTTTGCCGCCATGATCATCGACATTATCCCTTGGGTTCATTCTTCTCAAGTGGGAACCAAAGGGGCATTTTAATCCGTCTTTATCGAATTTAGAATAGCCAAAATCATTGATATCACTAAAAGGTCCTGGGTCCTTATCTGGAAAAAGTGTGATGGGAGCTCCATTTTGCCATCTCCCCATCATTTTTGCCCCTAACTTCAAGCTTTCTGCCTCATTGATTGAGCCGTCTGAATTTTTGGTATTATCATTCATAAAACTCCAGAACTTGTTGACATCCTGCTCCAATTGGCGCATTACCATAAAAGTCCCATCCTTTCCAATATCCTTCTGTCCGCTTCCTCCTGCATCAGGAGGAAGCAAGTTTAAGTCACCTTGCTCCTTGACGATCAAAGGTGTATCCGGATAAACGCCGAACTCATTTTTGTAGCCAAACAAAAACTCTCCGGTTTTGATGACATCATCCTTGTTCCCCACTCTTCCTGATCCTTCGATAATGGGCTGGGATATCCCATCTCTAAATCCAAAATGTTCTTTATTATCGGGCTGAGTTTGACCATCGATAAAAAACAATTCAGTCAGCCCATTTGCATCAAACTGCGACGCTAGCTCATCGTAATAATTAAGACATACAACTTTATCTTTTTCCAGATCATCCGTTGATGTCTTATCATTTCCAAATATCATCAGACATACATGAATGTGATCAGTACGAGGGCCTCCCCAATCCCATAATTCAGGACTACTGCTGCCAAAATCCCCTAGAAGTCTGGTCCGGTGATCAGAGACCATTCCTTGGCGAAATTCCGGAGAAAATGCAGCTAAATTCTCCTCATTAAGCCCAAGAGCTCCGAGTCCATGGTGCGTAAATGCAATATTCAAGTGAGTAGATGGGATTTTTGATTTATCAGAGATATGGCGAGCAGAAGTCATCTCCATCCAAGACTTCGACAGCCATTTTTTGGCAGCAATCGCATCAGAAATCTCCAGGTAAACAAACCTTGAGTATAACATGTGCGCATATCCTCGGATAAGGTAACCTTGGATATTTTCCAGTTCTAGCATTGTCATATCTATAGGAGTTTAAGAAATTTGGCCGCCTGACGCTCGGAAAGTGATTTCATCAACTGCACCCTTATTCTGGTGTTGTTATTGACATTTTTAATGGAAAGCTCAGGATAGGCTGTGTACCAAAAATTAGTTATTAGCTCCGAATTTCGGCTCCAAGCAAGAAAGTATTCTTCCAGATAGGCACCGCCGGTGATTAAAAAATTTGTTTTTGGAAAAACCTTCGTGTTAGAAAAAATCCCGGTAAGCCCCCAGCCGCTACTGTCAATAAAATCCCCCAAATATTGCTGCCAACTGCCATCAAAATTCGAGAAAAAAAGAACCCTAGAATTACTATCAAACATCACCCACTTAGCAAAGTGTATGGTTGGGATCCCCATTAATTTTCCCTGATTGAAGATAAATTTGATCAAAAAATTTGATAGCAAAAACATGAATTTAATAGAAATCAGACGAACCTTCCCTTCTTTCATATCTACCAATTGAGTAAACTGATTTTGGTTTTGCCAATCTTCATAGACTTCCAATTCATTCAAAAACTCATTGTCTAACTGACTTCTTTTACGTGTGAAATTCTCATCCTTTATTTCATAGAAAAAATGGAGTATCAAAAGCCAAATCGTTAAAATCGGGAGCCAAATAGGGATTAAACAAAGCGCAATGAGACCTACTATAAACAACACAGGGTAATTGATTTTTGGCATCGAAACTTTTTCCTCTTTTAAATATCCAAAATCAGAATTCGCTAAAACATGGTCTTTGATTTTCTTATGAACAGCTTGTGCTGGCATACCATTCCAAGACATCGAATCCACAAAGTCCCGAATAAAATTTCGCAGTGCCTTTTCTTGACGAATTTGCGCTACAGTTCTACCTGGAGCTCCTATAAAGACAGCAGCATCCTTGATGACATTGTTTTTCAAAAATGAGGCTCTACTGTCTGCCGAGACCGTGTTCAATGGAGGATAATTTTCACAAAAAACATAAACAAGATCTAAGATGGTACTTGAATTATCACATAACAGCTGGAGCATATCTGCTTCTTCTCCATCGTAATCCACAACAAAAAGTAATTTAGGATTCCTTTTTTGGTCATCGTTTATCCATGATTTCCCATGATCAATCACCACCCATCTGGCATAATGAATGATGGACAGGGCATCAAATTCCTTTGATATCCCTTTCTGGGAATTCCGCTTAATTTCTTTCAATTGGTCTAATAAATCTTGAACCTTATCTGGAATGACAGGAACCAGAATAGTAACTGAGTTTTGCTTCATATAGATTATTTTAACCTATAACTATTTTAAAATCTACAAAAAAACATATTGTCATGCATGTCAAATACCTTAGATGATAATCAGCTCCCGCTTACCAATGCCCTTCGAGCACAGCTCAGAGGAATAGATCAGCTACTCATTTCAAGTTAAGATTTCTAACCAGCACTTATCGGAGAAAAATCTAGAATAAAAATAATAACAAAGCCTCTTTCAATATAAAAGTAAATATCCATTATCGCAATCCCAGTCCTATAGCCGTCAAGAACTTGCCTTCATTAGCTATATCAATTATAGAATTATTCCCCGCTGCTTGATAGAGCTTCTCCAGAATCATACAATTCCCTTAAGGTAAAACTAGGATTTATTGGCTATAATTACTTTTGTTGAAGGGCACACTGACAAATTCCTTACCTTAATCTCTCAACACGAAAACATGCTATTCACTATGAAACTACTCTCTCTATTTACCCTCATTAGTTTGTTTACCTTTTTCTCAGCTTCCGCCCAACAAAGCTGCATGACCCTAGAAACTATCAAAGCCCTAGATGCCCAATGGGAAGAGAATAATCTAAATCCAGATCCTGATTTTTTTAGAAATGTACTAGCAGAAAATTTCGTCTGGGTGCATAACCATGCTTCGATGATAGACACTAAGGAAGCGGTAGTAAAGCGAGCAGAAAACCAAGCGGCAAAGGGAAGCAGCGACACAAGATCCCGAATACAAAGCGAACTGGAAGTTGCAATCACGGGTAATGTCGCGATAGTTACAGGATTTACTATTGTGGATAGAGGCCCTGTCCCTACCACCTACCACTTTATGCGTACCTATGTAGAAATTGACGGGAAATGTCTTCTGACGGGCAATCACACGATGGCAGTTCCTGTGGAGGAATAGCATTTTATGATTATCCGCAATTCTGCCAGTGATGTTACTTTCTTTGCTAGAGTGGACGGAAGACCGAAGACGGGTGACCGAAGTGGCCTTTAATTCTAGAGTTTACCATCTCTTAATACTGCTTTTAAATTCCTACTGACAGAAAAACGGATATACTTATAGCATTTTCTTAATGCATGAAAATAATCAACCTTCAAGCTGCTTTTCTAACAAGAGACGCTCAGCTTAAAGGTAACGAGCGTCCCTAAGAGTTGTTTAAACGTTCTCCTTAGGCTTGGTTTTTTCGGCATTCTCATTTCGCATCCAACTTAGGATGAATGTTGCTGTGTGTCCAAGAATAAATACGAACAGACCAAAAAGTGGCGAAAGTAAGGTGATTTTCAAGCCGCCAGCGATGATGGCCGGATCTGCTGCCCCAGATGCTTCAAGTGTGTCGAATCCCTGAATCAATCCAAATAGACTGTTGGCAAAAGAAATCACCAAACCAAGAAGTACCACTTGGCTGATCATTTTTTTATACTTCATAAAGGTGGCAATATCCCCCTTTAGATTAGCAAAGGCTTTGACTGAAAAAAATATCGCCAATAGCAAACATGCTAAAATCAGTAGCATACCATTCAATCCACCTTCTACAAACCTTTCGGTAATGGTGCCAATGAATGTTTGTCCTAATACAGTTCCAAGTAAATTCATATTTTATAGTTTTTGATTATGGAACAAGTGTACCCAGAATATATTTCCGTTCTTAAGTTTTGCGATCAATGACCGATAAAGCTAAGCTTTTGACTTAAACTGCCCTCATTTAGGGGGTTAATTTAAAAACTAGGTTAACCATCGGCTATAACGGGTCATCCATCGCATTTTCTTTGCAAATAAGATTATTTGAATGACCTTGACCAGTTCAATGAAAATAAGAAAGCTCCTAATAGAACTCTCAAAGAAATTGCTGATACAGGTTTCTATCTGTATTGGAGCGCTCCTTTTCTTTACTTTTTACTTTGGCATCACCCTTTCAGATTTGGGTCCAGCGTTTACATTTGGTGCTTTTTTGCTTCCTGTCACCCTTGGAATGGTCGATGTTTTTAGTTTTTACCTTATTCCGGAATACCTATTTAGACAAAGGTATTACTGGTTTGCCTTATATACTGCATATACACTTGTCATCTCGGTATTCCTGATTGCTATGTCCTCCTTTTATGGAGTCATTTTTATTAATTCATTGGAAAGCATGGATACTGGTTTCATGCTTAGCAAGAATCTTTATTTGATCATCATTGGAGTATATATCGTGGTTTTATTTACTTCGCTTTTTTCTTCCTTTACAGAAAGTCATAAAATCCATTTACACAATCAGGAGCTTCAGTTTGCGCTGCTAAATGGCAAACTACAGCTGAAACAGCAGGAACTTTCTTACCTTAAAATGCAGATTCAGCCTCACTTTTTATTTAACACGCTGAATACCATTTATGGATCAGCCATTGCAAAGCGCATTGAAACACCCGAGTTGATTCTTAAACTTTCTAGCTTATTGGATTACCTTTTATATCAAACCCAAAAAACGCTGGTTCCCTTGCAGGATGAAATTGATCACTTAGAGGACTACCTGGCATTGGAAAAGATGAGACATGGAAGTAAATTAAAGGTTACCTCAACTTTCCCAAAGGAAACCAGTAATTATTTGATTGCCCCAATGCTTTTTCTGCCTTTGGTAGAAAACAGCTTCAAACATGGTAAATCTCTAAAAAGGGATGCATTTGTAGAGTTAAGATTAATAACTCAGGGAGATAACGTGATGTTTTTCCTAAAAAACACTTTTGATGATTCAGTAAGCAAAGGAAACTTAACCTCCTCCGGAATAGGACTTCAAAACATCAAAAAACGGCTTCAACTTGTATACCCTAATTCTCATACATTGACTATTCATAAATCGGATGATTATTTCGAAGTTGAACTCCAGATACTTACTACCCTACATCAACCACTGGTACCATGAATTGCATCATTGTTGACGACGAACCAATCGCACAGGATATCCTAAGGGATTATATCGCAAAGCTGGATTTCATAGACTTGGTGGCTTGCTGTAGCAATGCAAATGAAGCGTTTAATGTAATTCAGCAACAGAAAATAAATTTAGTGTTTTTGGACATAAACATGCCCGGAATTGATGGCATGGCCTTCGCCAAAATCATCCCTAAAGAAATACATGTAATATTCACCACCGCTCACAGGGAATATGCGATAGAAGGATTCAACTTGGAAGCCACAGATTACTTACTGAAGCCCATTCCCTTTGAAAGATTCTTGAAATCTGTGACAAAAGTCAGAGAATCCCATGACCAAAAAAGCCGCACTATTCTTCCTGAAAAGTCAGGATTCTTATTTGTCCGTCAAGATCGAAAAATGGAAAAAGTTGCGCTTCAAGATATTCTTTACATAGAAAGTTATGCGGATTACATTAAGATCCACACGAATGATTGCAGTCTGGTAGTTCGGGAAAGCATATCGAATTTCGAAACCAAACTTCCAGAAAATCATTTTATACGGTTTCACCGGTCCTATATTGCAAGTATCTCAGCGATAACTTCCTATACTCATGAATATTTGGAAATTGGAGGGAAAGCCCTCACTATCAGCCGGTCTTATAAAGAGGAAGTTTTTAAGAGACTGGCCCAGTTTGAATAGAGGTAAATCAAAATATTGCTGAAAAATTTTTGCACAAAAAGTAGAATTTAAAATTATTTGATCATACTTTGTATTTCAAAGTACTTTTAAATATGAGAAAACCAGAGCAAGAGTTAGCTGAAATCAAATCCATGATGGAGAGGAGTACCAGATTCCTATCCCTTAGTGGGCTTTCTGGGATATTGGCCGGTACCTATGCGTTGGTAGCTGTCGGGATGGCTTATGCATGGATCTATTATCCTCAAGCACCCTATGGAACTACTATTAATTCGATCAGTCAGGAGCAGGCAGTGGAACGGCTGGTGATCACCGCTATTGTAGTACTGATACTATCTATAGGGACCGCCTGGATTATGAGCCAAAGTAAAAGCAAGAAAAAAGCCCATAAATTCTGGACACCTGCCAGTAAGCGATTTATTCTAGCCTTATTCATTCCAGTGGCAGTAGGAGGAATATTCTGTCTCGCTATTATAACCAAAGGCTATCTAGCAATTATTGCACCTGCAACTTTGATTTTCTATGGCTTGGGTTTGCTTAATGCCTCGAATTACACCCTGAATGACATCAAGTACTTAGGATATTGTCAGATTGTGTTGGGAATTATATCGGCATTCTTTCCTGGATATGGACTGATTCTTTGGGCTATTGGCTTTGGGATTCTGCATATCATCTATGGGACTATGATGTATTACAAATACGACCGATAAAGTGAAAAGTAATTACGACAAAGCATTTGAAAACGTGGTCCGTTTGCGCGTCATGTCTATCTTGATGGTCAACGAGGAGTATGATTTTAATTCCTTCAAAGAGCTACTTGAGGTTACGGACGGAAATCTGGCCTCTCACCTTAAGAATCTGGAAAAACAGGAATATATATCAGTCTCAAAGTCCTTTGTTGGTAGAAAACCGATGACCACCTATTCGGCCACTACCAATGGTAAACAAGCATTTCAAGAGCATCTACAATTCCTTGAAAATTTAATAAAGGAGAACAAAAACTAAAAAAATTTATCTTACTACTTTGAGATACAAAGTACTTTTAAAAATACAATCATTATGAAAACATCTATCGAATTTCTGGAAGGCATCAAAATCAAATCTGCAATTGTAGCAGGAATCATTGGAGCCAGCATCCCCCTGTCATGCCTTAGCTTTATTGTTTTGACAAAGGAAGATCTCTTTGAATCCTGGATGCTTGTCCCACTTACCTTCATTCCGTTTGGAGGAATACTAGGAGGTATCTTCTTTTACCTGATGGGCTTTATTTGGTTTCCAACAGGAGGAAGAAAGCTCGCTGCCATCATTTTCAGTGTACTGATGTATTTTATCGCCCTCTGGATGAGTTCTGTTCTGGCATTTAGCGTCACAGGACATTGGGATTAACTAACTACACTGATACCTAAACGCCCCAACTTAAACTATGAATAAGCTCAATATTTCAGCTTCCATGGAATCATTTTACCTCAGAATTAAACGGAATAGATGGTACTGGATATATTCTATACTGTGCCGCTTCCTGTTAGCCTATGACTTTATAGTGGCTGGAATGGTGAAAAATACTTGGAGAATGATTCGCCAGCGGATTATCTACCCTCCATCCTATGGGAGTTTATTTAGAGGCATTGCATCACACAGGTTATATTTCACATTTATAAACACTGAAAACGAAATTACCGGATTTGAATTCTGTGAATGTATTCATAGAAATGGAAATCCATTAGATGACTCCTAGACCATATTCGAAAAAGTAAAAATATAGACCTACAGAAATACAAAACCATTTGATTAACTATCTATCCTTTAAAACTATGCGCGAAGAAATCTTAAATCACATCGATGATCCCGCTTTTCTTGAAAGTCTCTACAGAAAGAATAAAGCTGATTTTAAAGAAGCTTTCACATCAATCTATCCTCAAGTGGAAGAACATGCCTCCGCCAGCTTCTGGCACGAACGGTTGAATTATGAATCGAATTCTATTTCCTGGGGTACCAAAGCCGACTTACTCTTCGTAGTCATCGCCTCCTTTCTTGCCGGTTTGATTGCAAAAATACCTTCAGCCTTTTCAATTTCTGAAGATTATTTTTACCCAAGAAATATAGGCTTCATAGTATTTCCATTTCTCATCGCTTTTTTTGCATGGAAAAACAAGGTATCCACCAAAATGCTAGCCATCATTGCGGCTATTACAGGCATCAGCCTGATCTATATCAATGTACTTCCAGACAACCTGGAGAGTGACACCCTGATGTTGGCATGCATACATCTACCTGTTCTACTTTGGATATTACTTGGAGTTGCCTTTTCTGGTAATGAGCTTGGTGATTTTAATAAGCGTCTGGATTTCCTCCGATTCAACGGAGATGCTGTAGTGATGATAGCGATTTTGGGAATTGCTTCCGGTATCCTGACGGGAATTACTTTCGGGCTTTTTGAGCTTATTGGAATTAATATCGAACAATTTTTTCAAGACTATGTAGTAGTGTTTGGCCTTCCGGCAATCCCTATTCTGGCGGCTTTTTTGACACAGACCAATCCACAATTGGTAAATAAAGTATCTCCTATCATAGCCAAACTATTCAGTCCTGCCGTATTGGTGATGCTCGTGGTTTATTTGGTAGCTATAATTTATTCGGGTAAAGACCCATACAATGACCGCGAATTTCTGTTGCTGTTCAACATACTTTTAATCGGAGTGATGGCTTTGATATTTTTCTCCGTGGCGGAGAGTACAGGCAAGAAAAAGTATGATGCTGATTTCTGGATCTTACTTCTACTTTCCATTGTCACCATTATAGTAAATGGGATTGCGCTCTCTGCCATTGTCTTCAGGATATCCGAATGGGGAATCACACCGAATAGAATGGCAGTACTTGGCAGTAATATTTTGATGCTGATCCACCTTGTGATGATTGCTTCGAAACTTTTCAGAACAATCACCCGAAAAACAGAGAGTTCTGAAGTAGGTAAATCAATCGTCCTTTATATTCCAGTTTACTTTGTGTGGGCAGTCCTAGTAGTTTTCATTTTCCCTGTTATTTTCAACTTTAAATAAGATTATGCTCAAGCAGGTATCATTTAGTTTGAATGATGCCTGCTCTTTATGTTGCAATCAATAATTTGGTTGTAATTTGGCATAAGCCATCAAAATCAATTCTAGTCAATGGACATTTTTACCATTATCACCATTCTGATTGTTCTTTCGGCAGCATTTGCTTTCATAAACACCAAGTTTTTGAAGCTGCCATTTACGATTGGGCTGATGATTATCTCGATCGTGTTTACACTGGTGATTATTACCTTAGGTAAAATTAACTATTTTTTTATTGAGGAGGCGGAGTTGCTGATCGGATCAATTGATTTTGAAACTGTACTTCTGGACGTGATGCTAAGCTTTTTGCTCTTTGCAGGAGCGCTCCATACCAAGTTGGATTCGTTAAGGACAATGAAATTTCCCATCGCACTTTTTGCAACCCTCGGAATCCTTGTTTCCACATTTTTGGTAGGCACCATGATGTACTTTGTATTCCTAGTTTTTGGTCACGAAATCAATTATATCTATTGCTTATTATTTGGAGCATTGATCTCTCCTACTGACCCGATTGCGGTCTTAGGAATCCTGAAAGATGCAAATGCTCCTAAAAAATTAGAGGTTAAAATTGTGGGTGAATCCCTATTCAATGATGGCGTTGGTGTAGTAGTTTTTCTCGTTATCTTCAAAATTGCCCAGAAAGGTGTCGGTTCAGTGGATGCCGGAGAGGTTGGGCTACTTTTTCTTGAGGAAATTGTAGGAGGGATGGGACTTGGATTGGTTGCAGGATGGCTGACTTTCAGGATGATGAAGGTGATAGACCATTATGAAACGGAGGTGATTATTACGCTGGCATTGGTCATGGGAGTTTCAGGAATAGCACATTACCTCCATGTATCAGGCCCATTGGCGGTGGTGGTAGCAGGGATTTTCATTGGTAATAAATCGCCGAAAATTGCCTGGTCCAAAACCACAAATAATTATGTGGATAAATTTTGGGAGCTCATAGATGTACAGCTGAATGCCATTCTATTCGTCCTGATTGGGCTCGAACTCCTAGTAATCACGGCCACGGAAGAATACTTAATTTTTGGATTAATTGCCATTCCAGTAGCATTGCTTGCCCGATATTTAGCACTGGCAGGACCAGTAGCTATGTTCAAAAAGCGACTGAATTTCATTCCCAAAACTGGCTTGATGATGACCTGGGGAGGTATCCGAGGTGGAATTTCCATTGCCTTAGCTTTATCCCTAGAACCTCAAATGGAGCGGGAATTATTTCTTACTGTCACCTATGTTATTGTTGTTTTCTCAATTATAGTTCAAGGACTGACGATTGGACCATTGGTGAAAAAGGTGTTGGGTATGAACAAAACTGATAAAAAAGTACACTCTTAATCTAAAGACTTTCAATTAATGAACCGCAAAGAAGAACTGAAGCAACTAACTAATAAGTGTGCCATGGATAAATTTGATCTATCCTATGTGGATCAGATCAAGACCTTTCAGGTAGAAAATCAAGATGAGGAGGAGTTTCGATTGGAATGCCAATATCAAATTGGTTTCATTTATTGGTATAATGAAATGCATCAAAAATCCATGGATATTTTACTGCCTCTAGTCAGTAAAAGAGAGAAAATTGAAGATTTTCAGTTTTCAAACATGTTATTAGTCATCCTAAAAAGTCTTTCTAAACTTAGGAAATTGGGTCAAGCAAAAGAGATCTTTGAGAGATTTATCGATGATCGATGTATAAACAATTTTTATCAAATAGAAGGAATGTTATTATGGTATGTAGAAGCATTAGATCCAGCGGAATCACAGCTCAGGCTTTATCAGCACAAACTACGTAAACTAATGAAAGGGCTTGGCTACTATCCAGAAAAAGTAACCTTCAAAGATCAAATCCTAGCTATCAAAGAAGTGCACTTAAAAGTAAATCGCCAATTTTCAGAAATTAGTCTTGACTATAGGAAAGAACCGAAGGCTGTCACACTCCAACGCTTAAATGATTTTATTTTATCTAATCCTCCCAAATTTTATAGAGGATTGGCGAATGAATTTAAATCAAAAATTGAGGCCAAAATAAAAGCATGTAAAGAATGAACCCGTTACTTTTCAAAAGTAATCGCCTCTGGATTTGCACCAAGATCCTTCAGAATTTTGCTGATCTCCTTTACCATTAGGTCGGGTCCACAGACATAGAATTCCTGATTATACTCTTTGACATGAGCCTTGATGAAATCCTTGTCAATCATTCCATGTTGATGCCCCCCCATTTCCTCTTCTGCCAAGATGGAAATAAAGTTATTACCCAAAGCTTTGCGGAAATAAGATTCCAATATCACATCTTCCGCAGTTTTATTGGCAAAAATCAAGGTATTCCCTGTCAGTTTATTCTTTGCTTCCAAAGCCCTGAAAATCCCGATAAACGGCGTAATCCCTGCTCCTCCAGCGATAAAAACCCCCTTGCCTTTATATTGAATAGCTCCCCAGGAGTCATTCAAGATTAACTCATCTCCCACGTTCAATTTATTAAGCTGATCGGTCACCCCATCGTGATCCGGATAGGATTTGATCACAAACTCCAAGTGGGGCTCTTCAGGCAAAGAGGTGAATGTAAAGGGGCGGAATTCACTTTCCCAGTTCTCCTTATTGATCGCTACTTCGGTGGCTTGTCCCGGTATAAAAAAGTAACCCTTCGGCTTTTCCAATTTGTATTGCTTCACATCATGTGTTACTGCCTGGATATCGAGAATTTTCAGGATATGCGTCATCGTATAAATAAAGTTGGTGTACTGTTTCAAACGAAAATGAGCGATTATGTTTACATAGAAACAGATTTTCTCCAGACGTCCCAAACAGTAAACCTGCCTAGGCATTTAATATTTAGATGATTTAGCTAACTTGAACGCGATAAAAAAACCAAACCTAAAATGAAAAAACATTTAAACCTGAGTATCAGCTTTCTTCTCGCGCTATCGCTTGGATTTACCGCATGTAGCAGTAAAACAGGATCTGAAGACGCTTCAGAAACAGCAGATTCAACTCAAGTCGAAGCTTCCAATTTCGGCGGCTTAGCCCTGTATACTGTTCGTGACTCTATGGCAAGCAACCCAAAAAACACGCTACAGGCTGTAGCTAATGCTGGTTATGCCTATGTGGAAGCAGCAAATTATGAAGACGGCAAATTCTATGGCATGACTCCTACAGCATTTAAATCTTACGTGGAAACACTTGGTATGACTGTGAAAAGTGCGCACATGGGCATGGTGAATATGGAAAATGCAGATCAATTGATTGCTGACGTGAAAGCGGCTGGAATTGAATATTTTGTTATTCCAGTGCCTCCAATGGGCATGTTTACTTTTGGACCGGATGGCATGGGTATGAAAGGAACTTCCGAAGAATTGGTCACCATCATGAATACCTTGGGAGAAAAATGTAATCAAGCCGGAATCAAACTTCTTTACCACAACCACGACTTTGAATTCAAAGTGATGAAAGATGGAACAATCATCGAAGATATGCTTCTAGAAAAATGCAATCCTGAATTTGTTAATTTCCAAATGGACCTTTTCTGGGTGGCTAAAGCTGGCGTAGATCCACTTGCCTACTTTGAAAAATACCCAGGTCGTTTCAAAGCTTGGCATGTGAAAGACATGAACGATGAAGGCAACTTTGCTCCAGTGGGAACCGGAAATATTGATTTTAAGAGAATCTTGGCACAAAAAGAAAAATCAGGAATGGAATTCTATCTAGTGGAACAGGATCAGACGTTCGGTTTAGATCCTATGGAAGCCATCATTATCAGCCATAAGGGACTGGAAGAGATTGGTTTCAAATAAGAATTGACACAATTTCTATTAGTTAAGATCTAGTGACTTGTATAGTATCACAGAAAGCCATTCGAGGATTCGATTGGCTTTCTGCGTTTGTAGAACCAAAATTTATCAGGTCCTTCTAACATCACTAGCTTAAACTCTCAATGAGTAGCATGACTATTTTCACCCTAGTTGGATTAGTAATCTTACACTTTATAGTAGGAATAGGCTATGTGATTTATAAGATCTCTGGGGGAACATCCCCCAAAAAGGACAAAGTAAAAAGTGGTGAGTGAGAGGAATATCAACTCTGTCTAAGTAGCGGAATATTCATAAATCCTGACTGTACAAATAATGATAAAGGTGCAAATGAGATCCAGCATCTGGAGAAGCAGAATAACAATCAACAGCAATATCATTCGTGAGACACCAACGGCAGCGATGGGTTTCTATTAAGCCGCGTTCCATGCGAAAAACTCTGTGACTTTGCGGTTATAAAAAAAACCACTTCATAGCAGAAGTGGTTTTCGATTATAACCTATTACTTCTTTACCCTATTAACAAGGTTAAATTGCGATGGGTATTGTTATATCCTACCCACGAGTAACCATTCGTGGTCCTAGCGCTGACTGACAGCACAAAGCTATAGGCGCAGGATTGCGGTGGTCTCCAATTCCCAGAGGCTGGAATTAACTTATTGACAAATCCGGCCCAATTTCCTTTTGCAGACGTATAGCCTTCGGAATAAATTGAGGTAGAGAGACCGGCACCATAGCTAGCATAGAAACTTACTGAGCGCAGATTCCCTTCTGGATCATTGGCTGTGATTCGGAAATTCAACCCGTCTGGAGCTGCTCCTATAGTTTCTATCGCACAGGCAGACACTTCGCTGCTACCATGCTTCACACTTTCTATGATAGTAGATGGTACATGATTATCAATATATACCCTCAATTCTTGGCTGGAAGCCACATTTGTTGTGCTACTTCCCACATAGAATGTCACTTGGATTCTATATAGACCCGGCAAAAGGGCAGTAGTCGGGAACTGAATTAATAAATCATCAATCGAGTAATCTGTCCCCGGGTTTGCCAATTGATAATAACCATTTGCTGAGGCCGCAAATGATTCCAGCGCATAGGTGGATCCTGTCCAGCGGTAGTTTGACCAATTACTAATCAATTTCGAAAATGAGCCCCCGGGAGCAGCTATTTCCACTTTGTACTTTCTATTTCCTGCTGTCCAGAGTTGCTGAAGTTTGGTACGATTACCTATCAAATTCAGTGTACCACCAAATGCCGCATTCTCTACAAAGTGATAATATCCTGAATCCGTGGTTGCACGGCCAGAAGCAGATATTTTAGACGTTGGTATCAACCCCACACTACCTACTAATGGACCCAAATCCTTAGAAGGAATTGTTGGTTTTCTGCTTAGAACTAACTGACGGAGTTTGGTGAAATCTTTATAGAAATTACCCGGAAAGTCCGTCGTAAACCCGGGATTACTGGACTTCACTCTAAAACCAAAATAGGTGTACGGAGTACTCAATGGCCAGGAAAGTGCCACATTGATTTCGCTGAGTTCTATCCTAAACTTCCAGATTCTGTGAGACACATCTGAGTTTGGACTAGGGCCGAATTCTTGCACTACTGCTGAATTTGAAGGATCTGCTAGCAGCCCCGTCCATTGCCCCGGCCCAAGGTATTTCTGTCGTCCCAATTTATTGGGTTGACCTGGGTAGAGGCCATAATTCACATCGACTCCTGAAGTGATGGCACGATCTCGATTCGTGTCGAAAGTGAGCCAAAAATAATCGTTAGTTCCGGCATCATTTCCTGTATCGGGCACTACGTCGAGTGTGAGGTAAAGGAAATTTGCGTCATTTTTGGCCAGAACGAAGCCTCTTGAGAATTTGAGGCTACCGGCACCATCCCAGTCTCCGGCCATAATCGGCTTGTTGATGTCAACTGGACTTACTGCCCATTCACTCCGAAGAGGTAAGGCAAAAAGAATAGGGGTTGTAATAGATAAATTTCTAAGTTTAGCCATTGTTTTTGATAAGTATGAAATTAGAAAAGAAACCCTTGTCTCCTAAAAAATGAGACATACATGAGAAATATTATCCCAACCTAATTGCGAAAAAAACATACAAGAAGTGGGAACCAAAGAATATCTTAGAAATAAGAACTATTTCAATATATTGATATTCAAACGCTTAGCAATTTAGGAATTACTATGAAAAAGAATAAAGAATCAGCGCAATAAAAAACCCTGACTTGTACTAAGCCAGGGTTTAAAAATAGTGTTTTTTGCAAATTATTTAGCTGGCAGAACTTTAGCTTTCACTTCTCCAAAACCAACTCTGATACCATTTTTCTCCGCAAATCCTTTCATAATCACTGTATCTCCGTCTTCAATAAATTTTCTTTCCGTTCCCGAATCAAGCTTCACGGGATCTTTTCCATTCCAAGAAAGCTCCAGCATAGAACCAAAAGAATCCTGTTGTGAACCAGAAATAGTCCCAGATGCCATCAAATCTCCTACCTTGATATTGCAGCCATTCGAGGTATGATGTGCTAGCTGTTGCGCTACATTCCAGTACATGTATTTAAAATTAGAAGTGCAGACTTTGCTGCTCTTCTCATCCTCTGGCTGAATATAGGCTTCCAATTGAATATCGAAACTATGGGATTTTTCACATTTCAAATAGTCCAAAACTTCCGGTTCTTGCACAGGACTATTTACCTTGAATTGTTCCAAAGCTTCCAAAGTCACCACCCAAGGAGAGATGGAAGAAGCAAAGCTTTTTCCCAAAAATGGGCCTAAAGGCACATATTCCCATGCCTGAAAATCACGGGCAGACCAATCGTTGAAAAGTACAAATCCAAAAATATAGTCCTCCGCATCAGCGGTGGAAACTGAATCTCCTAGTTTGGTGGATTTACCCGTAATAAATGCTAATTCCAATTCGAAATCCAGCTTCTTACTTGGCCCAAACACCGGTAAATCAGCTTCCGGATCCTTTGTTTGCCCTTTTGGTCGAGTTATCGGCACTCCCGAAGGAATAATAGAGGATGCACGTCCATGATAGCCTACCGGTACGTGCTTCCAGTTTGGCAAAAGTGCATTTTCAGGATCACGAAACATTTTACCCACATTGGTAGCATGCTCTATGCTGCTATAAAAATCAGTGTAATCGCCAACTTTCACGGGCATTAGCATCGTGGCTTCCTTACGGTTCACCATTACCTTTCCTCTTGCCGAATGATCTCTGAGCTTTTCATTATCCACCGAAAGCAGCTGCTGTACACGCTCTCTGATTTTTTTGGTAATCGCTTTGCCTAATCCTATCAGGTCATTCAGAGACTCACTTAAGAAGATCCCCTCGGGCAAAAACATATCCGAAAAAAACCCTTCCTGATCTAGAATACTCAAATCCACAATCTTGTCTCCGATTGCAATTCCTATTCTTGAACTAAGTCGTTTGTTCTGAAAAACACCAAATGGAAGATTGTAAATGGTAAAATCAGAATTATTTGCTACTTCCACCCAGGTAATCAGGGTGTTGGTTGGGCTGTCGCTCATGGGTAAAAATCGTTGTGATCGCAAATTTAGCCTTTATGTATGAAATGAAAAGGGTAAAATACAAAGGCTGCGAATTTCAATTATTCAAACTTCACATAACTCTTTGGCTGCTTGATCTTTGACACCAAAAATCTAAATTTCAATTATTTGGAAATCCTTAATATCTACCAATCATCATTTTCCATACCTCTTAGGCGATCTCTTCGCTAACTCTGATTGAAACTAAAAACCCATCAAATGAAATCGAGCATGACCAAAGCGTCAGACGAAGGGATGCTTATCAACCAAGCGAGATTCTCCCGATCCGCCGCGGCGGACGGGACAGGCTATCCTGTTTCTTTCGTCACGAGAAAGGTTATGACCTTTAAAAAAACAAATTATAACACATGATCCCGTACCTACGGGAACACACAGGGGGATGATTATATCCCATCATACACGCAACAGCAGATATGCTTGTTTTTAGGGCGCGTAAGGCTGTCGCAGCAGCGAGCCAGGCGGCTGGCCTGCGGGGTGAAGCTTTGCTGGCGTCTTGACTTTCCCACCCGCAATCTGGCCTCTCCCTAAAAATGTCCACCGGACATTTTATTCACGCTCCATCCCCATTGCGTCAAGGCAAAAGAACAAAAGAAATTGAACATGACGCAAGCGATACTTAAGAGAACAATTACTAAATCCTTCAGGTGTTTTTCGAATTCCGCAGGCGTTTAACTAAGAAATCTAAATGATAATCAGATGAAAAGAGGGAGTCGATCAACTAAAGTTTAGGGGTGGTTTTGTGAGCTCTCAAAAAAACTGGTTGATGCCCAATTGTGTTTTCGTTAGTCAAATTACTTATTGCTATTATCTCCCCAAACCATTACAACTTTTCCTTTGGTGCGCATACTTTCGATATAGCTTATGGCTTCTGGAATTTTATCGTACGGAAAAGTTCTGTCGATATGGACTTTAATCCTACCATCTTGAATCATTTTTGCAAGTGTTTCCAAATCCTTAGTGTTGGCTTCAGCTGTAAATAGCTTCAGAGGAATTTTACTGAAAATTGAATTTACTAGTACAGAAATCATATGCCCGATAGTGGTAAATCCAACAATAACACCCCGCTCCCCCATTCGTTTATAATCCTTTTGGGAAAGATTCCCGTGTGTATCAACAATAAGATTATAACTGCCCTTGTGATGATGAATGCTTTCTTTGTCATAGGCTATGACATGATCTGCGCCTAAAGTCTTAACAAAACCAACATTTTTACCGGAACAGACCCCTGTTACCTTAGCTCCATAGGACTTGGCTATTTGAACAGCAAAATGACCAACTCCCCCTGAAGAACCATTTATAAGAACCGACTCTCCTTTTTTGAGTTTTCCATGCGTGATCAGTGCTTGTAGCGCTGTTAATCCTGCTATAGGTATGCTAGCCATTTCCGGGAAATCAATACCCTCCGGCATTACTGCACAAACATTTGACGACGCACAAGTATACTCAGCAAAAGCACCTCCTTTAAGATTCTCCCCAAACACCCTGTCTCCAACCTTAAATTGCGATACATTATTTCCTGTCGCCTCAACAATGCCTGCAAAATCAGCTCCCAGGGTTTTATTTTTAGGCTTGAACAACCCGAAAGCGAATCGCGCAAAAAATGGTTCTCCCCGAAGAATATGCCAGTCAGCCGGGTTGGCCGAATTTGCCTTAACTTTTATTAAAAGATGATTATCTTCCAATACAGGCATTTCTACCTCTTCCAATTTAAGGATCTCTGGTCCTCCATAGTTTAATTTCGTAAATGCTTTCATGCTAATCTTTGTCGTTTTCTATTAAAAAGGTTTCCTTACAACTTTTGGGATCAGGGAAGAGAATTTCAATCTCAACTACTTTCAGCTAGGATATTGATCGTAAAGGACATAAACGGTTCAAGGCAAACAGATCACCTCCATTCTGTAAGGTTCCTTTAAACTATCCAAAAATCCGCAAAAAAAACTGATTATCTTGGATAGGGTTCATTTTTATCGGCATTTGAAAGGACCAAGTCGATTTCCAGATCATGCACCCTTGCAAAATCCTTAATCTCCGGTATAGTTTCCTTCTCTTTCGGTCCAAGTCCAACAGTGCTAAAGGCAGCTTTGCATAAATCCTCCCCATTCCTTAAAGTTGTTTGTGTTAATCGTTAGGTATTTTGAGCATTGTTATGAAAGTGATCATAACTTATTTCACGGTGCACATACTAATAAATCAACAGACAAACCCCCATTCCCATCGCCAAGCTTATGATATTGATAAGCGTGAACACCTTTATACAGATTTCTGTAAGTAATTTTGAGGTAGTGGTATATCATGCTTCTCAGTATTCCAATTCTTGTCAAGAGCCATCAATTCTTTACAACGAAAAAAATAATTACCTGCCTTATTTCGATATTTATGCCAAATAAAACGGAGGGTTAAAGGTTGCGATAGCTCTTTTTTCATTGTATTCCGTCCTCCCAAATTCCGGATGTATTCCATTGGGGCAATAATAAGGTCAACTCACTTCGTCTGAAATTGTTAATACCCCAAGTTGGTACCTAAAAATTAGTGTTGCAATAGAACGCTTACTAATTCAGAGAGTGGTTGCTCTACTACATTTTATGAAATTTGAAGTAACTGAGTTCACCCCACTGAGCGTAGAATAAAGCTTTGAGACTGCTAGGTGTAATTTGTAATTACACCTAGCTAGCAACATGAATTTATCATTCTGATAAGTCCGGCTACTAGAGAATCCGCACAACTGAAAACCAGTTACCTCGCGGTTATTAACCTTCTCAAGGTTTTGAAACTTAATTTCCATTCTCTTCCTTATTCATTTTAGACAATACAACACCAATCATGAGCAGAGGATTTGTAAAAGAAGATGATCAGGAAGAGACTCCTCTTGTGCCGCCAAGAGCGGATTTGCCGGAAGGTGTCACCAATTATGTCACAGAAAATGGGGTGGCGGAATTGCTCGCTGAAAAACAAGCGCTGATCGATGAGAAGGGCGCTATAGATGCTGCCACCGAACAGGAAAAACGCATTGCTTCTAATTTCATCACTGCAAAAATCAACTTGCTGGATGAGCGGATCTCCACAGGCAAACTTGTACCACTGGACGAACAACCCAAGGATGAAGTCCGCTTTGGGGCAACTGTGACACTCAAAATCGGAAATAGCTCAAAATTTCAAAGCTACCAGATTGTGGGTGTGGACGAAGCAGATATCGCCAAAAACAAAATATCCTTTATCTCTCCCATTGCCAAGATATTGATCGGTAAGAAAGTCGGAGAACAGGCAATCTTAAAGTTGGCTAAAGAGGACAGAGTTTTTGAAGTGATGGAAATCAGGTATTGATAATTTACTGATAAAAGCTCTACTTTTTTAATCTGATTCCTTAAATGGCAAATACTTCGCAATTAGTGTTTTGAAAGGCAAAGTAAAGGGAAATTGAACATATACTGGTGATTAACCAGCCATAGATGACAGGCAACTTTCCTCACCAAATTTGAAGGAAAATACTACTATTCAATTCAAAATCAATCTTTCTCTCCTTCGTTTTCACCCTCTTCAATTTTTTCTTCTACTTCCTCTTTCTCACCGGAATCTGTTTTTTCCAAACCATCAGTATTATCCCCATCGGGCTCATAATTTAGCCCAATGAAGATCGGGAAATGGTCTGATCCTATATCTTCAAGCTTCGCAATGGTTAAAAGTCCAAATTCTTTTGAGTAGAAAATGTGGTCCAGGGGATATCGTAACAAAGGAATAGATGCATTAAAAGAATTGTATAATCCCCTGCCTTCTCGAGGATCGACGAGTTCACTGTACTTTCTGAAAAGCTTGGAAGTACCAGACCAGGCTACATCGTTCATATCTCCAGCTACTACGGTTGGAAAACTGGATTCTTTGATTTCTTTGCCGATTATAAGCAATTCTGTATCTCTTTCATAGGTATCGGTTCCTGGCATTGGTGGCTCGGGGTGGACGCCATAAAAATCAATTTTGATTCCTGATGGGAGTGTGATCTTTGTAAAAATAGATGGGATACTATCCTTTACTAAAAAATTTACAGCACTTTCAGTCAGCTGAAGTTTTGATAGCAGGATCATGCCATAGGTATTTTCCAGTGGATATTTGATAGAGTAAGGAAAATCACCGTCAAGCTTGTTGATAGATTCTGCCCAAACTTGATCAGGTTCATTAATCAGAAGCACATCTGGTTTAACTCTTTTTACAAGCTCATGAAAACTATCTTTATCCTCATTATCCATGAGTATATTAATAACCAAAAGGGTAAAGCTGTTACCTGGATCTTGCTTATTGCTATCCTTTGCCTGAGTTTTATACAATGGGGTATATACTACCACGAAATGTAACTGATATACCAAGGTAACTGCAAGAATCAACAACAATGGTAACTTGTATGTCCATTTGGAACCTAAATAAGCATAAGCCAGTATCATCGCCAGAAAGATCAAAACTGAAATCTGAAGTCTGGGGAAATCAAATATTCTAATCCACCATTCTGCCGAATTGATCAAGGGCAAACCTGTAGCAATTATGACTATTGCACATAAAATTAGAGTCAGTATCCTCATTGATTTAAAGTTAAACCTAATGGTAGGTTTTCAAACTTTAAGTTGAGGAAAACTATTTTACCCAACCAGAAATTCCCATTTCTAATTTCATTTTCTTTTGTCTCCAAAATGCACGTTTGATACCTACACGCTTAGCCATATAAAAGCCAAAGCATTGTCAGTGTTTTGAATCCATCAAACTATAGTGCCCGATGGCAAGTAAGGAAAGAAAATTTTTAGACTAGTCCAGCTTTTGGAGAAGCTAGACAACTGTGCTCTCCGCGGCTAAACCCTTCGACTGCACTCAGGGATCGTGTCTATCATCAAATCAATGATATTCCACAATTGATCCGCCAATCATGCCTCCAAAATTGGCTTTTTCGCTATTTTTGCGCCTCAATTAATTTCCAATTATGTCTATTGCCAGCAAATACGATCCTACAGCTACCGAAGCCAAGTGGTACGCCTACTGGATGGAGCACAAGCTTTTTTCTTCGAAAGTCGATCATTCGAAAGAGCCCTATACCATCGTAATCCCTCCACCTAACGTCACAGGCGTCTTGCACATGGGACATATGCTGAACAATACCATTCAGGATGTATTGATCCGTCGTGCTAGAATGCAGGGAAAAAATGCACTTTGGGTGCCCGGAACTGATCATGCTTCAATCGCAACTGAAGCGAAAGTTGTAAACATGCTGAAAGAACAGGGAATCGATAAGAAATCCATTTCCCGTGAAGAATTCCTGAAATATGCCTGGGAATGGAAAGAAAAATACGGAGGGATTATCCTGGAGCAACTGAAAAAACTGGGAGCTTCCTGCGATTGGGACCGGACGGCTTTCACGATGGATGAAGGAATGAGCGATGCGGTGATTTCTGTTTTTGTGGACTTGCACAAAAAGGGCAAAATCTACCGAGGCATCCGTATGGTCAACTGGGATCCAAAGGGAAAAACCGCGCTGTCTGATGACGAGGTAATCACCAAGGAAATCGCTTCAAAACTATATTACATCAACTATAAGATCGAAGGATCGGAAACTGAATTTCTTACCATAGCTACTACCCGACCGGAGACCATTATGGCCGATGTGGCGATCTGTGTGAATCCAAATGACCCTAGATTTACTCATTTAAAAGGTAAGAAGGCCATTATTCCATTGATCAACCGCGCCATCCCGATAATCGAGGATGAGTATGTGGATATGGAGTTTGGTACGGGCTGCCTAAAAGTAACACCTGCCCACGATATAAATGATTATGAACTGGGGCTGAAGCACAAGCTTGAGGTGATCGACATCCTCAATGATGACGGAACACTCAATGAAAAAGCTCAGATTCTGGTGGGAGAAGATCGTTTTGTCGCTAGGAAAAAGATCGGAAAAAGGCTGATGGAAATTGATCAATTGGAGAAAATCGAAGATTATAAATCCAATGTGGGCCATTCGGAAAGAACGGATGCTGTAATCGAGCCGAAACTTTCTTTGCAGTGGTTCCTGAAAATGGACGAAATCACAAAGCCTGCACTTAGCTCAGTAATGGATGACGTGATCCAGTTGTACCCGCCGAAGTTCAAGAACATGTACCGTTCTTGGATGGAAAATGTACGTGATTGGTGTATCTCCCGTCAGCTGTGGTGGGGACATAGAATTCCAGCTTACCACCTTCCAAATGGAGAATTTGTAGTTGCAAAAACTGCTGAGAAAGCCCTGATGATTGCAAATGAGAAGTTTGACGGCAAATTCACCTTGGCGGATTTACAGCAGGACCAGGATGTGCTGGATACTTGGTTTAGCTCTTGGTTATGGCCAATATCTGTTTTTGACCCTGAGGTCTTTACTACAGGCAAGCCAAATGAAGAATTGAAATATTACTACCCTACCAATGACTTGGTGACTGCACCAGAAATTTTATTCTTCTGGGTGGCCCGTATGATCATTGCCGGATACGAGTACATGGGCGAAAAGCCATTCCGAAATGTCTATCTAACCGGAATCGTACGCGATAAACTTGGTAGAAAAATGTCCAAATCACTTGGCAACTCTCCTGATCCACTGGATCTAATTGCCCAAAATGGTGCTGATGGGGTACGTACAGGAATGCTCTTCTCCTCTCCTGCGGGAAACGATTTGCCATACGATGATAAGCTCGTGGAGCAAGGAAGAAACTTTGCCAACAAAATCTGGAATGCGTTCCGTCTGGTCAAAGGCTGGGAAATTGATCCTAGTCTGGACGGTTCCGCCAATACCTCAAGTATAGAATGGTTTGAGAACCGATTCAACCAAGCGCTGGTAGAGATTAATGAGCACTTTGAGAAATTCAGAATTTCCGATGCCTTGATGACTACATACAAGTTGGTTTGGGGAGACTTCTGCTCTTGGTACTTGGAGATGATCAAGCCGGAATATCAACATCCTATCGATCAGGCGACGTACGACAAAACCATTGAGCTTTTTGAAGATATTCTAAAGATTCTTCATCCATTCATGCCATTTATCTCGGAAGAGCTTTGGCATCAGATCAAAGAAAGATCAGTGGAAGAATCTCTGATTTTAGCTTCATGGCCTGAAACAAAAGCTTTTGACACTAGGATCATCGAGGAAGCCAATCAAGTCTTTGAAGTCGTTTCTCAGGTAAGAAACCTACGTGCATCCAAAGGAATGTCGCCAAAAGAATCGCTTGACTTAACCATTAATGCTAAAAACGAAGAGTTATATGGTCGATTCGAAGTAGTCTTGAATAAGCTGGCAAATCTGTCTTCATTGAACTTTGGAGAGAAAGTAGCCAATTCGATCAGCTTTGTAGTAAAGTCTGATGAGTGCTTTGTCCTCATGGGCGACTCGATCAATGTGGAAGAGGAAAAAGAGAATATCCAGAAGGAGATTGATTACACCAGAGGCTTCTTGAATTCGGTGATGAAAAAACTCAGAAACGAGCGATTTGTAGCTGGTGCTCCTGCCCAGGTGATAGAAATGGAGCGTAAAAAGCAAGCAGACGCAGAAGCCAAGATCAAGGCGTTGGAGGAGAGTTTGGCGAAGCTGGCTGGCACTTTGTAAATCCCGCAAAGGCGCTATGGCGCAAAGTTTGATTTTGCTTTCTCGCAGCAGCACGGCGTTCCATATCCATGTAGTTTTGAAAAAACTCGAAAGAATTAAAAATACTATTAAATCCGGAGCCTATACGCTCCGGGTTTTTGTGTCTGTTTGGAGAAAGGGGACTTTTTGGTTTAAATTGAGAAGATGGAACAAGACAAGCGACGGCACCAGCGACTGCGCGGATCCAGCTAAAAAATTTTAAGTTGGACCCCCTTCGGGGTTCTTTTAATAAACTCAAATACTTTTACCATGGGTTGCACCCATGGCTATTGAAATGTTTGATCCCTTCAGGATCACAAAGCAATTTTGGGAAACACAATTTCTGGAGAATCAGGACAAAAGAAAACCTTCGAGGTTTTGAAATCTCAAAGATTGGAGCACCACTGATCGGGTCCTGATAATTATCGTGGATGCAATCACGACCAGTA
Source organism: Algoriphagus persicinus (assembly GCF_035156415.1). Taxonomy (NCBI): domain Bacteria; kingdom Pseudomonadati; phylum Bacteroidota; class Cytophagia; order Cytophagales; family Cyclobacteriaceae; genus Algoriphagus; species Algoriphagus persicinus. The sequence goes on from NZ_JAYEEY010000004.1 coordinate 170,094, forward strand.
GTAAGGGAATTTGCAATTCCACATAGTACTGACTTAAGTCAAATCCAGTTTCTGAAGAAGCATAGTTAAATGGGGATCTACGCTGTTCGTGAGGACACGAACAGCGGCGAAAGTTCATTGAGGATTTAAGCCGTTGGTCATGACACCAATGGAGGCAATTCCGCATATCAGGTATTAGCCAAGTCCAGCTTCTGGAGAAGCAGGACGCACTCTGCGTAAACCTTTGCGAACTTTGCGGTTAAAACCAACAAAAGCCCGACTGAAATCAAATTCAGCCGGGCTTTTTAACAAGGTATAATTAGTGCTTACGCTGCGTTTCTTGCTGCATTTATAATCCCAAACATACTTCTTAAGATCAACTTTTGAAGTACTTCGGTGGACTTACCAGTTTCAAGGATTTTCTGAATAGCATATTGCTGCACAGTAATCAAGGGCAGTACGATTCGCTCACGGATTTCAATCGATTTTTTAATAACCTTATTGTCGCCCATCAATTCATCCATCGAAGAAACTTCCTTGAGCTTCTCTATAGATCTGAGGTACTCATCATACATAATTTCCCAAAACTCCCCGTAGTTCTTATCCTGCTTCAAATAAGCAGTGGCTGGATAGAAACACTTTGTAAGTGACTGCATAGAATTGCCAAGAAGTGCTCTAAAGAAAAGACTATTGTTGTAAAGCTCTTTCAACTCTCCCAATTTCCCTTTCTTTTCCAATACCTCCACGGCAGCTCCTACGCCGTAGAATCCTGGTATATTTTGCTTCATCTGCGCCCATGAGCCCACGAAAGGAATTGCCCGGAGATCCTCAAATTTCAGACCTTCACCCTTGCCTCTTTTCAATGGTCTTGAACCTATATTGGTCATACCAAAATACTTAAGCGGAGTCACATGCTCCAGATAAGGAACAAACTTAGGATGGCTTTTGAATTTTTTATAAGATTCATAGGCTTCACCTGCTAGCTCGTCGATCAATGCACGCTGCTCGGTATTTAGATTCTTATCCGCACCACCGTAAAGATGATTTTCCAAACCAGCACTTAGAAGTTGCTCAAAATTATAAGTACAAGAAGCTTGCTTGCCGTAATTTGCTGAAATAGTCTGTCCCTGGATAGTAACCTGGATTTCAGAGTTTTCTACTTTTTCTCCTAGAGAAGCGTAGAAGTTATGCATGTTTCCTCCACCACGTGCAGGAGGCCCACCTCTACCGTCAAAGAAGACGACTTCTATCCCATTCTCTCTTGAGACTCTGGTCATCTCCTCTTTAGCCCTTAGAATAGACCAGTTAGCTTGAAGGTATCCACCATCCTTAGTTCCATCGGAGAAGCCAAGCATAATGGTTTGCTTATTCCCTCTGAATGCCAAATGCTCTTTGTATTCAGGAAGATTGTATAGACTTTTCATGATCCCCGGCGCTTCTGCCAAATCATCGATCGTCTCAAAAAGAGGCACAATATCCAACGGAAGATTTTCCTTTTCTGCGCCCAGCGTCAGCTTTGCCAATTTGAAAACTTCCAACAGATGCTTTCGCGACTGGCAATTTGAAATAATGTAGCGGTTGAGAACTTCTTCTCCACTTTCCTGCTGGATTGAGTCTATCACTCCAAACGATTGAAGTATTTCTTGATTAAACTCGTCTTGAAAAGTGGATATCTCAGGGAGTTCGGTAAGACTCATGATCTGATCAATCTGTTCATCTTCCGTACCCTGAAGTTCTTTGCCTTGAAGCTGGAAAATCTCTTCTATCAGTGTATCGTGCTTGCGACTATCCTGACGCATGTCCATACATGCGAAATGGAAACCGAAGATTTTAACTTTCAGAATAAACTGATCCAAAATATCCAAGAAAAGTCCTTCGTGATACTTGATCAATCCTTCTCTGGCTGATAGTAAATCGGCAAGCAATTGCTCTTTGGTCTTATAGACCGGATCATTTTCAAACAAAGTAGCGTAAAGACCACGCTCAATAGTAATCAGGATTTCTTCTACGTGCTTGAAGGTCAATCTTCTTCGCACCTTGCGGACATCTTTGTAGTAGCATTTCAAAACCCACTTTTTGAGGCGGGCAGCTACTTGCTCGGTAATGGTATGTGTCACAAATGGATTGCCATCTCTGTCTCCACCTGGCCAAAATCCAACTTTTAGCAAGCCTGGGTTTTCCCAGTCGTGCAGAGGGATATTAAGAGATCCCAGTAGGCGAACCATGATATCTGAGATACTTTCATAGAAAATATTTTCCAGAAACCAGATTAGACTTACCGCTTCATCATAGGGCGTTGGCTTCTCTCGTTTGGTAAAACCAGTTTTCCCCAATTGCTGCAAAAGTGAATTAATCCTACCGATGTCATCCGTACGAATCGCATGCTCCAGATCGGTGATGATGGCCAATACATTACCGGGGTAGAACTGAGTAGGGTGGGCAGTTAGCGTGAGACGCACAGAGAAAGTCTTCAATTTCTCCACAAGCTCTTCTCGCTTGTTATCATTGTCAGTCCGGTCAATCAGAGCTTTGACTGTCCCTTTCCCATTCAGGTCATGGATCTTTTCATAAGCGGCATCTTCGATTGAGTCAAACAGAACGACCTGTCGCTCTACATATTGGATCATCTGAAAAAGCAAATCAGATTGCTGAACTTCCGTAGAGTCAGGCATCAATTCATCGAAAAACCCTGCAATAATTTCCTTGGGGGTTAATCCTTTTTGGAAACCATCCTGACAAGCCGTACCTAATATCGGAAGCAAGGTCCCTGTGCGGTAAATGTCATTGAAGGGAAGATCCAGAAATAAGCTGTTGTAAATCGTGAAGCGCTTGGCTACTTGGGTGTCATAGGTTTTATACATTATTCGTCTTCCGTTTTAATGGTTAAGCAAATTAGTAAAAATTATAAAAGCAGAAATAACTATTGACTATTCCTTAACAAATAATCTCATTCACTTCCTTTTTATTAACCACATCAGTAATTTCTCGATAAAACACAAAATATGTATTTCGGATTTTTCAATATCTTTCTGCCATGAAACAACCTCTCTTACTAGCTGCACTACTAGCCATATTTTTCGCCTGCACCACAGAAAAAACAACCGAAATGACCGAAACACCTATTACTTACTCTTTTTTGGTGGGCACATACACCGACCAGCTAAGCCAGGGGATTAATCAACTTGATTTTACTCCTTCGGAGAATAGACTTGAAGTTCGGACAATTTTCCCTGGTATTCAAAATCCTTCATTTGTAGTCGCCAATGCTGCTGGAGACAAGGTCTTCACTTTAGAAGAAATAGACAATGTACCGGGTGGAAATATAATCAGCTTGAGCCGCTCTTCCGAGGATCAAACTCTTTCCAAATTAAGTGAATTGCCCAGCTTTGGTGATCACCCCTGCTACATCGCCCTTTCTCCAAATGAGGAATTTTTGACAGTAGCGAATTACAGCGGCGGTAGTCTTAGTGCTTATAAAATTGCTGGGAACGCAGGATTAACGCACCTTCAGACTATTCAGCATGAAGGAAGCAGTATCAATCAAGCACGGCAAAGCGCTCCACATGTGCACAGCACGGTATTTAGCCCAGATGGTAAATTCTTGCTCGTGGCAGATCTTGGCACAGATCAGGTGTATGTGTATGACTTTGACCAAAATGCAACCGAACCGTTGACATTAAACAATGCTTTCGCAGTCACTCCAGGCGATGGGCCAAGACATCTGGTATTTTCAGGTGATGGCAAAGAAATCCTACTGGTGGAAGAGATGACTGCTATGCTGGATATCTTCAGTTTTGATGCTGGAAAAATCACTCCAAAACAAAGAATCTCTCTGGTTACCGAAGGATTTGAAGGTGACATAGGTGCAGCCGAAGTTCGACTTTCCTCTGATGGGGAAAATATTTACGTATCCAATCGCGGCGATGCAAATACAATTTCTGTAATCAGCAAAAAGGCTTCCGGTAAATACGAATTCACCCAGCAGATCTCATCTGGGGGAATTATGCCTAGGAATTTCAATTTGACTGCGGATGGTAAGTTTTTGCTTGCAGCGCATCAAGCGAGTGATGATGTAGTTGTATTTGAACGCGATGTAGAAACTGGGACACTAACCCAAACAGATTGGAAAGTGGGCGTCCATAGTCCTGTATATTTATTTAGGCTTAGCGACTAGGAAGGTCGCTCCCAAGTGAGAAGTGGATTATAATGGAGTTCACCCTGCTCTATTTCCAAGGGAGATTCCAAATTATTTTGGTACAACTTGCCTGTGCCAAGCCCTTGCGGAATCTTAGCATCCAAGCTATCTGCAAGTTGGGCAATAGCATTCAATCCAATGTTACTTTCTAGCGCTGAGGTCATCCACCAGCCTATCTTGCGCTCCTCAGCAAGTGTTATCCATTCTCGGGTTTCTACTATCCCACCAAGTAAAGTTGGCTTAAGAATGATATGCTGAGGCTGAATTGCATCAAGAAGTTCAGCTTTATTTTTCACTCCTATCAATTCCTCATCGAGTGCGATGGGTAGCGGAGTAGCTGCGCAAAGTTGCTTCATCGCTTTCCAATTCCCTACTGCAATTGGTTGCTCTATGCTATGCAAATCATAGTTGGCAAGTTGCTGAAGCTTGCTTAGCGCTTCTTTCTTCGAAAATGCGCCGTTTGCATCTACACGTAGCGTAATCTGATCTTTGGAAAAGCGAGCTCTGATGTAATCAAGCAGATCCAATTCTTGCCGAAAATCAATTGCGCCAATTTTCATTTTGATACAGTCAAAGTCTTGTTCCAGCTTTTCATTGATCTGCTCCAACATAAAGCCTTTTTCTCCCATCCAAATCAATCCATTAATAGGAATAGCCCTTTTCCCATCAAAAAACTCACCTCCAAGAATCTTCTTTCTACCGCCATTCCTCAAATCAAGAATCGCTGTTTCCAACCCAAACCTGATGCTAGGCAACTCAAAAGGAACGAGTTCTTGTAGCTGTTTTAAAACTCCTTCTTCAGGTTTCTCCCAATTTACATTCGAAATTTCCTTAAGTGTGCGCTGAAGTATCTGTTCAAAATCGGGACGATCATCCAAGCTCAATTTCACCAAGGGAGCAGCTTCTCCCCATCCCGTTATTTCGTGCTGTTCGGCATGAAAAGCTTTGATCCAAAACACCTCCTTGGTCTTCAAAACTCCTCTGGAAGTACCTGCATTAAACTTAAAAACCAATGTTCGCTTTAGGTAGTCAAAGGTAATTTTAGAAAAATCTGACATGGATTAAGAATAGTTTTGAAAGGTACATGAAATGACTTGGGCTATATTTGCAGGCAGAATTACACTTAGTTATGCAAATCCCATCAATTGATTTAAGCGAGTACGAATATACATTACCCGAAGAAAAAATCGCGAAGTACCCTTTGGCAAAGCGCGATGCCTCGAAACTTTTACATTATAAAAATGGTCAGATTTTACATCTGAATTTTAGCAACCTTCCAGATTTACTTCCCGCAGACACCTTGCTTGTGTACAATGACACCAAGGTAATTCCAGCCCGATTGATTTTTCAGCGGGAAACAGGTGCAAGAATTGAGATTTTTCTCCTTCAGCCAATTTCTCCTACGACAGTGATCCCAGAGATTATGCTTGCCAAGCATCCAGTGATTTGGGAAACTATGATCGGGAATGCTAAGAAATGGAAAGATGGAGAAATCCTAAAAGGGCTGATTCTTTTCAATGGTAGTTCGATAACTCTTCAAGCCAAATTATTTGATCGGGAGACACGTCAAGTGGAATTCTCCTGGGACAATCCTGACGTCGCTTTTGTAGATGTGGTAGAAGCAAGTGGTGAGGTTCCACTTCCTCCATATTTGAACCGCAAGCCTATCGAAGAAGACAAATCAAGGTATCAGACAGTGTACTCGGAAAAAGAAGGTGCTGTAGCTGCTCCCACTGCCGGACTTCACTTTACTGCTGAGATTTTCGAGCAGTTGAAGTCTAAAGGCATCAAAGAAGCACAAGTAACACTGCATGTGAGTGCAGGTACTTTTCAGCCGATCAAAGCCAGCGAGATCACTGAGCATCCCATGCATAGCGAGCAAATTCACGTCAACCGAGTAACAATTGAGCTTATCTTATCGAATTTAGGGAAAGTTGTAACGGTAGGGACTACGTCTGTGCGAACTTTGGAGAGCTTGTATTGGTATGGCGTAAAGTTACTTGAAGGCAAAGGGGACGATTTGAGAATTGAAAAGTTGTTTCCTTACGACACTAGGAAAAGCTTGCCAACTGCTAAAGATTCCTATGAAGCCATTCTTGAGTTTATGCATGAAAAAGGACTTGAAACTATCATCGGCACCACGGAGATCTTTATTTTTCCAGGATATGATTTTAAGGTAATTAACGGCCTAATAACAAATTTTCATCAACCAGGCTCTACCTTGATTCTTCTGATAGCTACGATACTTGGCGAAGATTGGAAGCGTGTCTATACAGAAGCCTTGGCAAATGATTATCGCTTCTTGAGTTACGGAGATAGCAGCCTACTCTGGATCCGCTAATCTTCCATTTTCAAAAAATCTAAATTTGCCTAAGAAGTCACTGTAAAATTCACCTTAAGCCATCTGAAGGCTAAATTCAGAGAACTCAGAGTAGTCGATTTCTTTCACCATCAGGATCATAGCATTTGTTAATTCTTGCTTACAAGCTCGAGCCTCGTATGCATAATATAGATCATTGGTCACAGAGATTTCTAAAGACCCAAAAAAACGAAAGAGCTCTTCTTCAGAATTAGATCGGATAATAACGCATCCATTGTTTGGGTCACATTTCTCAATCATGAAATTTGCAGTAGCTGTTTGGATTATCATAAAGTTGGCTTTGAATGGAAATCAAATTTAGCCAGGGCTTATGAAATATTTATACCCTATGTAGGGTATTTTTAATATTTCTAGAAGCTAACTGTCAAATTATTTGATTTGATTTTCAGACTATTAGACAAAAAGATTTGATCATAGAATTCCTATCTGTCAATGATTTGTTTAAATCTGATCAATTGACTTATATTTGCATCGATTTACAAAATGGATGTCGGAGAAAAAAGAGGCAGAAACCCTTAAAAAGACAAGGTTTATATTTTTGTAAAACGAAAAAACTAAGCCAAATAAAAATATTTAGAGAGTTGGGTGAGTGGCTTAAACCAGCAGTTTGCTAAACTGTCGTACGCCTCAACGCGTACCGGGGGTTCGAATCCCCCACTCTCTACAGATAAGTTCATAAACCCCTGTTTACGAGTGGTTTACAGGGGTTTTTTACATCAGTCACAAATTTTAATCTGGATTCATTTTTAAGATTTTTTTCAAGCAGATTTAATTCGCAGGTCTAGTTCCTTTTCCAAAAAAAAATTTGGTAAATTTTTTAATCAACCATGTTAATAGACTCCTATTCTTCCTTCCTAGAATTTGTTGAAGCCTTTGATACTTCCTTTACTAAGGAACTAGGGACTTTAAAAGCTGAATGCATTACTGGATAAAAACTCAATCACAGACTATTAATGGTCTGGATTCTTTCAAACTATTTACTTGATTGCAATTGCAGCTCTCACAGGTTTGGACCCAACTGTCAAAATCATCAATAAAGCGAAGTTGTCATCAACAAAGCAAATAACCCAACCGAAATCTGGGTTTTGTACGTGAGGTGTCCTCTCATATCTCTTGCTTCTTGACCTTCAATAATCACTAGAAACTACTTTCTAAGCAACAGTTTTCTTACTCGTTCCTCAAGCTCTCAATAGGATTCACGGTTGCCGCTCTGTAAGCCTGCGTAAAGACTATGACTAAGCTGATCAACAATATCGCTCCCACTCCAATCCCAATCGGGACTATACCTATGCTGACACGTGATGCAAAGAAATTAAGCCATAGATTATTGATGAAATAAGCCGAAGGGACAGCTACCAAAATGGCAATTCCTAACAACGACAAAAACGTTTTGGACAATAAAAATATAATCTGCGAAATGCTGGAACCCAGTGTTTTTCGGATTCCGATTTCTTTGATTCTGGTTTGGGCAGTATAAGTTGCCATGCCCAATAGGCCGAGGCAGGAAACAAAAACCGCTAAAAATGAAATTAATCCGATGACGGAAGTCACATCACCCAGTACCTGATGGATAAACAACAATTCTTCATCCAGGTATTTGTAAGAAAACTTTGAATTTGGATTTACCTCTTTCCACGAAGCTTCAAGAGCTGCCAATGTTTGTGCTTGATTTCCATTGGATATTTTTACCAAGGCAAAACCTAATGCACTTTCCCTGTTTCGTAAAACCAAACTTTGAATCTCCCGATCAGGAGAAAGGAACTGAAAGTCTTTGACCATGCCAGCTACTTGAAGATTTTGGAATTCACCTCCATTATTCAGGCCCAATTGCTTTCCTATTGCTTCCTCAATGCTTCCTAAATTGAAGTTTTTAACAGATTCTTCGTTGATCAATATGAGATTTTCACTGCCTTCCTCGGGTAGGTTATTTCCGGCCAGAATTTCCAAGTTAAGCACTTCAATTGCTGATGAATTAATATCAAAAAAATTGCTGGAAATACTATCCAAGGGAAAATCCGGATTCACTACTTCCGTCCCAAAATTCCAACCACTGGCTGGAATCAAAGAAGTCGCTCCTACCTTTGTCACTGATGGATTGGATGCAACTGCCTGCGCAAACCTTAAATAGTTTTCAGATTTAAAGAGCTTGACAGTGACAATATTTTCCTTTTCAAATCCATAATCAAAATTTAGAATGTGCTTAGACTGAGACTGGATTAGCACCACCGAAATGATAAAAATCAAAGAGATGGAAAACTGAATCACCAACAGAATATTGCGGATTCTCATGCTTTTGAACATCCTGACTCCACTCAGCTTATTGAACAAATTAATAGGATTCAACTTGGAGACATAAGAAGCGGGAAGGAAGCCGGCCACGACACCAACCACGATACTGAATCCAATGAAAATCAACACACCTAGTAAATTTTGTTTGAAGGAAATTTTTAGATACTGATTAAAGGTCATTCCTTCCACGCCCTTTTCGAGTACCTGAAGAAGAAGGATTGCCAGGACCAGTGAGCATAGGGAAATCAGGACCGCCTCGGTGATAAACTGCACAAAAACCTGTCTCTTATTCGCCCCCGACACCTTTCTGATTCCTACCTCCCTGATACGGGTAAGTGCCCGAGCCACCGACATATTGGTATAATTCAGGCAGGCCGAGAACATCACAATCAGGCAAAGAATCCCTAAAATCATAAGCACAACTTTTGGAATAGCCACGTGAGTTGTATTTCCAATTATACCAATTGGCGTTATATCTTTCAAAGCCACAGCTTTAAAGGAGTGTTTGTTTGCATATTTGGATCCGTATATTTCCTCTGAAATTTTATCCAAATTGGTCTGAAAGTCGCTTTTGCTTTGACCCTCCCTCAATAAAACATAAGTGTAATTGGTTTAGACATTATCCCAGTCATCCTCACCGTTGCCAAATACCGAGCCTTCAGGAAGCGATTTCATGGTACTCAAAGATGCCAGCAGTTTAAAAGGCAGGTGTGTCTTGCCGGGAGTTGGATTAAGCACCCCTGTAATGGTAAAATAGCCGAAATCCGTTTCGATGTTGCCTTCCTCGATATCAGTCGCTTTGATATCCTTGTCATGGAAACCGACGATCTTGCCCAGGGCTGATTCATTTGCAAAAAGTATCTCTGCCAAATCTGAGGTAATCACCAATGAATAAGGCTCAATCAATGCAGTGTTAGGATTACCCTCTTTGAATGAAAAATCCAGTATTTTAAAGAGATTTTCATCAGCGAAATAGCCTCCTCCTGATGCAAATTTCTCATCATAGATGATGTCCCCACCGATTTCCTTATTGATGCCGGCAGCCACCTCAATCATTGGATATTCTCTTATTAGCTTTTCAGCCAAAGGCAAAGCCGAACTTGCAGTTTCTCCTTGATTTTCCTGATAGCGAGTGGTATGAACTCTATATATCCGATCCTTTTTGCTATGGTAGGTGTCATAACTATACTGGTCCATCACAATCATGATGATGAGTAAGCAGATGGACATACTCACTGCCAACCCTAGAATATTGATCAGGCTAAAGGATTTGTTCCTTATTAGATTTCTCCAGGCGATCTTTATGTAATTTGAAATCATTTTTTTAAGACTTTAAATTGGAAACTCAGGTTTCTCCCATTTGATCTGTTTCTCTTGCTTCTTGCCTCTTAATTCTCACTTCTTACCACGACCACGTACTATTTAATAACCTTATCAATCACTCTCAAGCTATTCAGCGGATTCATGAGCGCCTCTTTTGACATCCTATAGCTCTCTAATGAACTGGCCTCCAAAATTTACACTAAGTCAATCTTTTACTCTCTCTTGATTCTAGGATCTTGGTGCTAATGTCTAATATCTTCTGTCTTGATACTTGTAAATAACTGCTGACTTCTAGACCTGCTATTTCAATCAAATTCCAGATTTATACTTCCGCCTGAGCTTTGCATAGTTACAGGAATTCCTCCTCCATTGATTTTACCCAGAATTCTATCCTTTTTCACTTCTCCGCTGAAATTGGAAAGTTTGGAATTCACCCTACCTCCACTAAGATCAAGATCCAGCCCCAATCCCTCTGGAACTACCGCCGTGATGCTTCCTCCACTGCTCTTCATGGTAAGTTCTTTCTCCACATTTGAAAGCTGAGCTCTGATAGATCCTCCACTCGTAGTTGCCAAAATGCTACCATTGATTTCTGATAAATTCACGCTACCACCTGAAGTATTCACTTTCAAATCACCTGTGAGCTGGTTGACTTTTATAGAACCTCCACTGGTTTGCACATCAACGTTCCCCTCGAAGTTTTCAAGTTTAAAGGAGCCCCCGGAACTGTGTGTATTTACATAGCCTCTGCTATTTAAAACTTGGATACTTCCCCCGCTTGTCGCTATTTCCTGCTCTCCGTTCAGTGCATCCACTGAAATCGATCCACCGCTGGATTGGAATCTAGAAGACATTTCCGTTGGTACTTGAATCCTAAATGAAAGACTCAATTTACTTCGACCACTATTATTTTTCTTTTTCACACTTACAGAAATGGTGTTTCCCGATTGGCTAATGTCCAGGTTATAATTATCCAATTCCCGCTCTACCTCCGCATCCTCCATTTCGATTTCCCGTCCATTCAGCTTCACATACATATCGACGATTACTTGGCTTCCACTTGCGCCAGTAACGGCTATGGAAGAGCCTGAAGTTTCTACCTTAAGGTTACCTTCACCATTAAGTCTAAACTTCTTGGTGAGATAAGGATCTGCTTTAAAGTCAGTTGCAAAAACAGAGGATTGCAAAACGAAAACTAGCAGTAAGAAAGTTGAGGGAAATTTTAAGAGTTTCATGAGCGTTGGGATAAAAATTTACAGTTGACAGTAAGTCTATTCCCATTAGTATGCCACTACAAAAAGTTAATGATTTCGCTGGAAATAGACATTTTTGAGTTATCAGCCGTCTATCTCGGACAGTTTTGTTCGTTCTCGGGCAAATTGATTCAAGTCTGCTGGCTTGAACTAGTGAGCTGTGTCTTGATCTGAAACGTGTTTGGTTCAAGTTCTGGAGACTTAATTTATCTACAGATGAATACAGCTTAAAGTTTCAAGACATCAAACTTTTGGATGCAAAAACACAAACCGATTTGTAAGAATCTTATACTTTTTAGAACATAACCAGCACTTTAAGCAGTGGATTTTTAACAATTTTATGTAGTTTAATTGCAAAAAAATATTTTTATGTACGTAAAACGCTATTACAGTTTTTGGATGACAATTCGCTGGTCCAAATATTCATTGATTTATGGTGTACTGTATTCCTTTGTCATCATCGTATTATACGAGCTCACTTCCATTCCCTTTTCACTACCCTGGCAACCAATATCTGTAATTGGCGTAGCCGTAGCCTTCTTTTTAGGTTTCAAAAACAACAGTTCCTATGATCGAACTTGGGAAGCCCGAAAAATCTGGGGATCAATAGTCAATGAAAGCAGAACATTTGCAACGGGAATTCTCAGCCTACCAAGTAAAGAGATGCCCTTTGAAAGCAAGCGAAACATAATCCACAGACACCTCGCCTGGCTTTTGGCACTCAAGCATGTGATGAGAATTGAAAAAACTTGGGAACATAACCTACCGGTAAATAAGCTGAATTTCATCCCAAATTTCATCAAAGAATATAACGATGGCATCTTTGATGAAATCGAAAAATACCTCTCTGAAGAGGAACTATCGAATTTGAAAAACCTTTCTAATATTCCTTCGCAACTACTTAAAATCCAATGCAAGGAAATTGGAGACTTAAAAGAGCAGGGGTATCTCAGTGATTACAAGCATGTTTGGCTTCATCAGTTGCTCGGCAACCTATATACCCATCAAGGAATGAGCGAAAGAATCAAAAACTTCCCATTTCCAAGGCAATATGCATCCACAGGTTTATGGATCACCTATATATTTTGTGGGTTGATTCCCTTCGGTTTATTGGATATCTTTGAGCAGTCGCGAGCCTTGCATTACTGGTTGACCATCCCATTTTCCGCGATTATTATCTGGACATTTTTCGTAGTGGATAGAATAGGAGATTATTCAGAGAATCCATTTGAAGGTGGTTATAACGATGTGCCAATTTCATCTATTTCAAGAGCCATTGAAATTGATCTGCTAGAAATGCTGGAAGAAGAAAATATCCCAAAACCTTATGCTGTCGAAAATGGATTTTTGATGTAGGGGATTAAAAGTAATTATCTTGATTTAAAATCATCTGCAGAAATCCGCGTCCGTTTCGGTGTCAACCTGCCTAGCGGCAGTCAGGTCTGCGGGAACTACATGAATACTTTAAGAAAAAAAATCCCATAAACATCGCTACTTATGGGATTTGATTCAACTTATTTTGGTTTACCGCCTTCTGATACTACTTGATCCCGAAGTCCTGATATTACCTAATTGTGGAGAACCAGCGTAAATCACATCTCCAGACCCTGAAGCACTCACAGATACCTTTCCCAAATCACCTACATGGGTATCTCCAGAACCTGACTTGCTTACTTCCAATTCGCCTATTGCTAGATTTTCTCCATGAAAATCACCGGATCCAGACTGCTTGATTTCAGCTTGATCCACGGAGCCACCTTTGATCTTAAGATCAGCAGAACCAGAAATAGAAACTGACAACTCCTGTGCTTCCAGCTTATCCATTATGATGTCGCCAGAACCCGAAAGTCCAGCATAAAATGCTTCTGATCTCACCGGGGAAGTCACCTCTAATGTACCAGAACCTGAGCATTTCACGCCTTCAAGCTCCTTGTAGGTGATGAAGAATTTCAATTTGACATTATTATAACTTCCTCTCACCAAGCCTACATTTAGCACGTCTCCATCAATCTCCGTTTTGACTTTGCTCAGGTCCACGCCTTTTGCTTCGATCCTGACTTCTTCTTTACTCCCTTCTTTGAGTATAACTTCCCAGCTACCGCCGGAGTGTACTTTAGTGAAATGTCCGGGAGTTCTTGTTTCGGAAGATTGCGCATGGACGCAGGCATTCATTACAAAAAGCAAGAATACTGCAGTAACTAATTTTGTATAGATTTTCATTTTTACACAGTGTTTATAGATTGTAAGATTTTAAAAATGGAAAATTACTTAGTCATCAAGTTGAAAAGACCCTGAGGCATTAACTTTTGAAGGATAATTAAGCTCTCCCTTATCAGATGCAGTTTTCTCTGAAAAGGTTACAGCTGCTCCTCAACTCTCAGATCCTGCATCTGGATTCTTCCCTCTCTAATCTGCGTTCTCGACTTTCGGCTCTCTACTCTTGGTTCTTGTTTCTTGTTTCTTGTTTCTAAACTACTCTGTCTTTATACTTTTCACAGGATCGGCCCAAGCAGCTTTCAGAGACTGTGACATCACAGTAATACCTGCTATTACTCCAGCGATCAATCCCGCCCATAAGAATACTGTCCAACTGATGTCGATTTTATAAGCGAAGTCCTCAAGCCAGCTAGACATCCCAAACCAGGAAATGGGTATAGCGATAATGAACCCAATCAGGACCAACTTCAGAAAATCCTTACCCAACAAAAACAGAATATTTGCGGTTTCCGCTCCCATCACCTTTCTGATGCCTATTTCACGGGTTCGCTGCTGCGTCGCAAATGTAGTTAGACCAAATAATCCCAGAATAGAGATGATCACAGCCAATCCAGAGAAGAAGGTGAAAATGGTTTTCACCCGCTCTTCTGCTTCATATTGTCTGTTGAATCCCTCATCTACAAATAAGGGCTCAAATGGAAAATCAGGCCTAAGCGCTGCCCATTCCTCCTGCAAATACGCCAATGTTTGTTCCTTATTGTCAGCGTTGATCTTTAAGCTGATCCGATTATTTCTACCCTGAGAAATCATAAAAACAATGGGTACTATCGGCTGATGTAATGATTCAAAATGAAAGTTTTTCATCACTCCAGTTACAAAGCCCCTTTTCCCTCCATAATGGAATTTTTTACCTATCGCCTCTTCTGGACTTGTCCAGCCGATCTCTCTGATGGCAGCTTCATTTAGAATAAAAGCCTCTGTAGAATCACTTGCCAGCTTGTAATCAAAATCTCTACCTGCAACTATAGGAATTCCATAGGTACTTAGAAAATTATGGGCCACATGAACATCTGCAATTCGCACATCAAGCTGTGTCATCTCCCCACTGACTTCGGCCGTACTTCCCTGAGAATCCAAGAGTCTGCCAGATGGTACTCGACTGGAAACGCTGACGGCATTGATCCCTTGATGTCTTTCCAATCTGTCCTTGATGAGCAGGAAATTTTCTTGAATGGCTGGGCTGGAAGGAAGCACGACGATATCTTCTTTCTCGAATCCTAAATCCTTGCTCTGCATGAAATCCAGTTGACGAACAACCACCAACACTGCTACGATCAGCACTACAGAAATCGCAAATTGTCCAACAACCAAAACGGAGCGGAACTTCTCATGTCCTTTCCCAGCTTTGAAAGCCCCCTTGAGTACTTTGGCAGGTGAAAAACCTGAAAGGAATAATGCAGGATAGCTTCCCGATACTAAACCTACGATCAGTACCAAGGTGACTAATCCCAGCACATATTCAGGATTTTGTATGAAGTTTAGACTAAATTCTTTTCCAGTGAAATTGGAAAATGTAGGTAAAAACAGATAGACCAAAATCAGAGCGAAAATCATCGAAATCGTCGTCATCATAAATGATTCCCCCATGAATTGTCTAATGAGCCTACTCTTATCTGCACCCATGACTTTGCGCAAGCCAACTTCCATAGATCTCATAGAGGATCTGGCAGTGGATAAATTCATAAAGTTGATACAGGCAATAAGCAATATAAATAGTGCGACAGCCAAATAGACATAGACATAATCAATATTGCCATTAGCCTCCATCTCAGAGTCCAGATTTGAATACAAATGCACATCTGTCATCGGCCACATAAAGAGCTTTGTACCTTTTGAGGCAGGTATTCCCGACTGATATTCGCCCATGTGCCTATCTATGAGTTCTGGAAGTCTTGCTTCAAATGCTTCGTAATCTACTCCTTCATTGAGCATTACATAGGTGGAGAAGTTATTGCCTCCATAATTGCTCATAAATGCATCCTGCCCCCCATAAAAATCTATAACTGGAGCCATGGAAGCTAGAAATTCGGCATGGAAATGAGAATTATCAGGCATATCTTCCATTAGTCCGCGAACCTGAAAAGTAGCCTCTTGCCCAGCGATGTATAAATCCAATTCCTTGCCTATGGGATTCTCTTCCCCGAAATACTTATGGGACATGGATTCGGTGATGATCAGTCCGTCTGAATTAGCCAGTGCTTCCCTAGACTCGCCCTCAATCATCTTAAATGAGAAAATGTCAAAAACCTCTGGGTCAACGAAGTAAAAGTTCTCCTCTTCAAATGCATTATCCTCATATTTCACCAAAGGATCATAGTGGAAAAATCTCCCTACTGCTTCTACGTCTTCGCTAAAATCAGATTGGATCAAAGGCCCAAAAGGTGGAGCGGCATGTCCTAGGTGCAAGCTGATCTCCCCGTCTGGATTGAACCAAGCTCGGGAAACTCTGTATATCCGATCGGAATTTGCATGGTACTTATCGTAGCTCAGCTCATGCTGTACAAATAGGAATATCAAAATACTAACAGCCATTCCCACCGCTAGTCCAAACACGTTGATAAACATGTAGAGTGGGTTTTTTCGTGTATTTCGCAGGAGTATTTTAAAGTAGTTTTTGAGCATGATTTGACGGATTGAAAAATTATAGAGTGGTATAGTTGTAGGGTAATAAAGTGGTGAAGTCAAAATCTTGATTCTTGGCTCTAATCACTTGATTCTTCAGTTTTGATACCTAATACTTGCTACTTTCTTATCACCTTACTTGAGCCGGAGCTTGCTATTTTTTTGTTTTCCGGATTGCCTTTGTAGTACACATTCCCAGATCCAGACGATCCCACGGTGAGGTTTTCGCTTGCGCCAATAGATGTGTTACCCGAACCGGATTTACCGATTTTTACTGACTTAGCCATCAATTCCAATCCGTCGAAATCTCCTGAGCCAGACTGGCCAATATTAGCAGTATCTGCACTTCCTCCTTCTACATACATATGTCCAGAGCCGCTCATTCCTACATTCAATGACCCGACGTTGAGCATCATCACCCTTACATTTCCGCTTCCAGATTGTCCAATATTAAATTTGTCGGAGTTAATATTTGATTCCAGAGTCATATTTCCAGAACCACCAGAACCTATACTTTCTAATTCCCGCACAGTTACGTAAGCATCAAAATTGACATTTCGATGATTCCCTTTTTCCAGTTTGATCTCAAGCTTTCCATTTCTCACTTCGGTGATAACTTTCTTCAGATCAAAACCTTTGGACTCTAGCCTAACTTCATCTTTAGAACCAATGGTGATGTACACATTCCAGCTTCCGCCAGATTCTATTGCAGTGAAATCCCCAGGAGTTCGGGTTTCTGTTTGAGCTTGCGCTGAGAGCCCTAAGAAAAATAGAAATAGGACTAGTGAGGTTATCTTTGAGATATTCATAATGGATTTCGTTTTGTTCTAATGCATACTTTTCAGAGATTGTGCCAATGGCAAATGGTGCTCTCAAAGCATAATTAACAGTATTTCACTGAGTTGAACTGTCCGAGCAAGAGGAGTTTTGTGCGCAGGCGAACATTTTTAAAAGCTGAGAGCTTTGCTTATTTTCTCCAAAAAGCACTCAGTAAAAATCATTACCACAGTAATCGGGTAAATTCATATGATTATAATTTAGATTTCTTAGTTAAACGTCTGCGGAATTCGAAAAAACACCTAAAGGATTTAATAATCGTTCTCTTAAGTATCGCTTGCGTCATGTTCAATTTCTTTTGTTCTTTTGCCTTGACGCAATGGGGATGGAGCGTGAATAAAATGTCCGGTGGACATTTTTAGGGAGAGGCCAGATTGCGGGTGGGAAAGTCAATACGCCAGCAAAGCTTCACCCCGCAGGCCAGCCGCCTGGCTCGCTGCTGCAACAGCCTTACGCGCCCTAAGAAAAAGCATATCTGCTGTTGCGGTGTATGCTGGAATATAATCATCCCCCTGTGTGTTCCCGAAGGTACGGGATCATGGGTATTTCATGTGATTGTAATTGTTTTTCAAAGGCCATAACCTGTCCCGAGACGAAGGAAACGGGATAGCCTGTCCCGATCCGCCGCGGCGGATCGGGAGAATCTCGCAGGTTGATAATCAATCCTCTGTGTGTCGCCTACGACATGCTCGATTTTATCTTACAAAATTTAGTGGAATTTTTACATGAAGGGAGTGCTCAGTCTTTTGATTTATAAGCAATCAAACGCATATTTACCTAATCATCCTGATCACTACCCAAGAATTAAATACTCATCTAAAACTGCTTTATGATTCCATACTTATTGGTTTGGATTTTAACTTTTTCATTACCGGTACAGCATTCCCAAATAGATAGTCTGAAAATGATTTCGGAGCAGACAGACAATGATTCTATCAAGGCTTCCAGTCTATATAATCTTAGCAAGCTGTACTATACTTTTGATCAGGACTCGGCTATTCTATTTGCCAGTGAAGCAAAGAAAATCTCCCAAAAATCAGGTAACCAAAAGATGGAAGCCAATTCTCTGAATATTATAGGCGTTTCTTATCTTATCAAAGCCGATTTTGAGCAGGCATTAAGTACGCATTTCGAGGCGCTGGATATCAGAGAAGCTATCCAGGACAGCGTGGGAATGATAGAGTCCACGATGAACCTTGGCAATATCTATTATAGACTAAATAATCCTGAAAAAGCAGCTATACAGTATAGTGAATCCCTAAAATTAGCTCAAAAACTTAATCACGAGCGAGCCATGAGCCTCCTTTATAATAATCTAGGAAGCTATCACCTAGATAGATGGTTGTCATTTGAGGGGGACGATGACTTCAAAAAGACAAAGGATTATTTAGAGAAATCTAAAATTATCAAAGAAAAACTACTGGACAAGCGTGGGCTTATCAATACCCTTCTTCAACTCGGTGAGGTGTATTATAAATCAGGAGAGAAGACAAAAGGAATCCAAATGCTGACAAAGTCATTGGAATATGCGGAGGACTTAAATGATACCGAAGGAAGGCTATCTTCTCTTGGAACGATGTCAGATTATTACAGAGATAATAATTCCATATCTACTGCCATGGAATATGCAAGGCAGGCTTATGAGATTGCTGAAGACACAGACTCTTACTATCAGATCGCATTAGCTGCAAGTAGAATGGCTAACCTCTCAGCTTTATCTCAGGACTTTAAAAATGCCTATGAATACTTACAGGTGAAGCAAGCCAGCAATGATTCCGTTTTCAATAAAACCAGACAGAAAATCCGTGAAGAGTTGGGCGTCCAATACGAAAGCGAAAAGAAGGAACTGGAAAATCAACAGCTCATCAAAGTTGGAGAGCTTTCAGAATTGGTAATTCAGCGAAAAAATGAACTGCTAATCTTAGCGATAATAGTGGGAATACTCTTGCTTGCTCTGGCTTGGCATCAACGGGTAATTAACCAAAAACTCCGTACAGCTCATAGCGAACTTGAGCGATTTAATGCGAAAGTACAATCTCAAAATCAGCAGATACAGCAGCAAGCAACGGACTTGGAAAGCACCAACCTTGCCCTGAAGAAAGCGAACAAATTCCGCGATAAGCTTTTCTCCATCATCTCCCACGATCTGCGCACTCCTTTTGCCTCGCTCAACAACTCCCTTGATCTCTGGCAAGCAGGTGAACTCAGTCAGGAGGAGATGGATTTTATTCTCTCCAATATTGCCAGTAATACGAGAACCTCCTCCATACTTCTCTCCAACCTGCTCAAGTGGGCCAGAACACAAATGAGTTCGGAGCAGGTGGAAAACACTGAGATAGCCCTGTCAGCGCTCATTTCAGAAAACCAAAGTTTATTTGCCAAGCAACTTGATCAGAAACACCTGCAACTAGAAAATCATATCCCTGCTGAGTTGACAATCACAACCGATCGGGAAAGACTTAATTTTATCATTCGAAATATCCTTTCCAACTCCATCAAGTTCACCCCAGACGGCGGAGTCATCACCGTAGAAATGGATTTTCAGTATCCCAAGTCCTTCCTGATTAGAGACAGTGGCATTGGCATGAGCCAGGCTCAGATAGATAGCCTTTTCAACAAAAAGCAGTACTCATCAGCAGGTACTAACGGCGAACAAGGAACCGCAATCGGATTGATGCTCTGCAAAGACTTTGCAGACAGCATAGGCGCCACTATCAGTGTAAGTAGTGAGGCTGGGAAAAGTACGACTTTTCGAGTGGATCTTTAAAGAAATACTAGAAAATATTAGAATGCCAACATGTGGCCTATTGGAAATTAGATGTTTTATTTCTTCCGGAAATGACTTGGCGCTACGCCAAATTCTTTGGAAAATTCTTGCGTAAAATGACTGGGATTGCCATAGCCTACAGCATATCCAATTTCGGATATATGCAATTCTGGATTTTGAAGTAGTTTCTTTGCATGCTGCATTCGGATGGTACGGATGATTTGTGACGTTGACTTGGCAGTCAAGGCCTTGAGTTTCCGAGGCATTTGGGTTCTGCTTATCCCCATTTCCCTACAAAGCTTGGTAATACCAAATTCATCATCATCTATATTGGTCTCTACGATCAACCTGAGTTTTTTTAGGAAAACATCTTCCTGCGTTTCAGTTTCTGAATTGGGAGATTCTATGGGGTCAAGTTTATCATACCTTTTGTTTAAGTGTTGTCTAAGCTCAATCAATTTTCGTAAACGAAGATACAGTTCTTTCTTATCAAAGGGTTTGGCTAAGTAAGCGTCGGCACCGCGTTCCAAACCTTCCAGTCTGGAAGCAAATCCTGCTTTGGCTGTCAACAAAATTATGGGAATATGACTTGTTCGTTCATCATTTTTAAGAATTTCCACCACTTCGTATCCATTTTTTTCTGGCATCACCACATCACTGATGATGATATCAGGAATCAGCTCAATGGCCATTTTTATACCTTCGATACCATTTCTTGCCATTTGAATTCCATATTGACTTTGTAGGCAACTTACCAAGTACTTCAAAACATCTTCATTATCATCTATTAGCAACGCAAGTGGAAGTTCTCCCGCAGAAGTCGAAAATGGCAAGATTGAAGACACTCCATTATTTTCTTCAATTAAGTGGGTTTGGGGAGTCCATTCTTTAGGAATTCCCATAGGAGCCTCATGGCGGACAGGAAGCGTTACTAAGAATTCCGTTCCTTTTCCTTCCTGGCTATTCACCGAAATACATCCTCCTAAAAGAGTTACCAGTTCTTTGGTCAGTGACAAACCAATTCCAGTTCCTTCGTTTTGCCCCCTAGAAGAATTATCTACTTGATAGAAACGGTCAAAAATATAGGGCAAAGTAGCGTTAGAAATCCCCTTCCCATTATCTCTAATTTTCAGATTTAAAAACTTTTCGCCTGATTGAGAATCTGCAAGATCAATATGAATATAAACATCCCCACCTATCGGCGTAAACTTGATGGCATTACCTACCAAATTTGAAAAAATTGATGCAGTTTTTTCAGGGTCAAAATCCATAATCAATTCATCACTATTGGTCAGCAGATGCAGGCGAATGTCTTTGGATTCGGCAAAAGAATGGAATGAATCCGCGAGGTAAGTTATATAGCTGATGATATTATTCTGAACCATTTTGACCGGCATAGCTCCTGAATCCAGTTTTGCCAAATCCAGCATTTGATTTATTAAACCCTGCATCAGAAGGCTATTTCGCTTGATCATTGGGAGACCCTCTTTCAGCCACTGCTGAGGGTTCTCAAGAACCTGATCTGCTATGCCGGAAATTACAGTCAATGGAGTTCGAAACTCGTGGGTCAGATTGGTATAAAAACGTGATTTCACCAAGTTCAATTCCTGGAGCCGATTTACTTCGGCTTGTTCCAGCTTTCTGTCAAGTAAAAAATCATAGATTGTGTACAAAATTGCTACAAAAAGTAATGTAAAAAGAATCAAAGCCCACCAGTGGAAATACCATGGCTGCAAAATTTGAATTGAAATCGCTTTCTCCCCCAAAACACCAAAGCGATTAGCTGATTTCACTCGTAGGACATAGTCGCCTGGAGGCAAATTGTAGTATATGATCATATTATTAGAATTGACTTTCCCCCACTTCCAATCATAGTCTTCAAGTTTGTAAAGGATATTCTTTTCATTTTGTGCAGTCACGAAATCAATATCACCAACTTCAAATGCAAAGGAATTTTGGTGGTAGGGAAGTGTAATTTTTTCGGTTTGAGAAAGAGGTAGCGGTAGAAATTTGTTATTTCTTGGAATGACCTCTCGATTGCCCAGGAAGAATTTTCTCCAATATATTCGGGGTGCGTCTAAATAATCCTTTTGTAAATCCAGAGTAGAAAAATGATAAAAGCCATTGGGATCTCCTGCAAATATTTCACGGCGACTAGATATATAAGTCTGTAAGGAATTATAACTATTCTCCTTAGTCTTCTTCCAGCTATTGCCAAACAATACCGCATTACCAGTATCTGTATTCAATTGAATAAATCCAATATCTGTATTCAACCATATTAATCCATTTTGATCTTCCACTATTCCTTTGACAAAAATGCCATCCGTAATCAACCCCGTAGAATCAGAATAAAGAGAAAAACTTTTTCCCTGGTCATCTGAAAAAAAGAGACCAGAACGATACGCACTTACCCAAAGTCGTTTTCTGCTATCCTCAAAAATATTATTGACCGCTGCACTATTTTGAATCAACTTACTCTGGAAAATCCCAATTGATTGGTCGTAAAAGCTAAGCCCCTTATCCGTTCCGATCCACATATTTCCATTTGTATCTTTATGAATTGCTGTGATTACATTGGAAACCAAACTGTTAGAATCAATAGCCACATGGATGAAATGGGTAAACTGCCCAGTCTGGGTGTTAAGCACATCCAGTCCCTCAGCAGTTCCGATCCAGACTTTGCCAAGTAAATCCGGATATACTTTGACCACTGCATTAGAAGAGAGGCTGTTTGAATTTCTCTCATCAGGTAAATAATGGACAACGCTTCTCGACAATCTATCAAAATGATACAGCCCTCTCAAAGTGGCTACCCATAAATAATCTGGACTGTCAAAGCTCAAATCGGTAATATAATTTTCTCCAATCCTATTTTGGACAAAGGCAAAAAAACTCTCGTTTTTCCCATTTAATTGATATCCTACTAAGCCGCGCTCTGTCCCAATCCAAACACCTTCCTCCAAGTCTTCTTCGAAAGTAATTGGTCTTCTGTTTAGGGTGATGTAGTCCAATTGATTGGGAAAAGTAGCCAGTTGATAGAGCACTTGGTTTTCTGTTTTTGGCTCCCAGCCTGCTAGCCATAGTAGGTTGTCCTCAGTCTTCAACATGGTCCAAAAATCATTTTTGTCTAGATTATAGGCTGGATTGGTTGATTTACCAAAAAATTCTACACGCTGATTTTCTGGATTATAGCGATTGATTCCTCCCGCATACGTGCCTATCCAAAGAAATCCCTCCACATCCTCATTAATAAATGTGATATGATCTACGGCAAACTCAGCTTGAAGATTGACCGGAGGACGGCTTAGTCGCTCTGGATTTGCCGGATCATACTCAAACCTGCGAAAAGAACCAGTAGCTCTATCCATCAAATGCAATCCATCTCCAGCACTTCCTACCCAAAAATTCCCATGAGAATCTTCGAAAATTGCCCTAATTCGATTGTCTATCAATGAAGTTGGATCTTTTGGATTATGCACAAAGTGATTGATTTCCCCGCTTTTTATATTAATCTGTATTAAGCCATCATTCGGTGATTTTGGATTATCGCCAAAGAAATTCCCACAGCCTACCCAAATAATACCTTCTTGATCTTCATAAATGGTTCTTATGGCGGCTTTGCTAAGTAATTGACCAGCTGCTGACTGATCGACTATGGATACAAAGGTCCCAGTCGCCCGATTAAGCGTGTCCAAACCCGAAATTGTCCCCACCCACAAAGTCCCTGATTTATCCTCTAATAGAGAAGTGATACTATTACTTGATAAACTAGAAGGATCCGCAGGGTCATGATGGAAATGGGTGAATGTTTCTGTTGCAAGATCAAAACGGTCTAACCCCTCCTCAAAACTACCTATCCAAATGACGCCATCATTGCCGGAAATAACCGTCTCCAATCGATTGGTGAAAAGGGAATTGGAATCGTTGGGGTTGGATTTAAAATTTACCTTATTGGTACCATCGTATCGGATCAGTCCATTGTAGTTGTCAGCAAGCCAAATAAACCCCATTTCATCTTGGCACATCCCTACTATATTGGTCATAAAATGATCCAAAGGAAAGGGAATTTTAGTAATAGTTACCTCCTGACTATTGCCAAAAAATGGTAAAATAACTAACCCTAAAAAAAAGAGCAAAAACTTTGAACGCTTCATATAATGAAAAAAAATCTAACAGTAATTTAACGTGATTTCAAGGTAACTCAATACCATTGAATACATTTTTAAACACAACAACTACTTCTTATCAGTCATAAAACTTTAATGAATCATTCACGCATATAAAAAAAACTATTGCCGGATAGACGGCAATAGCTTTCAGTTATTATTGAATCTATCTATGTTTATGAGAAACTAAGATATAAATGATCCCTAGGAGCAACCTTAGCTATTGTTCCATTTACTTTAGCTTTGGTTCCTTTACATGCAATGGGGCTATTTAATTTGTTCCCATCCCTAAGAAACCTTTTATGAAGTGGAACTTCACAATCAGAGATGCAAGTGTATTACCTGGTTTAATAGCTGGTTCGGAAAACAGGGTCATTTTCTGTGTCATTCTGCGGGAACAAATCAGAGACTTTCAAATAAAAATGACTAGAACATAGTTATGCCAAGAATTCCTTTGCTATTTCTCCACAGCCAAAAGAACAGGCTCCCTTTTCCAGAGATATATTTCCCTCTTTTTAAAATTGAAAGCGACCCGAAACTGACTTAAAAATTCATACCCCAAAATACCATCTGCTTCAGGGCCACCGGCGTAGATATTATAATGGGTCAAACTAGAAAACGCGGTATTCATATCCGCCAGAAACAACGATTCCATTCGCAGTCCTTTTAGTATTCCAACTGTTGTCACATTGACAACTTGACCAAGCCCTCCAACACTTCTTTGTCGCATTTGCTCTAGCTGGCTTCCCAGTTCGGACAGAAGTTTGTCCGCAAAAAGATTGATTTCGGCACCCGTGTCTATGGTCAGTTTTAGTTCCTTCTCACCTGCATAGACAGTCACGAGTGGAGTTCCACCTTTATATTTAAAAGGCAAAATTTCATTAGGCAAACCACCTATCAGTATTCCTGTGCTCTCGCCGTTTTTTTCGTAGGACTGCAGTTCTATCTCCAATCTATCAAAGTCAATTAATAGCAGGTATTGGCGAAAGACCGTCGTTCCTATCAAACCATGGATTGGAAAACCTTTCGAATCTTCAAGAGCTTGCATCGGGATTACTTCTGCATACACATTGTTCCATTGGTTTTCATCGATCTGCAGGGTAACATGGCTTACAGCCAATTGTCCAATTTCTCCATTTATTCCATAGAAAACCTTAGACCCAGGTTTACCCTTAAAATACTTTGAATTTAGAAGCAGGTCGGAAACCCCCGTATCAAGAATGAAATTTCCCGTTTCACCGCCTACAGTAGCTTTTAACAGAATCATTTTACCGGCAATTTCAAAAGGAATTTTGGAATTTGAAGCAATAGAGGTTTTGATTCCGATCAAGAGCAAGAAAAAGCATAATCTAAAAATTGTCATAATGTAAAGCATTTAAGAATTGAAAAAATCCGTCCTCCTGAAGTCATGATAAATATGTAGGAACTAGTACTAACTGGAATTAGCTATTGTCTTGGATGTTTTAGTGATAATGAATATTCGATTCTTTAGCTATTGTTTCATGTGTTTATAATTGTTTTTTAAAGGCCACATGGACTCTCGCATGATTAATAATCATCCTACTGTGTGACGCATGAGTCATGCTCGATTTCATGACTTTATCAACTCTGGCTATGGTTAGTCAACTTACACAAGGATATACCGAAGGCCTATGCATAGAATTTATTCTCTCATGCAATAGCAAGAGAGTCCCTCATCAAATCTTACCAAACCTTCCAATTTTGATCTGGAATTTTAAACAACACTTGGAATAATTCAAGTCTAAACCTTAGATGGGTATTTGAGATAAAACTCTGAAAAATGCTACCTTCAAATTAAAAAGAAAGGATAGCTTCACAGAGTGGGGAATTGAAATAAGTTAGCTATCAGCCCACCAATGAAACCAATAAACTTATGATCTACTCAAGCAAAGCGAGCTCCTCTTCAAAAGACAAAGCCTCCATATCAATCAAAGAATCCCAAATTGAATCTGGATAACTCCTGATTCAGCGGAACTCCTACCCAATCCGGCCGAATTATTTTTAGGTTCAATTTCGGCTTGTATACTAAAAAATGTGGAACGCTTCTCATCTTTGATGAATTTTGAATACACACGCGCAGAAGTAATAGTCACGGCAACCCGTCTCGAAAAACCGCCAAGGATGGATGGAATAAATTATGAGTTGCTGATTTACACTCTGAATGTTCAGTTGCTTCAAAAGAATATCGAAAATTTTGGGACGATCGTAAATACTGTGAAGTCCGCCTGCTCGATCCAAGGTGAAGTCAAAAAAATAGCGGTGTAAACTCTGCATAATACAGACCAATGACTGCCTTGTATTATCAATACCCAGGTTTACAAGAATTTAAAAAATTAACCACCTTCCTATTAAAAAATATTTTAATTTAATTAATTGCTACTTCTTAAAGAAGTATTTAATAAGTCTAAAATGAAACCGCTTTGACCTTAAAATCCACCTCTCTCTACTTTCTATCCCTACTGATTTTTATACTGAGTTGTACCCCCGCAAGTAATCATTCCGAAGAACCCCATGTAACTATATCCACTGCTGAACCAGTGATTATGGCCTATTACGTGGCGGAGCGTGATTATCAGCCTGAAAAAATCCCCGTAGAAAAGCTGACTCATATCATCTACTCCTTCACTAATGTGATCGATGGGGAAATGAAATTCAGAAATGAGGAAACTGCTGGCTCCAAGCTGAAGTCCCTGGTTAAGCAAAAAGAGCGTAATCCCGATCTGAAAGTCATGATCGCCTGCGGTGGTTGGGGTGCAAATGGATTTTCAGATATGGCACTAACTGAAGAAAGCCGGACAAAATTCATCCAAAGTGCATCTGATTTCATCTCAAAATACGAACTTGATGGCATGGATATGGACTGGGAATATCCAGGGATTTCAGGTGCCGGCACCATGGCTCGCGAAGAGGACACAAAGAATTTCACTGCCCTGATGAAAGGTTTACGAGAGATGCTGGATAGCTTTGACTCTCCAAAAATCTTGACCTTCGCCTCTGCTGGCTGGAAGCGCTACTACGATCACATCGAACTAAATGAGGTGATGAAATATGCCGATTATACCAATGTGATGACCTATGACCAAGTGTCCGGGGTATCCATCTATACAGGACATCATACGCCATTAGGGGATGTGAAGAGTAGCGATATCAAAGGCACTCCCTTTCAGGCACATCTGGATAGTTTGTATCAGAGCGGTGACAATCTTGATCCAGATCCGCGATCGGCTGAAAAAATTGTGGACTTCCTGATCCAAGAGGGTGTGAATCCTAAGCAGATCGTAATCGGAAGCGCATTCTATGGTAGAGTTTGGAAAGGCGTACCACCGGCAAATAATGGGCTGTACCAATTGAGCAGTGGTCTTCATATTGGCTGGATGGCCTATCACCAGATTCGGGAAAAATATGAGCCTGACAGTAGTTTAAGACGCTTTTGGGATGAGAAAGCCCAAGCACCTTTTCTGTATCATGCCTCAGACAGCTTGTTTGTATCCTACGACGATACGGTTTCGGTGGCACTAAAAACCAGATACACCATGGAAAAAGGGTTAGGCGGTATTATGTTCTGGGAATTAGGAAATGATACCAAGGAGAAAGGCAGTTTGCTAGACGCAATTTACAAGGAGGTAAACAACTAAGGTCATAGCCCTTGTTGACCTCATGTGATAGCAAAGCCTATGAATTATAGTTCCAAATACAGAGCCGGACTATAGCTGATTTAATAGCCTTTAAAGTTTCATATTTCGTGGATATTAAAATCTTAAACAATCCTGCCACTAAGGAATAAATTATAGCGATGACAAGACTTGCGAAGAGATTTTGACTGAAATATCTTCTGTTGAGTTAAAACTAAGTTCATCTGGCTTGTTTAGTATCATGCTTCCTTAAAGCTAAAAATTCAATTAGCATAATTTCTCCTCTGATTTGATCTTGAAACCCCGAGATCTCACCCTGTTTTTAGAAAAAGAGTATTTTTCATGTGTTTATAATTGAATTTTAATGGTTCAGATAGCCTGTCTCACATAGCGGATAATTATCTTCTTGTATGTCACTTGTGATATGCTCGATTTCATCTTTCATTTTGCCGTCGCCCACAATACAATTGACAGAGGTTTAATATTTTTAAATATAAAATTATGTATTTTAAATAAAATTTTATGTGTTTTGAATAGTTTTAGCTTAATAACTCCTAGATTTGGTTCATGAACAATTACGATGCTATTCAGGCTCTGAGTCACCTAGGGGTAGTTTCCGATTATTTTCTTCAGGTCACCCTTGACAACACTGGACGAGTCATCACCTCTGACTCTGGCATAGGACCCATTCCGACTTTTTTTGATAATAAAGAGAAGCCAATCTATTTTGCAGACTGCTTTGTCGCATCCAATTGGAGTAAATATGAAAACCAGCGTATAAAAGCCTGGAGAAATTCTCATCAATCCTTCACTGTTAACCTTCAAAAGATAGTGCACCCTGAAGGCGACGTGGAGGACACAAAATGGGAATTCTTTTTCATTTCGGAGGATTTTGGCACCTGCTTGGGAATAGGCCATCCTATCAGCCAAAAAATGCCTTATAATTTAGGATTAGGAGATTTGTTTGACAGCTCTACCAATGAAGGGAAAGAAATTATCGACAGTATTCTTGAGGATAAATTAATCGGTTTTTGGGAATTTGATCTAACCAATAGAGGTGATAAAATTAGTCAAGGATTAGGGCAAATGCTGGGCTACACACAGGATGAATTAGCCGGTACAACTCCAATTTCTTGGCAGAAACATATTCATCCAGAAGATTTTCCGAATTTATTAAGTGACTTGGGCAGTCATTTTAAAACAACCGGGAATATCCCTTTTAAAAAGGAATTTAGAATAAATCAAAAAACCAATCAAACCATTTGGGCTTTGGGATTTGGTAAAACTATCGAATGGTCTAATTCTGGTCATCCTACCAAAATCTTAGGATGTATTTTGGATATCTCCGATAGAAAAAAACAAGAAATTTGGCTAAAAGAACATCATTACTTTCTAAAAGAACTCTCCTTTGAGCAGTCCCATACACTTAGGGCAAGAGTGGCTAATATCCTGGGGATTTTAGAGATCCTTGATAGTGAACCTCAAAATAACGAGTCCAAACGACTAGTGCAGCTGATCAAAAAGGAAACCAAGCAACTGGATCAATCCTTGAAGAAAAGCATCAAGGAATCCGTGCAAAAAAACAAATCTATCGAAGATGATATGTCTAGTGCCCCTAATACGGAAAGTTTATAAAACTTAAAACTTCTGGATCTCAAAGATTCCTGATCTTCCATTTAGCTTTCAAATAGCCCCAAATTACTTTGGGGCTCATGCTTTTTTTCCTCTTGAAGCTTCCATCATGTCCCACATCTCCTCCGGTATCTGGTCCAGGTTATTAAACTCCCCAGCACCTTTGAGCCACTCCCCCCCATCAATAGTCATCACTTCTCCATTGACATAGGAGGAATAATCCGAGACAAGGTAAGCAGCCAGATTAGCTAGCTCCTGATGCTCTCCTACTCTGCCCACAGGTACTTTTTTAGCTGGATCAAATTTCTTCCTTAGATCGCCCGGCAACAATCGGCTCCAGGCTCCTTCGGTAGGAAACGGCCCCGGTGCAATTGCATTGGATCGAATTCCATATTTTGCCCATTCCACAGCCAATGAACGCGTCATAGCCAAAACCCCTGCTTTTGCTGCAGCAGAAGGAACCACATACCCTGATCCTGTCCAGGCATAAGTAGTCACAATATTGAGAAAAGTACCAGGTTGCTTTTTTGCAATCCAATCTTTTCCGGCTGTGAGAGTCACCTGTGAGGTGCCTTTCAGCACAATATCCAAAACAGTATTAAATGCATTGGTAGAAAGTCGCTCTGTAGGGCTAATAAAATTCCCTGCAGCATTATTTAATACCACATGAATTTGTCCCAACTGATCTGTAGCATCTTTCCACATGGCTTCCACCTGATCAATCTCACGTACATCACAGGCCAGCGGAATTACCTTCCCACCTTTAGCAGTCATCATTGCTTTCGCTGTTTCCTCCAATACATCGAGCTTGCGAGAGGTGATCACCAAATTGGCTCCCAATTCCAAAAAATAGGTTCCCATTGATCGTCCAAGCCCTGTGCCTCCGCCGGTTACTAGAATGTTTTTCCCTTTCAATGCTCCAGGTTTAAGCATGCCTTCTGCTAAAATCATAAACTTGTGGTTTATCGTCTATTCCGAAGATAGTTATTTCGGCTTGGTAATTGAAGGACGAATACCAAACCAACACTAAAATTTTCAATCGCTACTTCATGAGAAAATTAATTTTCATACTCATCATGCTATTACCAATTTTGATGAGTTGTGTGGAAGATGAAGACAAAGTAATTCATACAGACTCGCCGACAGAAGCGGTTTCGTTGTTCAGTATTTCAAAAGATTGGGGTGAAAGCCTGTATTTTGCAATGATCTCCTGGGAAGAATATCACCTAATAGACACAGTTGGTTTACCAAGTTGTCCAGAAATCATCCTTGACCAAGATTCCAAGCAGGTCACTTTACATTTCCGGGGAGCATCTGCCTGCGTCCAGTCAGGTGCGTATGCTAGAAGGGGGAAATTGATTATAAAATTTGACACTATAGTCCAGAGTCCAACTAAGAAATGGACGATGGAATACGAAGACTATAGTTTCGAATCTAATGCAATAACAGGAATCAGGACTTTCGCCAGTAATAGTCCCAACCAAGTTTCTGAAGATTTTACTAAAATAATAGAGAAAACAGAAAATGAATTACGCACCAAATTCTCCGGGAAATTCATTCATACCAAAGCCTACATCAATAATACTTTGACTAGCTTCACTTCCTTAGGAAGGATCAAAGGCGTAAATGCGGTAGGAAGAGATTTTGAAATTACGATTGACAGTCCTGTCAAGCATATTATTTCTTGCTATCAGCAAAACGAAATTCTCCCAAACACGGGGAAGGAAAACTGGTTTGTATCACGCGGTGGAAATTCTGAAGTTAACTATACGACGACTTATGAACCGCTGCTAGCGGATTGTAAAGTGGCCGTCAACTCGATTTTACCTGATGGGAGAAAATTATTATTAAACCCTAGTGACTAGGCACAAAAAAGCCCCGATTCTCACCAGGGCTACATTTTGCTTTTTCAGTCTATTAATATCTGTAATAGTCAGGCTTAAATGGGCCTTCTACAGTTACTCCAATGTATTCAGCTTGATCCTGAGAGAGAACTTCTAGGTCAACACTCAATTTCGCAAGGTGCAAAGCTGCTACTTTTTCGTCCAAATGCTTAGGCAACACATATACACCTGGCTTGTATTCGTCAGTATTTTTCCAAAGTTCTAGTTGTGCCAATACTTGGTTTGTGAAAGAATTGGACATCACGAAAGATGGATGACCAGTCGCACAGCCAAGGTTTACCAAACGTCCTTCAGCTAGGACGATGATCTCATTTCCATCTACATTATATAGATCGACCTGAGGTTTGATCTCAATTTTAGTATTACCATAAGTTCCGTTAATCCAAGCCATATCAATTTCATTATCGAAGTGACCGATGTTGCAAACGATAGTTTTATCTCTCATTGATCTGAAATGCACCTCAGTGATGATATTTTTATTACCCGTCGCGGTCACTACGATATCAGCTTCCTTCACAGCATCCACCATTTTCTTCACCGCAAAGCCATCCATTGCCGCTTGCAGCGCACAGATTGGATCGATTTCAGTGACAATTACCCTTGCACCTGCACCTCTGAGAGAAGCAGCTGAACCTTTTCCTACGTCACCATATCCACCTACTACGGCTACTTTGCCAGCCATCATCACGTCAGTGGCTCTTCTGATTGCATCTACTAATGACTCTTTGCAACCGTATTTGTTGTCAAACTTGGACTTGGTCACCGAGTCATTCACGTTGATGGCAGGCATAGGAAGTGTACCATTCTTCATCCTTTCATACAATCTATGGACACCCGTGGTAGTCTCTTCCGAAAGTCCTTTGATACCGGCAACTAGCTCTGGGTACTGATCCAAAACCATGTTAGTCAAGTCACCGCCATCATCCAATATCATATTTAATGGCTGACGATCTTCTCCGAAAAACAAAGTCTGCTCGATGCACCAATCAAAATCCTTCTCGTTCAATCCTTTCCAAGCGTAAACAGAAACCCCAGTAGCAGCAATAGCTGCGGCAGCATGATCCTGAGTAGAAAAAATATTACAAGATGACCAAGTAACTTCTGCTCCAAGAGCAACTAAAGTCTCAATCAAAACTGCCGTCTGAATAGTCATGTGAAGACATCCTGCGATTCGCGCACCCTTCAAAGGCTGTGAAGCACCGTACTCCTCTCTTAGAGCCATCAAACCCGGCATTTCAGCTTCTGCCAATTTGATTTCTTTTCTACCCCAGTCTGCCAAGGAAATGTCTTTTACCTTGTATTGAACGAACTTCTCAGATTTAATTTCTGACATAATATTTATAGTTAACGTAATAATTTCACTAAAAACTTGCGCAAAGGTACCCTATAAAACCTGGAATCTAAAATTGCCCCCACCTAGATAAAGGAAATCTCTTTAAGTCCAAAAATGGAAATTTCTCCATTCTCTGATTCCACTTCCAATTTTCCATCTGCAGTTATTCCAACTATTTTTCCTGAGAATTGTTCTCCATTTGATAAATAATTTGCCCAACTTTCCATTCTATATAAGTGCATCAAGTATTCCCCCTTGATTTCTTTCCATTTGCCTTTTTTCAATTGAATGTACCCCTGCTCTAGTTGGGTGATTAAAAGGCGAAACATTTCTTCCAAATTGAATTGACTGCCGGCAATTGAACGAATGGAGGCAGCATTTGGAGAATCAAATCCACGTTGATTAATATTCAGTCCTATCCCCACAATAGCATACTCCCATTCCTTGCCAGAAAACGTATTTTCGATCAAAATACCTCCGATTTTGCCAAATTCGGGAACTATCAAATCGTTGGGCCACTTCACTTCCAAATGAGGGACATATTCTTGGAGCAATCGTCTTATGCTATTCGAAACGGCCATATTCAAATAAAACTGCTCGGAAATATCCATAAAATCAGGCTTCAACACCAGCGAAAACGTGAGGTTTTGACCAGCATCAGACTGCCATACATTACCACGCTGCCCCTTTCCGTGGGTCTGATGCTGGCAAATAATGATGCTTCCTTCCGCTGCCTGATTGTGTCTGACCAAATTCAGGGCAATGTCATTCGTGGAATGACACTCTGGCAGGAAATGCACATCTTTCCCTAAAAAAATCGTATTGGCAAGAATTTTATACATAAATTTTGAATTCGTCTAAAAAGGATATTTATATCCGCGACATTGCAAAATTAAATGAATAATATGACAGCAGAAGAGCTGAGCAAAGTAATCATCAAAGGAATGGAGGAAAAAAAAGCTTCAGACATTGTATTGATGGATCTAAGAAACATAAAAAACACTGTGACAGATTTTTTTGTTATTTGCTCAGGCAATTCTGATTCACAGCTAGACGCTATCGCAGATTCTATTGAAGAGGAAGTGATAAAAATCGGCCAGGAAAATCCATGGAAAAGTGAAGGTAAAAGTAGCCACCAATGGATATTAGTAGATTATGTGAACGTTGTGGCACATATTTTCCTTAAAGATAAGAGAGCGTTTTATGGATTAGAAGACCTTTGGGGAGATGCTAAAGTCACCCGAATAGGGTAAATACCAAGAACTTTCAGCTTGACTCTCCGTTTACCTTAAGTTTATGAAATTACCGTTATAAGAAATGAGCGACACTAAGAATAAAAACAAAAAATTCACCCCAAAGGCACCTCAAAAGCCCAATTTCCAGCTTTGGCTGATTATAGCTGCAGTAGCAGTCCTGCTTGGACTTACCTGGATTCAAAACAGAAACGCCGTAGTTGATATTACTCAGAAGAGATTTGAGGACATGTATTTGGCTGGAGATCTGTCTAAAGTGACCATGGTCAAAAACATGGAGCGTGTGGACATTACCCTGAAATCTACAGCATTATCCACAGACAAATACAAAACAGAATTGGAGGCCAATTCTACTTTTTTCGACCCTCAAGGACCACACTATTCATTTCAGGTAGCGTCTATAGAAAAATTCGCGAATGATTTTGACGCCCTAAAAGAACAAGTACCGCAAGCTGATCGGATAGAATTATCTGTGGCAACAGAAGAAAACTGGAGTAGCTACTTTGGGAGTTTTGGTTTCTTGATTTTGTTGTTTGTGCTTTTCTGGTTTATGATGCGCCGAATGTCAGGACCTTCAGGACCAGGTGGACAAATATTCAATGTGGGTAAATCAAAAGCTCAGCTCTTTGATGCTGAAAACAAAGTCAAAATCACTTTTGACAATGTGGCAGGACTCGACGAAGCAAAGGAGGAAGTTCAGGAAATTGTAGAATTCCTTCAAAACCCCGGCAAATTCACCAAGCTAGGTGGTAAAATACCTAAGGGTGCCTTGCTAGTAGGCCCTCCAGGTACTGGTAAAACTTTGCTTGCAAAGGCTGTAGCAGGTGAGGCTGGCGTCCCATTCTTTACCCTATCAGGTTCTGATTTCGTAGAGATGTTTGTAGGTGTAGGTGCTGCCAGAGTTCGTGATCTTTTTAAGCAAGCCAAAGAGAAAGCACCTTGTATCATCTTTATCGATGAGATCGATGCGATCGGTAGATCCAGGGGCAAAGGCCAAATGCCGGGTTCTAATGACGAAAGAGAAAATACGCTCAATTCCTTACTGGTAGAAATGGATGGTTTTGGTACTGACACCGGAGTAATCGTAGTCGCTGCCACTAACAGGCCTGATGTATTGGATAGCGCTTTGCTAAGACCTGGAAGATTCGACAGACAGATTTCCATAGACAAACCAGATATCGTAGGAAGAGAAGCTATTTTCAAAGTACACCTAAAGCCAATCAAAACGGCTGATGACGTGGATCCTAAAAAATGCGCTGCCCAAACTCCAGGCTTTGCCGGTGCTGAAATCGCAAACGTATGTAATGAGGCGGCATTGATAGCAGCTAGAAGAAATAAAAATGCTGTAGATATGCAGGATTTCCAAGATGCTGTAGATCGAGTAATTGGTGGCTTGGAAAAGAAAAATAAGATCATTTCCCCTGAAGAGAAAAAAATCGTTGCCTTCCACGAAGCAGGTCACGCAGTAGCAGGTTGGTTCTTAGAGCACGCCGACCCATTGGTCAAAGTAAGTATCGTTCCTCGTGGTGTGGCTGCGCTAGGCTATGCTCAGTACCTTCCAAAAGAACAGTTCCTGTACCAAACGGAGCAGTTGATGGATGAAATGTGTATGACATTAGGAGGTCGTGCTGCTGAAGAAATTATCTTTAAGAAAATCTCAACAGGTGCATTGAGCGATTTGGAGCGTGTAACTAAACTGGCTTATTCCATCGTGTCCGTGTACGGCATGAATGATAAAATTGGGAATGTCTCCTTTTACGATTCCAAAGGGGATGGGTACAAAATGACCAAGCCTTATTCTGAAACTACCGCAGAAGTCATCGATGAGGAAGTTAGAAAACTGATTCAGTCAGCCTATGACAGAACGAAAGAACTACTTAC
Organism: Algoriphagus persicinus; assembly: GCF_035156415.1. Lineage (NCBI taxonomy): Bacteria > Pseudomonadati > Bacteroidota > Cytophagia > Cytophagales > Cyclobacteriaceae > Algoriphagus > Algoriphagus persicinus. The sequence goes on from NZ_JAYEEY010000004.1 coordinate 205,841, forward strand.
ACACCGAATCAAAGAATTGGAAATCTTAGCTAAAGAGCTTTTGGAAAAAGAAATTCTATTCCAAGCAGATTTGGAGCGATTGATAGGCAAAAGACCTTTCGATAAGGAAACTACTTATCAGGCATTTACAAATAAAAAAGATGCGCTGAAAGAACCGGATTTGATATCCAAGGAGGAAGAGAGTAAACCTGAATCTTCAGACCCTCTTGCAGATCCAATACCGGAGCCAAATTCTGATAATCGAATCATATAATATAAGCCCCGAAATTATCGGGGCTTTTTTGATTTTGTATCCGCACGTTTATCTTTAGTTATGCAATCAACTCCGTTGGATTTTCCGCTGAAAGGAAAAAGGATCTACTTCGCCTCTGACTTTCATCTGGGAGCACCAAATGAAGCAGAAAGTAAAGTCAGGGAAAAAAGAATCATTCGTTGGCTGGATTCCATCTCTGGTGATGCGGCAGCCATCTTTCTGGTAGGAGACATCTTCGATTTTTGGTTTGAGTATAGGCAAGTAATTCCTAAAGGTTTTATTCCATTTATATCAAAGATCCACCAACTTAGAGAACGTGGAATTCCTATTATTTTTTTCACAGGAAATCATGATCTCTGGATGAAGGATTATTTCACCTTAGAGCTGGGAATACCCGTTTACACACATCCTATAGAGCTAAAAGTGGAAGGGAAATCTATTTTGGTAGGCCATGGCGATGGACTTGGACCCGGTGACAATTCTTATAAGTTTCTCAAAAAAGTCTTCACCAATCCCGCAGCACAATGGCTATTTCGCTGGGTTCACCCAGATCTGGGGATGAAACTTGCCAAAGCCTGGTCAGGCCATAGCCGAATAACCAATAGCCATAAAGATGAAAATCACTTTCTGGGAGACGACGAGTGGCTTTGGCTTTATTGCAAGGAACTGGAAAAAAAGCAGCATCACGATTTGTATATTTTCGGGCATAGACACGTACCCCTAGAGTTGGAAGTAGGTTCAAATGCTACCTATTTCAATCTTGGCGAATGGGTCACTCAAAACACTTTCCTTAGATTTGACGGTTTGGAAGCTAAGCTCGTTACTTTCACAGGATGAGATCACTAGGACTACTCATCATTGTACTTCTTCCTCTATCTGCAGCTGCACAGAGTTTGGAAAAATTAGGCGTTCCTCTTGCTGAAATAACAATTGAAAATCTAGATCTGATTTCGTTCGACACCAAGGATCAATTATTTGCTAGTAATACTTCTGGTGACATTTATCTTTTCAGTGCTGACGGTAAGCAACTCAACTTATTTTCTCCTGCCCGCCAAGGAAGATTAACACAGTTGGAAGCCGCATGGACAGTGAATGTTTTTAGCTTTTCGGCAGATCTACAGCAGTATAGAATTCTCGATCGATTCCTGAAAACGTTGGCAGAAGACAGCTTCATATTTTCCGATGTCAATCTTGCCAAAGCAGCCACTTTGGGCAATAACAATGTGCTATGGGTATGGGACGAATCTGACTTAAGCCTCAAATCAATAGACTACCAAAGAAATCTGGTCATTCAATCCCAACCGCTGAATTTAATCCTTAACACTGATAAGTTGGAAGTTGCAGAAATCAGAGAATTCAAAAATCGCCTTTTTATGAATGTGCCTGAAACAGGCGTATTCATATTTGACAATCAGGGTAATCTGATGCGAAAAGTAGCTCAAGCAGGCATTACCAGAATGTGTTATTACAAGGAGCATCTGCTATGGCTAGAAGAAGGCTATCTAAAGGCGCTATCCTTATCCACCAACCAAGTAAGCTCTCTTGTTCCGTTGGCCGATGCAGAAGCGACTTATCTTCAAATCGGCCGAGAAAGATTTGCCATTGTATCCAAAGACAAAGTAAGCCTCTACGCCACCCCATCTTGGCTAACGTCCTGGAAGTAACTTTCCCTACTGTTTTTCGCTAGCCTGTCCAGTATTAAAGTCGCCAGGTCGATTTACGCAAAAAAAAGGCTATTTCATCACTGAAACAGCCTTTTCGGATTTTATAAATTCAAATGAATTAGTTTAGTTGACTTTCACCAACTCGATATCAAAGATCAGGTCTTTACCTGCCAACTGATGGTTAGCATCCAAGGTAATTTTTTCGGCATCGACACCTACTACAGTTACTGGCATAGGCTGTCCGTTTCCTCCCTGAAGAGTCAAAGGAAGTCCAACCTCAGGCTTGATATCAGCAGGAACTTGTGCGATAGGTACCTCTATCACCATATCATCTCTGCGCTCGCCGTAGGCTTCGGTGGCAGGGATAGTCACCGTCACCTTGTCGCCTAACTTCATACCGTCAACAGCCGTATCAAAGCCTTTAATCATATTTCCATCGCCTAAAGTAAATCCTAGCGGCTCGCGATTTGCTGAAGAGTCAAATACGCTTCCATCTTCTAATTTACCGGTATAATGAACTTGGACTTCATCTCCTTTTTTAGCTTGCATAGTCTTTTGTTTTAGTAAAGTACAAAGGTACAAAAATCTCTTAGGGTAGAAAATCTTATTCATTATGTCCGATTTCAATATAATACCGTACACTTATGAACACTTTTCTCTCTAAAACCCAGAATATGAGCTTATATTCGGATTGGCATCATTTTCCCCTTTAGAATACCAAACAATTAACCATGGAAACTCAAGATTTAGGCAAGATTCTTATCATCGATGATAATGAAGACTTACTCTTTGCCGCCAAAATGCTTCTGAAAAAGCATGCTAAAGAAGTTATGATCGAAAAAGATCCACGTAGAATTCCTTTTTTGGTCAATAACAATAACTACGATGTCATCCTTTTGGATATGAATTTCCGCGAAGACACCACCTCAGGTAAGGAGGGTTTTCACTGGCTGAAGCAAATCAAAGAGATAGACCCAAAAGCTGTCGTAATCCTGATCACTGCATTTGGTGACGTAGAAATGGCCGTTCAGGCACTAAAAGAAGGCGCGACAGATTTCATTCTCAAGCCTTGGCAAAATGAGAAATTGATCGCGACGCTTTCTGCTGCGATCAGGCTAAAGGAGAGTTACAATGAAGTCGATAAGCTGCAGAAAAAGCAAAAGCAGATGCAGATCGACATGAAAAAGCCCTATACCGACATCATCGGTCAAAGTGCTTCCATGAAAAACATCTTCTCTATCATAGACAAAGTGGCTCAGACGGATGCAAACGTGTTGATTTTAGGAGAAAATGGAACAGGAAAAGAACTTATCGCGCGTGCTATTCACGATCGCTCACTTCGAAAAGATGAAATTTTCGTCGGTGTGGATATGGGTGCAATCACCGAAACATTATTCGAATCGGAGCTTTTTGGTCATAAGAAAGGTGCATTTACAGATGCTAAAGATGATCGCTCAGGTAGATTTGAAATAGCTGATAAAGGCTCTTTGTTTTTGGATGAAATAGGCAACCTATCCCTTCCACTTCAATCAAAACTACTGACAGTGCTACAACGAAGGGAAGTTACCCGTATAGGCACCAACAAGGCGATTCCTGTTGACATCCGCCTGATTTGTGCTACGAACATGCCTATACACGAAAGCACTTCAGAAAATACTTTCCGCCAGGATTTATTATACCGAATCAATACTGTAGAAATTTTCCTTCCTCCACTTCGTGAAAGACAAGATGACATCCCCGTTTTGGCAAACCATTTTCTCAAAAGCTATAGTCAGAAATACCGTAAAAACTTCACTGGATTTACCCCCGCTGGAATGGACCTTTTACAGCATTATGGATGGCCGGGTAATATCCGTGAACTTCAGCATGCCATCGAGCGAGCCATCATCATGGCAGAAGGTGAAGTGTTAGATTCTAGGGATTTCTTCTTTCTCTCTGCTAAGCCTGCTTCGGACAAAGCCCCAGCTTCCGTGACACTCAATCTCGATGATATGGAGCGCACCACCATTCAGAGAGCTATTGACAAAAACGGAGGTAACATCTCAAAAGCAGCTAAGGAGCTTGGCCTGACCAGAGCATCCCTATACAGAAGGCTGGAAAAATATGGACTATAAAGTCGGTTTACTCGGGAGAATCGCCTTTTTGGGTGCTTCTCTCTTTCTTCTTGCCTATGCTATCATCGATAGTTGGGGAGTCTTTATGATCTCCCTTTTTCTCGTTTTGGTAGTTATTCAGATCATTTATTTGCTCCGATATTCCGAAGGTTCCTTCAAAAAAGTGCGCGTCTTCCTGGATAACATCAAGCAGGATAAATACTCACAACTCTATCCGGTCAAATTTGACGGGACAGAGACTGATGACCTTCACATAGAATTCAATGCGATTCTCGCAAAGCTAAAAGAAGATCAAGCTGAGAAAGAAGCCAATTATCAGTATTTCAGATCCGTTTTTAAGCACCTGAGCATAGGCCTGATCACATTTGGGGAAAATGGCGGAATTCAGATTGTGAACACTGCGGCCAAGAGAATTCTCGATGTGGAAGAATTGAAAAACATCGGAGAAATAGAAGGTATAAACAAGGAGTTACACCTAGCCATCAATAACCTGAGGACTGGTGGAAGTGAATTGATTAAAATAGCGCATCCAGACGGAATTATGCAGATTTCGGTTTATGTGATTGAATTGCTGATGCGAGGTGAGAAGTTCAAATTGGTGTCTCTTCAGAATATACAGTCCGAACTGGAGGAAAAAGAAATGGAAGCTTGGCAAAACCTAGTCAAAATCTTGACTCATGAGATCATGAATTCTATTGCACCGATTTCCTCTTTGGCAGGAACAATCCAGGGAGAGATGGAAAGCAAAATAGATAATGTGGAGCAAATAACTCCTTCAGAAATGGAAGATTATCTTTTAGGAATCAGTACCATTGAAAAGCGTAGTCAAGGACTAATCAGCTTCGTTTCTGACTTTAGAAGTTTAGCTCATATTCCTGCACCAAAATTCAGCAGTATTGCTATCGCAAAACTATTCCACCAATTGGAAATATTACTTCAAAACCAACTTGAAGCCAATCAGATTGAACTGATCAAAGAAATCAATCCAAAAGAACTGATTCTTTTCGGAGATCAAACTCAGATTGAGCAGGTGCTGATTAACCTTACCCAAAATGCAATTCAGGCAGTAGAAGACTCAGATGTAAAGCGAATCATTCTTAGGGCATTTATTGACGAGGCAGGCAAGATCATTCTAGAAGTGTCGGACACTGGAAAAGGAATCGACGAGGAGGCACTTTCAAAGATTTTCATCCCATTCTTCACTACCAAATCCAAAGGCTCGGGAATTGGCTTGAGTCTTTCCAAACAGATCATGCGTCGGCACAAAGGGAATATACAGGTTCGCTCCACACAGGGCGAAGGAACCACGTTTAAGTTGATATTTAATGGGTAACCTTATTTGGTAAGTGGTCCGTGACACAGACCACTTACTACTTATTAATAACACACTTCAAAACCATACCCCAGCTTTAAAAATCCCAATGAGTCGACGGAACCTATATTTACTCGGATTCATACTCATCAAATTCGTCCTGCAATACTTGCTTGTTGACTCTGGCTACGACCTGCATAGAGATGAATACCTCCACCTCGAACAGGCACATCATCTGGCTTGGGGTTATATCTCAGTGCCACCTGTTACTTCCTGGTTCTCCTATTTGATTTACCAGCTTGGCAATTCTGAATTTTGGGTCAAGTTCTTTCCTGCACTATTTGGGGCACTTACAATTACTCTGGTTTGGAAATCGATAGAAAAACTTGGCGGAAATTTATACGCACAATCCTTGGCTGCAATTTGCCTGACATTTTCGGCCTTAGCTCGGCTGAATATCCTTTTTCAACCAAATTCATTTGATATATTGGCTTGGACATTTGCGTACTACTCTTTGCTCTGCCATATCCATTCCGGCAAAAACAAATGGCTGTATTGGTTAGGTGTTGGAGTAGGTATTGGCTTTATGAATAAATACAACATCGCATTCCAAGTCTTAGGATTATTGCCTGCTCTGCTGCTGACTTCAGAGCGGAATATTTTCAAAAATCCACATTTGTACGCCGCTTTTGGGCTGGCCTTTTTGATAACCTTACCAAATCTGATCTGGCAAATACAAAACGACTTTCCTGTGCTCTGGCACATGCGAATGCTAAGTCAACATCAGTTGGTACATGTAAATCGCTTCGATTTCCTCACCGCTCAATTCTTCTTCTTTCTCGGATCCATTTTCGTACTGCTTATGGCATTGATTTCATACTTCAAATATCCTCAATTCCACAAGTTTCAAGTTTTCTTTTGGTCCATAATTTTCACGTTGACATTCTTTACCTATTTCCGGGCAAAGGACTACTATGCAATAGGCCTCTACCCTATTCACTTTGTATTTGGAGCAATATATCTTTCACATTTACTTTCCAAAAGTTGGGGCAAGTATGTCAAATCAGCTGCGATGATTATTCCGGTAGGTTTATTTATCCTCGCTGCCCCGATGACATTTCCGGTTGGAGATCCGGAATACCTCAAGGAAGTCCAAAGTCGTCATCCAGACTTCATGGAAAACCGCTGGGAAGACGGGGTGATACACGATTTGCCACAGGATTTTGCGGATATGCTGGGCTGGAAAGAGCTGTCGGAGAAAGTGGATCTCGCGTATTCCAAAGCTCCTGCCGATGAATACACCATCATCATCTGTGACAACTACGGTCAAGCCGGAGCGATCAACTTTTACACCCAAACTAAAGGATTGCAGGCTGTCACTTTGAATGCAGACTATGTCAATTGGATAGACCTAAGTCGGGAAATCAAAAATGTGATTCTGGTGCGTGAAGCGTCAGATGGGATCAGTGATCGGGAAATTTCATTTTTCGAAAAGTCTGAAGAAATAGGAATCATCACTGACCCCAATGCAAGGGAGTATGGAACAATCATCCATTTACTACTCGGCTCCAAAACCGATATTAATGCCATTTTAGAAAGTGAGATTGAAGAGAAAAGAGCGGAGCTGAGGGAGTGAAGGTTTACCTAATAAAAGCTTGCTGAACCCTGGTCTATGTCTCCCAGACCAGAGACCAGGAAATAAAATCCAATATCACCGTTTTTACCTTTTCTCTTTTGTTCCTTTGCGAGCAGAAGAACCTATCACCCGCTAAGTCCTTTTTTGGCTCAAGCTCCATTTTCCAATAAAACCCCTTCATGAATACCTACAAACAAATAGAAGCTGCAATTCAAGCAGCATCAAATATTCTAATTACCGCTCATAAATCTGCCGATGGCGACTCTATAGGCTCTTCTCTGGGTCTATTGCATTTTATAGAAAAACTTGGGAAAAAAGCGCTCATTTGCCATCCTGATAAAGCACCTGATTTTTTGGAATTCCTGGATCTGTCGCCCATCTCCGTGATGGATAAGGAGTCTGAGAAAGTAACCGAAGCATTTATTGAAGCAGATTTGATCTTTTGTCTGGATTATAATTCTACTGATCGGGTAGGCAAAGAAATGCAGTACTTGCTGGAGTCGGCCACCTGCCCCAAAATCATGATCGACCATCATCTTGACCCGCAGAATTTCACATCCATTACGGTCTCCGAAATCTCAGCATCTTCCACAGCTGAGTTGATTGTGGAATTGATAGAGCAATCTGGAAACGGTGCTTTATTGGATGAAAAGATAGGAACTCCCTTATACCTAGGTATCCTCACTGATACGGGAAGCTTTCGGTTCAATTCTGTAAAACCCAAAACCCACGAGGTACTCGCCAAATTGCTTGCTGCAGGTGTTAAACATCACCTGATCCATGAATTGCTGAATGACACGAACACAGTGAGTCGTCTTCGCCTGCAAGGATTTGCGATGAGTGAGAAAATGGAGATTTTGGCTGAAAACGCTGTCGCTATTATTTCACTGACTAAGGAGGAGTTGGCAAAGTATCAATACCAGAAAGGTGATACAGATAGTCTAGCCAATCTTGCTTTATCCATCAAAGGAATGAAAGTGGCTATTGTGCTTTCGGAGCGGGATAGCATTATTAAGATTTCTTTTCGCTCAAAGGGAAAAGATCACCCGGTAAATGGCTTGGCGGCAAAGCATTTCGATGGAGGTGGACATGCAAATGCATCCGGGGGAATGAGTGCACTCTTCATGCCGGAAACCATGGATAAACTCAAAGCTCTTGTTCCAGAGTTCTTTCCTGTTCAGTGATTTTATTAAAGCTTTGGTATTCCTGGTCTTTGAAATCAAACTACACAGAATATAATTCATCCATAAAACCTTCAAGGTAAAAGAAAGACCTCGTAGGTTATACCGCCTCCTCCGTGGCCACAGTGGTAAAAAAATCACAAAAAACTCCGTGCGACTTGAATCACACGGAGTTTTAGATTAGATGGTTTTTTGCTCTCTTTTTAGTCTTTCAGAGTTACTGTTCTGCTTACCTCATTGAATCCACCCGGGATCAAATTTCCACTCGCATCCAACAATTCTAATTTAATAGTGGCTTCGCCCTTTGGGAGACCTTTGATGATGTATGGAGCCCACTCGGTGATCATAAACTCCTGACCGTTTATAGTTGCTCTTACTTTATTTCCTGTTTCAGTAAGGGTAGTATTCAATAAGAAGAAATCAAGCATTAAGTTCTCAGTATCCGCTCCACTATATTCACCCTTTGGTCGGCTATAGATCATAGTAGGCTGATCCAAATCCACATTCATATCATCTCCGGCATTACCTACCACAATTTTCTTAGCAATAAACGATTGGTTGTTTTTCACTGATTCATGGTATGATCTACTTAGAAAAGCAATTAAATAATGTGTTCCTTCCGTTACTTCCTTTTTGAAAGTAGGCTCATAGTGCGCTGAATAGGGGTCATTATCCAAAATAAAGTGGATATGCTGACCATTGCCTGAATTGGCAAGCGTAGATGCCACACCATTTTTTTCAGTTTGTCCTCCTAATTCATAATTCTCCACTTCAAATGCAAAATCTATTTCGCCAGCTTTCGCTATGCTTGTATTGCTTGGCTTGCTTAATGTCAGAGTGGAACTAGAATAAGCTGGAGAATCCTCAAATTTTTCAATAGTAATAGATTCAGGAGAAGTTGACTCCATGTCCACTACCTCTTCATTTTCTGTTTTTTTCGGTTGGCAGCTTACCGCTATCAATAATGCCACAGCAGCTGTACTTAATATTCTTACATTCATAATTCTCAGTTTTGTTGTATGTGATTTACACTATAAAGGCCTCAAACGCCATTCCATCGCTACCCAGAATGAATTTCGAACTCAAAGTTATTCATCTAAGAGTGCAATTTAAACAATACTGCTTTTGATTTCCTGATAACTTACCTCTAAAAAGCCCCAGAGCCTTATTAAGAACTAATTTTAAGCGTTTCTGATCATGCAGCTAATTTTAGTTCCTATAGATTTATCTGCAACTCAAGGCCTTGCTGAGCTAAAATGTGATTGTATATATTGATTAATGTGTGTCTTATTGCCCTGAAATGAGGAAATCCATCCCCCGAACCAAAAGATGCAATTGCGTTTACGTTCATCTAAATAAATAATCGCCGCATAAATTATTTTAAACTTGCACGGCATCATTGGTACTTTCAATTTTTGACAATTAGAAAATAGCATCAAAAATTTGCGTATGAATTACGATCTTAGAGTGGACAGTTAAAGACACACTTTTGAAAAATACAATGTACAGCAAGGTTGCCAGTCCCCTTATCCCGCTTCTACAGATGCAGGAAAACACGGAATAGAATAAATTTACTTAAAATATCACTAAACTATGTCCTATTTCCCCTCGGTTGGTGAGCTTGGCTAACCTACACGGCGGTTAATCGACTTGCAAAAAAACTCATCGCATATGAAAGCTGCAATCCGAAGATCTTACGGAAGTCCTGAAGTAATTAAAGTTGAGAACACCGAACGTCCAGTCCCCAAGGATAATGAGCTTTTATTGCGTGTACATGCTACGACGGTGAATCGGACGGATTGTGCCAATCTAACGGGCAAACCCTTTATTATGCATTTTTTTTAGGATTATTTCAGCGAAGAGCCCGGATCGTGGGAGGGGTCAAGACGCCTCCCCTGCAAACTGGCCCAAGTCTAAATTCTTTCACCGAAAGAATTTTTAACGGCTTGTCCTCCGCCCGCATACCAACCGCACCCTCGTGCTTCGTCCTCCCAGCGCGCCCTAAGAACAAGCATATCTGCTGTTGCGGTGTATGCTGGGATATAATCATCCCCCTGTGTGTCGTCCACTCGTCATGGGTATTTCATCTGTTTATAATTGTTTTTCAAAGGTCATAACCTGTCCCGTGACGAAGGAAACGGGATAGCCTGTCCCGTCCGCCGCGGCGGATCGGGAGAATCTCGCATGGATTATAAATCATCCGGCAGTGTGTCGCTTTGAGTCATGCTCGATTTCCACCAATGATATACATACATTTTTTCAAAGAGTTTGTATTCAAGTGAATCGTACAATTTGCAGGCAGGTGAATTGGCTTCTTGGGTGCTTACGGTAATGGTTTTTGCCCCAAATAAGAATGCTTTTACTTCTGCTGCTTTCATCAGCTTTTTGCCCCAGCCTAGGCCGCGGCTTCCTTGGGCAACGGCAATTAGGCCAATGCTGGCACTATTCCCCTCCAAGCAATAAGTAACCATTCCTTGGAGTGGTTGCGCTTCCAATATAGAGTTAGCATCCAATGCCTTCTTAATCCAAAGTTTATAAAGTTTTTCAAACTCAGACTGTCCCAATCGGGTGTCTATTTTAAATCTGGAATACTCCCCGCTATCCAATGCCAGTTTCAGTAGGCCTTCACACATCTCAGCTCTGTAAGGGACTATACCTGAAGGCATTTCATCAGATACTGAAACCAATTTCTGATAGGTGATTTTAGTATCTACCAGCTGAATTGCCCCATCAGTCACCGTCAAGGGGTTTTCCGAGAAAATGTAAACTAATTGATATTCTTTTGATTGCTCCAAAAAGGCATTTTCGTCCCAATCCCCATCCACATGGATTTTACCAACGGGATAGTGGAAGAGGTTTGAGTCGAAGGAAAGAGGCTTGATTTGAGGTTTCAGAATTGTAGGGTGTGGGTTATTGGTTTATTTGGCAAAGCTACCTGCTTCTAAAAGCAAATCAAACTCTCACACCAGTTGTTCCTCCACCCGAGAGCGTGATATTTACCGGAGCATTGGTTTTCCAGTTTCCGCCCGTAAAATCAGGTACGTCAATAGAATTGGATCTATTGGCTACAGACCATTCACTAAGTGGAGATACACAGCTCCAAAGTGCCGCATCATACACATCCTGATCGAGTGGGAGTCCATTTCTCAAGCAATCGATCAATCTCCAATCCATCATAAAGTCCATGCCACCATGGCCTCCCACTTTCTTGGCAAGCTCTCCCACTTTCTGAATTATCTCTGGGGTGTACTTCGTTTCTAGATCCTTGAATTCCTCGTCTTTCAACCAGCCATGACCTTTGGATACTCTAGGTTCAGGATATTTCTGTGCATATCCTTCAGTTCCACTGACTACATGCAGTCTGGAATAAGGCCTGGGTGAAGACACGTCATGTTGAATCATGATAGTCTTGCCAAGCTTGGTTTTGACTAAGGATGTATTCATATTTCCACGGAAATTTTTCTGGGCATAGGAAGCAAAGAAGTTATCCTGCTCAGCCAATTTCTTAGCTTCAGCATGCATAGCAAAATCATTGGTAGAGGTAGATGTCAGGAAATCCATCTGGTCACCTCTATTAATATTCAAAATCTGACAAATAGGCCCAAGTCCGTGTGTAGCATACAAATTACCATCACGATAATTTTCTTTTAGCCTCCACATATCTTGGTAACCACCATCTTTCTTGAAATTTAAAGCAAGCAAATCATGGATATATGCACCTTCTACATGTAGCACCTCACCGAAATAACCTTCGCGGGCCATTTTCAAGGTCATCAACTCGAAGAAATCGTAGCAGCAATTTTCCAACTGCATACAATGCTTTTTGGTACGCTCCGAAGTCTCCACCAATTGCCAACACTCGTCCACTGTGCGGGCAATAGGCACCTCACAGGCGGCATGCTTTCCTGCTTCCATCGCATAAACTGCCATTGGAGTATGCCATTCCCAAGGTGTAGCGATATAGATCAAGTCCAAATCATCCCGATCCATCATCTCTTTGAAAGCATAGGCATTTCCAGAATAACCATCTGGTTTATGTGGTGTGTCCTTTAGTTGGGCTTTCGCTTTTTCCACTCTTTCTGGAAGCAAATCACAAAGCGCCTTAATCTCCACATTTTCTATTTTACTCAATCGGTCAACAGCCCCAGGACCTCTCATACCAAGTCCTACTATCCCAACCCGGACAGTATCAATTTTGGGAGCAGCAAAACCACTCATATTAAAAGATTGGATTCGATTAATGCCTCTTTTAGCTTGTAGAGGAAGTGACTCGAATTCATTGGCGAGGGTACTGCCCGCTCCGAAAAGTCCCAAACCTAGCAAACTGGTAGATTTCAGAAACTCTCTTCTTTGGTTATTTTTCATATGATTATAATTGATTTTTAAAGGTCATAACCTGTGCAGTGACGAAGGAAACGGGATAGCCTGTCCCGTCCGCCGCGGCGGATCGGGAGTATCTCGCTTGAATAATAATCATCTCACTCTGTGACGCTTGAGTCATGCTCGATTTCATACTGCTTTGCTCTATTGACTTAGCTAATTAAAAAAAAAATAAAGGAAGTGCAGACACCTTACAAATAAAAAAACCGAAAGCTTTTCAACTTTCGGTCAACTCCAAGTAGTATTTGGGACTACCTAATTCTAATGTGATAAGCAAGGATTACGATTCTTCCATTAGATAGTAGGCATAAAACTTAGGGTGATTTGCACTATTCAGCAAACTTTAAAGGAAGGACTGTTTGGATTCTTCGGTGCGAAGGTATGGCTTATGCCTTTCCCAAAATATGACATAGATCAAATAATCTACTGATCATCAGTCAGCCAAAAAATAGTTCTGCATCACCTGCTGTGCCATTTTTCCCTGCGGGGTAAAATCTGGTTCACGATGCTTCCCGTCTGGATACCATTTCCAGAAAAACACGCCAGCCATCCAGTTCTTTTGCCAAGCTGTTTCAAAAAAAGCCTCATAACAAAGCGCCTGCATTTCTTCAGATAGTTCAGCTTCCTTACGTTCACTTGGCCAAACCCAAGGTTCTTTAGCTGCGTCCACTGTGTTGCAATAGCCAATCTCCGTGAACATTACAGGCTTTTGATAGGCTCGAACCACCTTTTCGATTTTTGGCAAACTCTTTTTCCAGCCAGATTTGAGCTCAGCTAGATCAGGATTGGTTTTGGTAGAAAGTGGGAAATACGCCTGAATACCAATGTAGTCCAGTACGTCCCAAAACTTGACATGCTCAAATTCAGTGAAATTGGCGGCATAAATCAGCTTACCTGAATAGACTTTCCGAACTGATGCAATCACTTTCCGCCAATCCTCTTCTCGTTTCGAGGTCAATTCCAACTCAGTACCCACGCATAGCATCGGGATTTGGTGTTCTTCAGCCATTTTAGCATAATCGAGGATAAATCCCTCGTAATTCTCAAACCAACTCTTCCAATCCTCCTCGCTCTTCATCTCTATTTCTCCCGGCCAGCTCCCACGAACCCAAAGGTGTGGCTTGAGCATATTCATGATACCATGCCGTGCAGATGAATCAAATGTTGCTTTGATTCCAGCGGATGATTCTCCCCACCATTTGTTTTCATTATGGGTGTCCCAGCGGATCTCAGGAGTATTCTTTTCACTTTGCCAGCCAAATGGAGTTTGAGAAAGCGCATCCGCTCCTGTTGATTTCAATGCCTCTAATTCTGGTCCCAAAAGCGGAGAACGACTTCCTACCCAGCATACACCTTTCCATTTTTTGGCAACGGTAATTAAGTCTTCTTGCAAAGGAAAAATAGCCCATAAACATAGCCCTAGAAGTACCAGAACAGAACTCAATAAATAATTTCTCGACCAGTTTTTTTTCATCTGTTTATATTTTGATTTTCAAAGGTCATAACCTGTCCCGTGACGAAGGAAACGGGATGGAATCTCGCATGGTAGATAATCATCCCAGTGTGTGTCGCTTTGGGTCATGCTTGATTTCTCTGTTCTTTTGCCTAGACGCAAAAGAACCAAAAAGTCAAGACGCCAGCAAAGCTTCACCCCGCAGGCCAGCCGCATGGATCGCTGCTGCGACAGCCTTACGCGCCCTAAGAACAAGCATATCTGCTGTTGCGGTGTATGCTGGGATATAATCATCCCCCTGTGTGTGACGCTTGCGATATGTTCGGTATTATTTCGCCAACATGGTATGAATAATGATCTCCTCCTGAAGCGTACGATGCACCGGGCATTTATTGGAAATTTCTAATAGTTTCTTTCTTTGCTCTGAGTCCAGTTCGCCTTCGATTTCTATGATTCGGGTAAACTGACTGACTTTTGCAGACTTTTCTTCTGGATGAGTACTATCAGCCATGTGAACACTTTCATGATTGAGAAAAACTGAGACTTGTTCCAAAGGCCATTTTTTTCGCTCTGCATACATTTTTAGCGTCATAGCAGTGCAGCTTCCCAAAGAAGCCATCAGCAAGTCATACGGATTGGGCCCCATGTCATCTCCTCCTACTTCAGCCGGCTCATCAGCGATCAACTGATGATTCGGAGTCATCACCTCGGTGGTGTACTTCTGTCCAGACAGCCGTACGAAAACCTGATTTCCACGTGTATCATTAACTTGATTTTCCTCCTGCACCAACACATACCGCTTGCTCCAGCTTCCTATCAACTCTGCGATGTATTCACTATCCTTGGGATTTGAAACCAAATGATTCGCTCCATCCAGTGAGATGAAGCTTTTTGGGTGAAAAGCAGCGTTGTAAATCTCGGCAGCATTGCTGATGTCCACGATTTCATCCTGAGGAGAATGCATGATAAGGAGAGATTTCCTTAACTTTTTCAAAAAAGTATGCAGGGGTTTTTGTACCAAATCATCGACAAAACTCTTGCTGATATGAAACGGACGACCGCCAATTTTCACTGTCGCACTGCCGCTTTCCTCTATTTCTTCGAGGCTGTTCATAAATAAATTACGGACATGTCCCGGAAATGCGGGCGCAGCAATCGTAACTATAGCTTCTACTTCACTCATCTCAGCTGCTGCATATAACACCGCAGCACCGCCCAGCGAATGACCGATGAGCATTTTGGGAGCTTGATATTCTTGGGCTAGAAAATCGGCGGCATCCAGCAAATCACTCACATTACTGGTAAAAGTTGACTCTGTAAATTCGCCTTCACTCATCCCAAGCCCCGTGAAATCAAAGCTTAAAGCTGCAATTCCATTTTGTGAAAGCGCTGTACAAATTCGGGTGACTGCCGAGAAGTTTTTAGAGCAGGTGAAACAATGTGCAAAAATCGCAAAAAAATGCGGTTCCTGATCAACTGGCAAGTACAAGTGCGCAGCCAGTTCCAGGTCATTTCTATTAGTGAATGTCAGTCGTTTTGGGTTCATGTTGGGTTATTTCTTCAACGATTCAACGGCAATATTCTTCAAATTTATCTCTGAAAGTAACTCTAAATCACCGGATTCGTAAAGCTCCTGCATTTTATCTACCGGCACCGACTCATCTTCTGGCTTGAGGTTTAGGTAGTTTTGAAATCGAATTCCGCCGACTTCCTGAACCCCGCTGACTTCCCGCATTCTCACTCCGCCACCATCCGTATGGTAGCTGTACGCCATGTAATCCACAAATGAATCCTCGATACCTATCCAGTACAAAAACTCATCGTCAAAATCCTCTCCGCCACCCTCCTCAGCAAAAGTCACTTTGATTAAGTTGTATCTTTCCCCGTTAATTTCTGTTTCGCCCATGTACGTTTTGAATACAGAGGGATCATTAAGCCCATAAGGAAGAAAAGCAAAATAGGCTACAGAATTGACCGAGCGGGAATATTTACCTATCCATTCTTCCGAAAGCGTATCGATTTTCACCCCATTCACAGTGCGCACAAAGCCGGCATTGTTCAGCACATCCAGCACATTTCCAGTGGGATTTGAAAACTCTCGGATGTATTCAAATCTGTCGGGTGTCTTGAAAATGGTGTAGTGAATGTCTCTAAAGTCAAATTCAACTTTCGAAGTCCTATAATTATCTCCTCCATGCGCTTCAATAGCTTTGTCAATTATTTTCTCAGCTTCTGTGCGCGAGTTGCAAGAAGTGAATACTGTGAAACCAAATAGGAATACTAAGAGGTATTGTAATCTCATAATTCTAAGTTTTTTAATTATTCAAATATTAATGGAAATAAGTCTCTAGTTATTCAAAAGTTAATTCATAATCAGAATACAAATATTCCGCCTGCAAAAACCCTTTCTTTCCTGCCTCATTAATTCTAAAACTCTTACGTTCTTTTGCCAGTACCAAACCAGTTGACTCATCATACGAAGTAGTTTCAATCAGACTTTTATGATCCTTGGCGTGCTGCTCATTGGAAACGATTTTTGAGGAAATTGGATCAAAGTAAACCCACGATACAACTGAATCTGCCCCAAAATCCACTCTAGAAGACTCAACGGACTTCCCATCATCAAGCGTCTTCTGACCTTCATAAGCTAAGCGTGCATGCTCATCGGTCAGCTTCCATGGCTGAGCAAAAGCTAAGAAAGCAGCATTGATTTCAGCTCGTTTAGCCTTCAAAAACCCTTCATTCTCAATAGAATTCTCCCCCATTTGATAGCTCATCCTGCTTCCGTTGAAATTGGACACATGCAGCACACTATCCTTTGTCCAGGTCAATTTAGCTTCGAAATAAGGTTTTAGGCGGAACTCCACCCACTGCTCAAATTCATTTTCTATCGCTCCATTTTCATCAAGCAAGCGTGTACATTTCCTGAATTTGATACCTGTAACATTACCCCATTTCTTGGATAGTTCATGGGCTTTGATTGACTTTTCGACGAGTTCCTGCGCCTGCTTTTCTGGACTGGGAGTACATGCGAAAATGAAAAGAGAAAAAGCAAAAGTTAGCAGAGTTCTATAATTCATGTGGGTAAAGGCGATTTTGTGTCTGTTCTGAAATAGTCCCCGTAAATAACTAGGATGAGCATTGAATATTCTATAAAAAGGAAAATTGGACTTTCTTGATAATTAGGGTCGCTATAGGCTTGGTACGAAAATATCACTGCAGCAGTCCAAACAAGAAAGGCTTTTTTGTCGGTGAATAAGCTTAATCCAAAGGCCGGAATCAAATACCAAGGATGAACTACAGGCTGCAAAACGAGATAAATCAAATAAACCAATACCCATAGATCTACAAGTTGCAAGAGATTTTGAGGCTTTCTTTTCCATGAAAAATATAGAATCCCAACCAGGGTGAGCCCATTTAAAATCGGAGTTAGCTCCCCGATGATATTGTAACCTTTCACCCAAAAACCAACTTCCCGAAGCAGGTAATAAACCGAGGCATTGAATTCAAATTTTCCCTGATAGAGCTTCAGACTTTGGAAGAAATGAAACCAGGAATCATCAATCAAAAGCCAGCCAAAGCTAGCTAAAACAGCAATGCCGGATCCTATCCAGAATGGGCTGGATATTCTGGTTTTGGCAAATGAAAAGAAGGTAGGAATCAGCATCAAGGGCAGCAGTTTCATACCGATCGAAAGTCCCCAGAACGCTCCTGAAAGTGCGTTTTTGCTCCTACTTAGCGTATATAAGGAAGCCAGCAAAAGAAGTAACACTAAACCCTCAAAATGAAGATTTCCAGTGATTTCCATTATCACCAAAGGATTCAACCAATAGAATATCAGCCTTTTGGAAGAAAGCTGACAATAATCAAAAAGCTTGAGCAAAAGGCAGAAAACGCCAATTTCACCCAAAATCAAGATTATTCGCAATATCAGAATTCCTGTTTGAGGATGAAGGTTTGCGCCCCAAGCAGCAAGGAAGAATATCGCCTGGTTCAAGGGCGGATATACTGAAAAATATTGAGGGGAATTCATTCCTTCCAAAAGTTTTTCCAGATAGAAATTCGAACTTTCGGGATGATTCTGAAGCCAATCTTCAGGTGTTCCCAAATAGGGATTTTCACTCATTTTCACCAGCTCTCCATCCCACAGAAAACGGGGATAATCATCCGACCATTTGGGAACAGCTACTAAAAGAGAAATTCGAATCAGCAACCCTCCAATGAACAGCCAAATCCATGATGGCTGATTGCTCAAAAAATAAACACCCAGCATCCCTCCGAAAAGTGAAGCGTAAAGGGTGAAGGTCAGCCAGAAATCTTCTCTTGGAATAAAGTAAGCCAAATAAAAAAAACCAACTGCCAGCAGCAGCCAGATTAGCGGCTTTAGGAGCCGCTTGAACTGCTTGCTCAAAGCCCTAAGCTTTTGCGAATCGACTCATTATGAAGTCCGTTTTTCCTCCAATAGTCCAGCATTTGCACACTTTTACGAACTGCTGAAGTCACCTCTTCGGTGCCGTCTTCCTTGGTTTGCGTTTCTTGCCAAGACATGATTTCATATGGAAAAGCATCTACATAGTTGATGAGTAATTTTCTTCCTATTTCCTCATAGATCACCTCAACTTCAGCCTGATTCGCACCAGTTTTTCGCTTGGAAATCACGGCGCTTTCAGCATCAAGAGGAATGTGGGAGAAGCGATTAAAAATCAAACTTGGGATCAATTTCTTATGGCCTGTTGGTACCAAGTCAGGGTTTAGTCTGATCAGGTTGAAAATCTCATCCTCAGCCATGGCGCTGATAGACAATTCCTGATCGCCTTCCGACTCGAAATACGAAAATAATTTGACTAGATACTTGTTGTTTTTTGAATTCAGCTGGGTAAAAGACTGGCCGCACCATTCGGTGACAGATGCTGTGATTTTAGGGGAATTCAGATCAGAATAAACTGGCGTAAACACCGACAGCATGGTGTGGTAAGGATATACCCCCGTCACAAAATCACGAGTCATATTCAGTTTCAACACCTTCATTGCGTCTTTTCCGGCAGCAGCAGGTTCATCGAGTTTGACTTGCTTTCTCTTCGAAAGATCCTCCGTCACAAAAATCATCACTGCCTCACCTTCCCGCTCTTCGCCGTAGCGCATTTGCTTTAGGTCAAAGATATTGATCTCAGCTCTGTCCTGATACCAATGCGAGGCGAATTGCTTCTCGTTGATGGCTTTTCTGCCTGTGGAATTGCAGGAAGAGATGAAGAGCAAAACCAATCCAAGAATGAATAAATTTTTCATATGATTATAATTGTCTTTTAACGGTCATAACCTGTCCCGCGACGAAGGTAACGAGATAGCCTGTCCCGTCCGCCGCGGCGGATCGGGAGAATTTCGCATGGTAGATAATCATCCCTCTGTGTGACGCCAGCGACATGCTCGATTTCATAGGTCTAAAATTACTAAAATCTAATCTAAGCACTCCCATCGCCCCTTCTTGATTAGACGGGGAATAATGATTTATTAAAAATACGTTTCGTTTACTTCTTACAAGGCCAAATTATAGTTAAACCCGGACTATGCATTAGGATTCGTAACGAGGGTTCAAACTGCAAGAAAATCAGTCACTTTGGAGATCGAGTCGTAGCACCGCTACGGTGAGAGCGAAAAGTGAAGCATAGCGACTGATTTTGAAGCGGTTTGAAGCCGTAGTAGATTTGCTAATGCATAATGCGGGTTAAAACAATTTAAAGTATCACCATCGCATCTAATCGTATCATTTTTATAATATTTTTTCAAATCATAATCGTATATTTACGTATCAAATCGTATCAAATACAGTGAAGCAATGGATAATAAAGTATATGATTTTACCCTGGACATTGATTGGAAACTGATTAATCTCATCAGCGAAATAGACAGGTTTGATTCTCAATGGACTTCCATTGAGCGAAAAGAGGGCCAAACCCTTAAAGAATTAAAGAGCATTGCGACTGTGAGAAGTGTAGGGGCTTCTAACCGAATTGAAGGAAATAAGATGACTAATGAAGAAATTGATATTCTCCTGAAAAAGACTGGTATAACAAAACTG
This sequence comes from Algoriphagus persicinus, assembly GCF_035156415.1. NCBI lineage: Bacteria > Pseudomonadati > Bacteroidota > Cytophagia > Cytophagales > Cyclobacteriaceae > Algoriphagus > Algoriphagus persicinus. Next base: position 225,910 of record NZ_JAYEEY010000004.1, read on the forward strand.
ACGGACAGAGATTCGCAGGAAGTTGTAGGGTATTTTGATGCATTGGATTTAATATCGGAGTCTTTTTCAAGTATTGCTATTACAGAAAATAACATCAAAAGTATACACAACACATTGATGAAATATAGCACCAAAGATGAGTGGCACAAAGGAAACTACAAAGCACATAGCAATGCAGTTGAAGCCAATTTTTCAGACGGAACAAGGCAAATTATATTTCAGACAACTGAAGCGGGATTTGTTACAGAAGATGCCATGCGCCGATTGGTGGATTGGTACAATTCAGAAAAAGAAGTCCATTCTTTAATTATAATTGCTTCTTTTGTTTACGATTTTTTGAGTGTTCATCCGTTTCAAGACGGCAATGGCAGATTGAGCAGACTCATTTCAACGCTATTAATGCTGAAAAATGGATATAAATGGATACAATATGTGAGCTTTGAGCACGAAATAGAAAGCCACAAAGCAGAATATTATCAAGTGCTTAGGAGTTGTCAAGCACTGCGACCAAATGAAAATATTACGGTTTGGATACAATTCTTTCTGAATGCCATAACCAGAATCCAGACTCAGTTGATGACTAAATTGATGAACAGTGGCTTAGCATCACAACTTTCGGCAAGAGAAAACTCAATAGTCGCCATTATTCAACATCGTCCTGGTATTCAATCTGGTGAAATAGCTGAACGGTTATCCATTCCATCTCCTACCGTTAAGCGGATTTTGGCAGACTTAGTTAACAAGAGGCTGATTGAAAAGCAAGGAAGTGGAAGAGGAACAAGTTATACGTCAGAATAACTAGCGGTACTGTCTCCTAAAATCCAATCTCACCAATATCTAAAAATCGTATAGATAATCTTATACCCAGCTCCGAAAACTCCTTTCACGGTTCCGCTGACTTTCGATACACCTATTCGTTTACGGTAATTTACAGGTACTTCCGTATAACGGAATCCGGCCTTATGCGCTTTGATCTGCATCTCTATCGTCCAACCGAAGTTCTGATCGATCATATTTAAGTCAAGCAACTTCGACCAAAAAATCGCACGAAAAGGTCCCAAATCCGAGAATTTGGCACCTTGCATGTATTTCATCATCGTAGTTGCCAGCCAATTCCCAAATACCTGCGGAAACGTCATCGAGCCTGATTCCCGCTTTCCAAGTGCTCTTGACCCTATCACGAGTTCAGCTTTATCATCCAAAATAGGCTGAATCAAGTCCAACAATTCTTCCGGGTAATCACTGTAATCTCCATCCAGAAAGACCACAATATCGGGTTGGGTTTCTTGCTTTTTGATCCAGTCCATCGCCGTCAAGCATGCTTTTCCATAGCCTTTCTGAGGTTCGAAAACCACTTTTGCGCCAGCTGCTTTTGCTACTTTTCCAGTGCTATCAGAGGAGTTGTTATTTGCAACTACCACGTTTCTGACAAGAGATGGAATGTCTCCAATTACCTTTGGAATGGACTTCTCCTCATTGTAGGCAGGAATGATTACATCAATAATTGGCGGCTTATGCATCAGAAACTATTTACTTAAACTGTAGGCTTTGAATGAAGAAAAGAAAACTAACCCATACCCAATCGCAAGCATGAGGTGAAAAGGCAACATCTCGAATGTTTCCCAATAAACCTGAAGTCCAACCATGCCCGAAAAAACCAGCATCAATATCCCTTCCATCCATGTGGTAGCTGGAATTCTGAATTTGATGTAACGATTTGTTGCTAGACCAGAACCACTTTCCAGATTGAATTTTGGTGTGCGGATGAAGGGTGATTTTTTTCCTGAAAACCCTTCCCATACGGCTTGGGCATTGTGTAATGCCAAGCCCATGGAAACAGAAAGAAATATAGGCAGCATGTAAACTGCTTGGATCAAGCTTTTCCAGAAACTTCGTTTTTCATAAAAATACGCGACTAAATAGACGCATGCTATGATCACAAAACCGATCATAAACAGTCCTGCAACTTGGAATAGATTGGATGAAATCATGCCTTGCGTCCCTGCCCACCAAACTCCTATGCTACTCAAACTAACCAACAAAATGGCTATAAAAATACTGCTATTGAACAGATGGGCCATCGCGTGAAATTTAGTAGAAATAGGTAGATTCTCTCCCAAGACCGCTTTGGCATGCTTTACCGCACATTCTGCACCTCCTTTTGTCCAGCGAAATTGCTGTGACTTCACCGCCGACATTATGGGAGGAAGCTCCGCAGGAGATTCGATTTCCGGTCTATAGATAAACTCCCAGCCTTTGCGCTGGGCACGATAGCTCAAATCCAGATCCTCTGTCAGCGTATCATCTTGCCAATCTCCCGCATCGACTATACATGACTTTCGCCAAATACCGCCAGTCCCATTGAAATTGATAAATGCGTGTTGGCTATTTCTCCCAATCTGCTCGATCAAAAAATGCGCATCCAGCGCAAATGCCTGCAAGCGAGTCAACAGCGAGTAGTTTTTGTTCAAATGTGTCCAGCGGGTTTGGACCATTCCGACTTTTGCTGAAGAGAAATAAGGAATCGTTTTCAACAGAAAATCAGGATCAGGTACAAAGTCCGCATCGAAAATCGCGATGAACTCTCCGCTGGCTTTTGCCAAGCCTTCTTTCAAGGCTCCTGCTTTAAAGCCTGACCTGTCAGCACGATGAATGTATTTGAAATTTATATCCGGAAACTCCTGAATTTTCTTTTGGATCAACTCGGCTGTCTGATCCGTACTGTCATCCAACACCTGAATTTCGAGTAATTCTGAAGGATAATTCATCTGGGAAACGGCTTCTATTAAGCGATCCACGACGTAAAGTTCGTTATAGATTGGTAGCTGCACAGTTACTTTTGGCCAAACTTCAGGTGAAACATGAGGTACTTGTCCCAAGGCTTTTTTCGCACCAAGAAAATTCAATAGCAAATGCCCTTGAGCAAGACTGTATATGAAAATAAACAGCATTCCGAGGGTATAAATCCCAATCAAAAGATATAAGAAAATCATTTACGCATTTATCTTGATGGAGTCATTTCCAATAATTATTGGCATTTCATTGATTCGGTTTTTGTCAGGACCATTTTCCAATTTCAGCACTCCTCGCGGACAAACTGCTGAGCAGACTCCACAACCCACACAGCTAGCTCTGACGATTTCCTGTCCCCGCTGAGCATACCATCGGACGTCGATTCCCATTTCGCAATACGTGGAGCAATTGCCACAGGAAATGCACTGGCCGCCGTTTGTAGTGATTCTAAATCTTGATTTGAAACGCTGCACAATGCCAAGATATGCAGCCAACGGACAGCCGAATCTGCACCAAACTCGGTTGCCCATAAATGGATAAAAGCCAGTACCGACCACTCCTGCGAATACCGACCCAATCGCAAAACCATAAAACGAATGTAATTGGTTCGTGACATTCCCCAAAAGCGCAAAGCCGGAAAAGTAATTGGCAATGGTCACCGCAGTCATCACTACTGCCAGCACTAACACGCTGTGTACGATTACACGCTCATATTTCCATGCTTTCAAAGACTTGTCAGAAAGTTGGCGATACGGATCTCCCAACGTCTCCGCCAAACCTCCACAGCCGCAAACCCAAGAGCAGTACCATCTTTTCCCAAAGAAATAAGTGAAAATCGGGACACCAATAATGATCAGTAAAATACCCCAAATCAGCATGAACATACCTACTCCACCACCACTTAAGAAGGTATCAATTTGATAATCGTAGAAGAAATCATAATCCAGCGGCCAGATATTTTTGAAATCAAAATATGGCTTATTCAGCAAAACCAGAATTTCAGGAATCAAAAATGCAAATGCCGTCTGAAAAAACATCACCGAAGCCGTGCGCAGCTGCTGATACTTATTGCCTCGGTATTTACGAAACATCCGCACACCCATTACAATGATTGCAAGCGTATAAATCGTGCCGTAAAGAAACCACTGACTGGCAGGATTGCCACTGAGAATCATGCTGAGAGGAGTCACCATCCAGACTTGATTCACGATGTAAGCAGGGAACCAATACAAAATGATGTAGAAAAGTATCAAATACGCTCCCGTGACCATTCCCATCCACCCACGATTCTTCATGGATGAATGGAATATCCCGTTGTTTTTGATCCCTGCCGGTTCTTCCTTATGCTTTGGAAGATTGTACATCAATCCTCCCAATGCCGCCAGACCTATAGACAAACCCAAGAAAAGCCAAGGAGTATCGCGAACGGGGCTGCTGAGTGAACTTTGCGCCATCGGAAAACTATAATCATCCCAGATCACCTCATCCCACTTTGTCTCCTCTTTCAGCACATCATTGTAGGCGTTGAAATTATCGTTGAAAGCGGAAATGAATGAGAAATTGGAAGAGTAGGTTTCACCATACATTGGCGCGAAAATCTCTACCATCTTCTTCTGATGGATCTCCTTTGTATTGTCTAAAACCAATTCTTCATTCAGCGTATAATTGCCTAAAAAAGGCATGACAGTAAAGACTGCCAAGCCTACCAAAAACAACAGAACACCTAATCTTTGAATCACCTTCATACGTTTGCTCCGAATAGTTTTTGGATAAATGTCTTCTTGGAAACCTTGAAATCTCCTCCAAATTGACTTTTAAATGCCTCTTGAATAGCAATGTAATAAGGAGCAAAAAACTCAGGATCAAAATTGGCTTTGTTCAGGTTTGAAATGACTTTGGAGCCATCCCATTTCCCACCAATTGCCTGATCAAAAAACTCATGTCTCAGGCGAAAACCCAAATTATTCACTCCCAAAATCTTACCTTCCAAATCCATTAGCATCCGAAAAGCAACCTTGCCTCCGGAATGCGCCCAATAAAAGGATTTGATTTTTTCAGCGTCCCAACTAGCAGGAACTGTCCCGTAGGTTTGATATTCTATATCCAAGAACTTGGCTGAATTGAACCAAACACCTGGCTTGTAAGTCAATTTTTTTCCTGCCAAAATATAACCCAAGGTCTCTCCGTGCATCCTTCCTGTGTACCAAACCTGCTCCACAGATTTACGGTCTGGTGCGGGTGCTTCATGGAACTCTGCGCAATCTCCAATTGAATAGACATTTGAAATATTCGTCTGAAAAGACAAATCCACCTTCACTCCACGATTAACTTCCAATTCCGTACTTCTGAGAAAGTCGATATTAGGAGACACTCCAGCTGTTAATCCCACAAATTGGCACTGGATTTCCTCTCCTGATTTTGTGCGGACGGCTTTCACTCTCGCATTTGAATCAGAAATAATTTCTCCCAACTCTTCATTCAATCGCAATTCAATATGGTGCTCCCGCATATGCCTCCCCACTAATTCTGATTCCTCCTTAGGTAATATATTGTCCCAAAATCCAGATTCCCGAACTAGAAAAGTCACTGGAATCTCCTTATAAGCTAGCATTTCCGCCATTTCAATTCCTATCAAACCTCCGCCCACGATTACTGCTCTTTGCACATTCTGAGTATTGTCCTCCATAAGTTCCAAATCCTGTTTTGAATATAATCCTTGAACACCTTGCAGATCCTCGCCTGGCCAGCCAAATTTATTAGGCTTTGACCCTGTGGCGATCACAAGCTCATCATAGTTTATGTTTTCTCCAGATTGGAAAAGCAAATTCTTGGTTTTAAAGTCGATTGATTTCACCCAGCCTTCTTTCAATTCGATGCTGTTTTTGTCCCAAAACCAATTCTCATAAGGTTGGGTATGCTCAAATTCCATATGCCCCATAAAGACATACATGAGTGCAGTTCTGGAGAAAAAGTATTTTGATTCACCTGAAATCAGCGAAATCCTTACCGATTCATCGAGCTTCCGAAGCTGTCTGGCGCAGGTCACTCCTGCTATCCCATTGCCGATGATGACCACATGGCGATTTGAACTCATTGGGTTTGGTTTTGATTAGGGCACAATTGGAAATTTACCAAAAACTTATTTCTATTCGTTCAGATTCCAATCATAATCCAGATGTGACACTTTTGCATCAGAATTAATTTTGACTTTACTGTACTTATTCAAAAAGTCAATTAGGCTACCATTCCTGGTGAAATCTCCCTTAAACCAAGAGAAAATAGAGGAGACTTGAACTGATTCAGTCGTGATTTTATTTCTACTTTGATCATTTACAAATCGGGTGGCAACCTTATCCAGCTGGGCATCGATGGTAGTAGCTTCGAAAGCTTCATTGAGCAAAGGCGGACAGGAGACCGATGCGCAATTAATGGCAAAATGGATTCGTGGCTCTTCAAATTCCTTTCTCAAAATCGAATGCTCTATCTCGTCTAAGCTGGACTCTTGACCTCCTATCTTGAAAAACTTGTAATGCCATACATCTTTGATCAGAGGAATTTTCAATTTTGGCCCAAGATCCTTGATACTTTCCACGGGATAATTGTCCACGATCAATTTCACGGTGAAGGCATTATATGCATTGATCCAATAAGCCAATTGCTCGTCTTTTGTCCAGGTTTTGCGATCGGGAGCGTTTGCACTGATGCTGTTCACATACGCTTCTAGCTTCGCCTTTTCTTTGATAAAGCCCTTATAATTCACCTTACCATCTGCACTGACATTTGCATGAAGCATTTCATTCCAAGTTTTGTGACTCGGCGGTGTAGTTCCAGCCATTCCTGGAACCGAGCTCTGACAACTAAAAAGAATGACGCTAAGTACAAGGGCAATATGGATTTTCAGGTTTCTCATGTGGAGATGTTTTAGGAATGATTTACGGTCTGATGCCAAATAAAGATGTGGAGAATTAGGAATTGGTCGTATGGAAGACCTAATAGGGCATTAGTAAACCTTTTCAGCTTTATTCAGCCAGATACCCCAAGATTGGGAATAGGTATGCACTTTCTTCGTAGGAAAATCGTCTTGAAAAATCGGCTTGCCTTCATTTACCCATTCGATCAGACCACCATATAAATTATATACTTCATTATATCCTGCTTCCTTTAGCTTTTTCCCTATATCCTGAGATCTTGCCCCAACCGTGCAATAGACCAAAACCGGCTTACTTTTATCCAATGAAGCCACATTTTTCAGGGTAAAGGTGTCGTATCCGACCCAGATGGCATTTTTGAGATGACTAACTTCAAACTCCTCCTTTTCACGGGTATCCAACACCTGAAAGGTACTCAAATCAGACACTTGGCTAGGTTTCAGGACAGGGAAGTCAGCATCGTAAAGTGTGGAAAGTAACGCTTTAAATGCAATTGATTGGGCATCTACCTGAGTAGAAAAAATGAAAAACGCAGGTATGAATAAAAGCGCAAAAACGTATTTAGAGAGGCAAGACTTCATCTGTTTATATTTTGATTTTTAATGGTCAGACAGCCTGTCCCGTCCGCCGCGGCGGATCGGGAGAATCTCGCATTAGGGATAATCATCCCTCTGTATGTCGCTTGCGTCATGCTCGATTTTATATGATTACAATTTAGATTTCTTAGTTAAACGCCTGCGGAATTCTAAAAACACCTGAAGGATTTAATAATCGTTCTCTTAAGTATCGCTTGAGTCATGCTCGATTTCTTTTGTTCTTTTGCCTTGACGCAATGGGGATGGAGCGTGAATAAAATGTCCGGTGGACATTTTTAGCGAGAGGCCAGATTGCGGGTGGGAAAGTCAAGACGCCAGCAATGCTTCACCCCGCAGGCCAGCCGCCTGGCTTGCTGCTGCGACAGCCTTACGCGCCCTAAGAACAAGCATATCTGCTGTTGCGGTGTATGCTGGGATATAATCATCCCTCTTTGTGACACTTGAGTCATGCTCGATTTCATACCGCTTTAACCCCATTACGAGTAGCTATGTTCAACTCAAGCATAAAAATCTGAAAGCTTCACTAAACCTTCCTTATCCAAAATCACAATTTTCTTACCTCTCAGTTCTATGAGTTTATCCTTTTTGAATTCAGACAATAATCGAATGACAGATTCGGTGGCTGTACCAATCAAGCTAGCTATTTCCTCGCGGCTCAGCACCAAATCAATCTGCTGATGATCTCCTCCATCGAGTCCATAGGAATTCGCAAGTTGCAGAAGCAAATACGCCAATCGCTCACGAATGCTCTTTTGCGAAGCATCTACTAGTTTCTCCTCCATGATTCCGATCTCATGACTGAGGGCTCTGGTGAGCCTTTTGAAGAAAGGGCCATTACTTACCAAGGCTTTCAGAAAAGTTTCCTTTGGGATAAAACAGATTTTGGCATCTTCGATAACCATGGCAGAATTGGTGTAATTTTCCTCTCCCAGTAATGCGGAATAACCTAGCAAGTCACCTTTTTTAGCCAGATGAATGATTTGTTCTTTGCCGCTGGAGGCTGTTTTAAATATTTTGATTACTCCCGAATTCACACAAAAAACCCCGAGTGGCTTGGCTTCTTCGTAATAAAGCATTTGCCCTTTTCGATGCGAAATCATGTTTTTGTTGTCAGATATATTACAAGCCTGCTCCTCTGTAAGGTCAGAAAGCATAGAAAGCTTACGACTACTGCAAAGGTCACAAGGATGAATGGAAGATGGTTTTGACATATTTTAACTAGAGATTTCAGATTAAATTGGCTTATTCTGGTACTTCAAATTTACAACACTTCATTCAAATAGGAGGTTCGGGGAAGTTTTTCTCTTGGGTAAAGTGCTGACTCACTTGATCGAAACTCAAGCAAATATGCTGTATCCCATTGCTGATGATTAAAAATGGTGTTTTCAATTCCTTATGATACATGCAAGCCTGCTCAATGGTCTTTTGGTTCAACTTCACTTTGGGAGCCTTACACTCAATTAGCAAATAGGGATTACCACTTTTGTCCCAGACCAGCAGATCTGTCCGCTTGAGCAGTTTATTGTAAATTAAGCCTTTTTCCAATGCTAAAAGTCCTTTTTGGAATTTCAGTTGTGAGATCAGAAAATTGATCCAATGCTGACGCACCCATTCTTCGGGAGTCAAAACCAGTTGCTTTTTGCGAAGTGAATCAAAAATCCACATCTTCCCCTCCTTCTCCAGAAGTTGAGGCTCGAAATGCGGCAAATTGAGTTGAGGTAATTGAATTTGATCCAGATTAGAATCCATGGATCAAAGATGGGTAAAATCGCTCATTTGGATAAATGAAATCATCAAACTATTGAAAATCAAGGTAAGGAGTGAGTTTATCTATCCATTCTCCTCTGAAAATCTTGATTTGCTTCAGGTCATCGGAAGATTGGAAGTCGCCGTGTTGATTTCGATAGGCGATCAGAACTTTCGCCTCAGCATAACTTACATAAGGGTGTTTTGCCAATTCATCCAGGTCCACTTGATTGATTTTCATCCTTTTGGAAATACCCGGTGAAAAATCGAAATACTCCCAGATCGCTTCGATTGTCTCGGGTTTCAATCCATAAACTTCCATGAGCTGGGTTTTGCTATGTAGTCCACCAAGACTTTCTCTAAACTTCACGATTCTACTTGCTGTACTTTGACCAATTCCTGGGACAATTTGCAGAGTCACTGAATCGGCTTCTGAAAACGCTAAGCGATTGAGATTCTCAAGCTGCTTAGAAGTTGATTTTTTGATAATTGTATCTTGGGCATTGAAAACCGGAAAGGGTGAACTCACCAGGATATTCCCAGAAGATTCAAGACTGTCTAGAGTCGCTAAATACTGGATGTGAAAATCTGCAGCTGTGGTCTTTCTTATTTCTCTAAAAATGCCTTTGGAAACAACAAGGAGAAGTAAAAAGGGAATAAGGAGCACAAAGCCACGTGATTCTTTGCTGGAGAACCCGAGATAAAATTTCAGCCAATAAAAAAATTTAGCTCTCATAGCTCATCAAAAAAATGATAGAATTTATCAATCACACATAAGTTAATAGGATTAGCTTTGGAAATCAATACTCACTAGTACTACAATAGTAAAGGGGACTGTTATTTAGATAGATTCCAAATTAACACATCAATACCCGAAATGGGCACTTCCCGTGTCATTGTCTGTTAAATTTGCAAACCAAGCTTCAGCATGATGCAAGTCAAATTAAGAGCACTCAGTTTATCACATAAGAATGCACCTGTACAAATCCGGGAGATTATTTCTCTTGATGAGCAGGCTGTTCATGCTATCTTACTGAAGCTCAATGACTTTTTTAGCCTAAGTGATGCGTTGATACTTTCTACCTGCAACAGAACAGAAGTATATTATAGACACGATCAAGACATTAGTACTGAAATAATCAAGTTCATTGGTCTTGAAAAAGGACTAACTGACGTAGTCAATTATCTGGAATACTTTGAGATACTCAATGATGACCGTGAAGCGATCAGACATTTGTTTAGAGTGTCAATGGGATTGGAAGCGCAGGTAGTTGGTGATATTCAGATCTCAAATCAAGTAAAAAGAGCTTATCAGGCTTCTGCTGACTTGAATATGGCTGGACCATTTCTTCACAGATTGATGCATACGGTGTTTTTCACTAATAAGCGAATAGTGCAGGAGACAGCATTTCGCGATGGCGCAGCATCTTTATCTTACGCCGCTATCGAATTAATCGAAAGTCTGACATCGAATACATTCGAACCGCGAATATTGCTAATCGGAGTAGGTGAAATTGGCGAGGATGTAGCCAAAAACATGGTTCACATCCCAAGTGCAAAAGTCAAAATCACTAATAGAACCCAGTCCAAGTCAGAATCAATCGCCCAAGAAATGGGTTTTGACGTTATCCCTTTTGAAAGTTGCCTGGATGCTATGAAAGAGGCAGACGTCATCGTCAGTTCCATTCAGCGGTCCGAACCATTTATCACCAAGGAATTGGTCAAAAAATTCCAGATCAACAGTTATAAATTGCTGGTAGATCTATCGGTGCCTAGAAGCATTGAAACTTCCGTAGAGGATGTCCCTGGCGTAGTTCTGTATAATGTGGATAACATCCGCAGTAAGGCCACCGAAACACTGGAAAAAAGACTTGCATCAGTTCCGAAGGTAGAAGAAATCATAGAGGAGAGCATTGAGGAGTTTTTCGGCTGGAAAAAGGAAATGATGGTATCACCTACCATAAATAAACTAAAGCAATCTTTAGAACAAATCCGCCAGGAAGAGATGGCGAGATTTATGAAAAATGCGAATGCCAAAGAATATGCAGTGATGGATAAGATCACCAAAAGCATGATGCAAAAAATCCTCAAAGTTCCTGTGGTACAACTTCGTGCGGCTTGCCAGCGAGACCAAGCAGAAGAAATGATCGAAATAATTTCTGATCTTTTCAACCTTGACCGGGTCAAAACTAAAAAATAAGCTAAGCAAATACAGACAAAAATGACCAAAGGATTAAATTGAACCTTTGGTCATTTTGCCTTTAAACCCATGCTGAATAACTCACACTTACATGAAGATAAACTTTACCCTGCTTATAGGTATCATCCTTACATTTTTCATCGCCGAAGGTGCTAAATCCCAATCTTGGGAATTATATGATACCAAGCTACAGCTTCAATCTCGCTTAATATATGATGACATTGATCTTCTCAGCGAAACGGTGAGAATAGGCAAAGTTGGTAACGAACTCTCTTTATTAGCTAGAGATTTGAGACCAGCAGTTTCATTAGTAGGGACAGAAATATACCAGTACCTAGCACCTTGGATCCTAGTGAAAGGTCCAGACGGTATTGGGGCATTTCATGAATACGGTCAGCAAGTTTTGCCTTTGGAATACGAGCGTATCCAAACTTACTTCAATATTTTATTGGCAAACAAAGGAAACGAGTACTGGTTATTCCAACGAGGCTTCAATAAAACAACTTATTTAGGAGAACTGGATGAGGCTAAGATTACAAATACCGGAGTAATCATAGTGCGTAAAGAGAATGCGTATTCTATGCCATTATCACCAAATCCTGATAAAACCTACGAACTTCTTTCGGATAACGAAGGGGAATTTATTTTGGCCAAAGAAGCAAGTGGTTTTGGCTTGGTCAATAGAGAAGGTGACTATGTGCTAAACCCTATCATTGAGACACTGCAGCATACCCACGGCAATTTCTATTATGGATATAACCAAGATCAGTATTTGCTCATAGAAGGGAATGATATCAAGTCAAACATCCGTTACAATTCATTTCATAAAATCACTTTTGAGAATGACATCCTGCTGGAATACATCCACGGAAAGCTCAGACGTGTCATGGAAGATGATGGTATTTTGCTTGATGATGTAGGCATGACTGCCGTCAATAAAATCGGCAAGGACTTATATAATGTTCACTTTAGAGATAACAGAATTGGGCTTTTAGGAAAAAAAGGCTGGCTGGTGAAACCTATGGTTGAGGTAGAGGAGATCAAATTTGGTAACGAGGGACTTTACCCCGCTAAATCGAAAGGTGCTTTCGGATTTGTGAATTCATCTGGTGCTTGGATTATTTCACCTCAATATGCTGAGACAACCTTATTTTCAGAAAAAATAGCTGCATTTCGATCAAGCCAGGCCTGGGGATTGATAAGCTCCACGGGAGAGCTTGTCTCTGATGCAAATTGGGAAGAAATAAAACCATTCCACCAAGGACTGGCTATCGCCAAAGCCAATGGCAAGTATTTCCTTTTGAACNGGCCTGGGGATTGATAAGCTCCACGGGAGAGCTTGTCTCTGATGCAAATTGGGAAGAAATAAAACCATTCCACCAAGGACTGGCTATCGCCAAAGCCAATGGCAAGTATTTCCTTTTGAACACATTTGGTGCTCCGCTTAATACCGAAGGTTATGATACTATATATCGCACTATTGACGGTTATTTTTTGGTGGAAAAATCCATGAAATCCGGACTACTGAATGGTGAGGGAGAGGAAGTTATCCCCGCGGAATTTGAAGGGCTAAGAAGAGAAAAGAAGAACTTTGTGATAGTGCAAAAAGATGGACTTACAGGTGTTATTAACGAAACTGGAGAAATTATCCTTCCTTTGGCCTATGAAGAGATCCTAGTTGACTGGGAAAATGAGCAGATTTTCACCAAAAGCAGATATGTTCCGACAGTGATTCAAATCATCGAAGACCCAAGTAAGAAAAACAAAAAAGAGGCTGTCTCAAAAGTAGATAGTTTAAAAGGCTAGTCGATTACTCGGCTAGCCTTTCTTGTTTTACTCAAAATATGTACTTTGAGGTGTGGAAAAACAAGACTTAAATGTAGT
>NZ_JAYEEY010000040.1:0-26989 GCF_035156415.1 Algoriphagus persicinus
GCCTATTGCTAAAGAGTTAAACAGTAGTCAAAAAAATAGAGACCGATTTCAGGAAATCGGCCTCTATTGAATAAAAAAGGCTGTCTCCAATAATGAAAATCAATATGAGACAGCCACTTTTGATTATCATTTTTCGTAAACATTCTGTGGCCAGCTGTCATTTCCAAGATTCACATCCGGAAGAAGCTTAGCAGGATCGATCACTACTGATTTCACCTTCTTGCCTGTTTTCAGCAAGTAATTCCACGTATCACCCCGCTGCCAAATCTCTACCGGCAGCATCTTAAGCTCACTTGTACCATCTTCAAAAGTCACTTCCAACTGCACTGGCATAGGCATATCCCCTTTATTGGCCAGTACAATCACGTAATTTCCAGCATAAGGAATTACAGCACTGACGCCCAAATCAATATTACCGGTGCCGTAGAACCACCCCTGCCAGAACCATGAAAGATTCTCTCCGGCTACATTTTCTATATGATTGAAGAAATCTGTAGGCTGTGGATGCTTGTAAGCCCAGGTCTTGATGTAAGATTTGAATGCATTATCAAAGCGCTCATGTCCCAAAATGTATTCTCTCAACATTAGCAAACCAAAAGCTGGCTTATTGTACGCCAACATACCCAAATTACTTACATTCACTACATCTGGATAGGTATCAATACCCTCTCTAGTCTCGCTAGTGAAGAAGTTCAAATACCTACGGGTTTCATTCAAGTTGGATGGGTATTCTCCATCATTGAATGCCAAGGTGCTGTAATGGTTGATAAATGTATTGAAGCCTTCGTCCATCCATGCGTAGCGACGCTCATTGGTGCCTACGATCATTGGGAACCAGTTGTGCCCAAATTCGTGATCAGTCACTCCCCACAGATCTTCGCCTTTGGAGTTGTAGCTACAGAAGTTCAATCCTGGATATTCCATGCCACCTATATCAGCCGCTACGTTAGTCGCAGTAGCATACGGGAATTCAAACCACATGGAAGAATAATGTTCGATGGAAGCTTTGCTATATTCAGTTGATCTTGACCACGCTTCTTCTCCATTTGATTCTTTAGGATACGCAGACTGAGCCAAAATTTTCCTCCCGCTAGGCAGGTTGATTCTCGCTGCATCCCAGATAAAGGCTTTAGAAGTCCCAAAAGCTACATCACGGCTATTTTCAATAGCGAAATGCCAAGTGACGGTTCCATCCTGCTTAGGTCTAGTCAATTCAGTATTGCCTATCTCCTCAGTGGTGATCAGCATTACCGTAGTATCGCTGTCTTTTGCTTTTGCATAGCGATTCTGAAGTTCTTTACTCAAAACTTCTTTTGGATTCAAAAGCTCCCCGGAGCCTACCACGATGTGGTCATAAGGCACGGTAACTTTGTAATCGAAATCACCATACTCAAGATAAAACTCTCCAGCGCCCAAGTAAGGCTCCACATTCCATCCTTCCACGTCGTCAAATACCGCTACTTTAGGATACCACTGTGCAAAAGCATAGATCCAGCCATCTTCGACTTTAAGTCTTCCCATTCTGTCCATTCCTTTTACCGGTACTTTGAAAGAGAAATCCATGGAAACAGTCGCTGTTCCGCCCTTGGCAGGGATAGGCTCGTTGAACCACACTTGCATTCTGGTATCAGTCACAATATGCTTTGAAGAAACAGATCCCTTAGAACCAACTTTGGCCTGCAGATTAGTTATATCAAAGCCCCCATCTGTATCTCCATTGTACCTGTTTCCCTGAATTGGTGTGGTCAAAGTACCCCGAGAATCTTCAGTAAACCTGTTTTGCTCCATCTGCATCCAGATGAAATCCAGCTTCTCAGGACTATTATTGGTATAGGTAAGCGTGACATTACCAGTAAGGGTGTGTACCTGATCATCCAAGGTCACAGCGATTTGATAATCAGCTTTGTTTTGCCAGTAGCCTACATTAGGTTTGCCAGTGGCAGATCGAGTATAGGTACCCTTTCGGTTGATAAATTCACCAAATTCTTTCTGATTATTTTCCTTTACTTCTTGAGCAAAAGAACTACTGATTCCTGCGAGCATTGCCCCCACAAAAAGCAGCATAACTATAATTTTCCTGCGCATACTATTTATTGATTTAGCCGCAAAAGTAAGAATTGCTACTTGAAGCTCTGGTATTTTTTACAGGAGAGTCTTCTCTTTAACGAATTTTTAGAAATATATCATTATTGGAAAAAGCATATTTTCAGTACACATTTGGGCTACTATTTACGATCAACCTATGAAAAAACTAGTACTAATTGTGTTCTCCGTGGCATTTACTTTATGCCTGTATGCTCAAACTGACACCACAACCCGGGATTTAGGTGAAGTTTTGATCCAAGAAAACAGGATCCAAATCCCTTTTTCTAAGCAAAGCAGAAATATTTCTCTGGTAAATAAACTCCAGCTTGAAACCACCCCAGCCAGGAGTTTAGCTGAGATTTTATCATTTGTACCGGGCGTGGATATTCGGCAAAGAGGAGTAACTGGAGTACAGTCAGATGTAAGTATCCGTGGTGGTTCGTTTGAGCAGACACTCATGCTTCTTAATGGTATTAAGCTCAGCGATCCACAGACAGGGCATCACATGATGAATATTCCAGTGCCTCTAGTCAATATCGACCGAGTAGAAGTGCTGAAAGGCCCAGCGTCAAGAGTTTTTGGCCAAAATGCCTATGCCGGTGCGATCAATGTGATTACTGAGCTGAGTGATAAAAAATACGCCAGAGTCCAAGGCTATGCCGGAGACTTTGGGATGAAAGGGATCAATTTTGCAGGATCACTACCAGTAGCTAATTTCAAGCAAAACTTGGCGATCTCTTACGATGACTCCAATGGCCATTGGTACAACTCGGACTACCAAGTCAGCAACATCTTCTACGAAGGTGGTCTAGATCTCAATGAGAAAAACGAGCTGAAAGGTATGATAGCTTACACCGACCGCAGCTTTGGTGCCAATGGTTTTTACTCCAGTGCCTTTCCAGATCAGTGGGAAAGTGTGCAGACTACACTTGCTTCCTTGAGTCATACCTTAACTCTTGAAAATTTCTACCTCAACACGAGAGGGTATTTCCGGAGAAATCAAGATGAATATGTACTCAAGAAAAATGAGCCGGAATTCTATAAAAACAATCATACTACAGACGTTTTTGCCTTAGAAGCTAACGGAAATTTTGAAACCGAACTTGGTAAAACTGGTTTTGGGTTAGAAACTAGAAAGGAAGCTATCGAAAGCACTAATCTTGGAAATCGTGAACGCGTGCTGACAGGCATCTTTTTGGAACAAATAGTCAATTTTGGGCCCAAGGTAGATTTGCGTGCCGGACTGTATTCCAACTATTATTCAGAATACGGCTGGAAGCATTTTCCCGGAGCGGAACTTGGATATCAGGCAACCTCAGATCTTAGACTTTATTCAGGCTATGGAATAAGCTACAGGATCCCAACTTACAACGATCTGTACTATCAAGGCCCTACCAATATCGGAAATGATCTACTTGAGCCAGAGCAGGCTCAGAACTTCGAGATCGGAGCAAAATTGTCTAAATCCGGATTTTTCGCAGAACTAG
Source organism: Algoriphagus persicinus (assembly GCF_035156415.1). Lineage (NCBI taxonomy): Bacteria > Pseudomonadati > Bacteroidota > Cytophagia > Cytophagales > Cyclobacteriaceae > Algoriphagus > Algoriphagus persicinus. The sequence goes on from NZ_JAYEEY010000040.1 coordinate 3,573, forward strand.
TCTATTTCAACAGAAGCACTGATAACCTAATCGAGTGGACTAGAACTGACGCGGACACACCTTGGCAACCGCAGAATTTCAGCGAAGTGATATTCAACGGAATTGAAGCTTCTTTGAATTACCGAGTAAGTCCGAATGGCAGAACTGTTCAAATCAAGGAATTTATGTTTTCCTATAACTACATCAATGCAGACCTTATCAATCAGTCGGGGATAGAGACTCGCTATGCATTGACCGCACTGAAAAATCAAGTGATAGGTGGAGTTCATCTAGGAATAGGCCAAAAATTTGAGTGGAACACCAAAATGAGATATGTGGAGCGGATGAAACAAGACCCTTACTTCTTGCTGGACATTAGAGCTGATTACAATAGAACTGGGAAAATCGGATTCTTTGCAGAGGCATCCAATATTACTGATGCAGATTATATAGAATCCGGCACTGTTCAAATGCCGGGACGTTGGTTTCGAGCTGGATTTATGTTGAATTTGGAGTAAACAAGAATATCCACATAAAAAGAGGCTTTCTCAATCATGAAACAGTCTCTTTTTTTGAGCAAAAAAAATCCCGAAGAGTCGGGATTAAATGTGGGAGTTGAGGGATTCGAACCCCCGACCCTTCCGATTTTATCGGAATGCTCTGAGCCAGATCTCAATTAAGGCGATAGTATTAAAAAACAAGGTTGCTCAAGTAGAAGTAACTCTTCAGCTTCTACTTTGGATTAACTCAATGATTTTCTTCTTGCTTTTCCATGACTTAACAGTTATTTCCCTCTGATATGCCGCCTTTTTGTCGATGTGTTCTTCGTGATAAACTATTTTCCAGTCCTTTGATTTAGCAGTGAAGCCACGGTGATTGGAAAGGTGTTTTCTTAACCTTTCCTCCAGTATCTCGCAGGTGTGTCCAAGGTAGAAGTTGTCCAGTTGGGTAGAGTGCAATATGTAAAAATAGCAGGCCATGAAGCAAAAAAAATCCCGAAGAGTCGGGATTAAATGTGGGAGTTGAGGGATTCGAACCCCCGACCCTTCCGATTTTATCGGAATGCTCTGAGCCAGATCTCAATTAAGGCAATAGTATTAAAAAAACAAGGTTGCTTAAGTAGAAGTAACTCTTCAGCTTCTACTTTGGATTAACTCAATGATTTTCTTCTTGCTTTTCCATGACTTAACAGTTATTTCCCTCTGATATGCCGCCTTTTTGTCGATGTGTTCTTCGTGATAAACTATTTTCCAGTCCTTTGATTTAGCAGTGAAGCCACGGTGATTGGAAAGGTGTTTTCTTAACCTTTCCTCCAGTATCTCGCAGGTGTGTCCAAGGTAGAAGTTGTCCAGTTGGGTAGAGTGCAATATGTAAAAATAGCAGGCCATGAAGCAAAAAAAATCCCGAAGAGTCGGGATTAAATGTGGGAGTTGAGGGATTCGAACCCCCGACCCTCTGCTTGTAAGGCAGATGCTCTGAACCAACTGAGCTAAACTCCCATAATGAGAATAAGTGCTTTCCTCGTTAGGAAAATAATTTGTTATGTGGGAGTTGAGGGATTCGAACCCCCGACCCTCTGCTTGTAAGGCAGATGCTCTGAACCAACTGAGCTAAACTCCCATTATGTCTCAAATGGAATGCAAAGGTAATTTCTATTTTCTTTTAACCAAATCCATTTTAATACACTACCGCTAATACATTGAAAATGAGAACAAATACTTCGAAAATATTTTCAAGCCAGATAATACGGATATCAAATATCAAACTTAATGCCCTGTGCAAGTGGAAGCTCAGCTGAGTAATTAATTGTATTTGTCTGACGACGCATGTAAGCTTTCCATGCATCAGAACCTGACTCTCTACCACCACCTGTTTCCTTTTCTCCACCGAAAGCACCGCCTATTTCTGCTCCTGACGTCCCGATATTCACGTTTGCAATGCCGCAGTCAGATCCAGCCACAGAAAGAAATGCTTCTGCTTCTCTCATATTAGTGGTCATAATCGCTGACGATAACCCCTGAGGAACGCCATTCTGAATCTCGATTGCTTCGGCTAGAGTATCGTATTTGATCAAATATAAAATCGGTGCAAAAGTCTCATGCTGCACAATCTCGAAATGATTTTCCGCTTCATAAATCGCCGGTTTTACATAGCAGCCAGATTCAAATCCTGTTCCATCAAGAACACCTCCTTCTACTACAACTTTCCCTCCTTCTTCTATTACATTTTTTGTGGCTGCCAAATACATGCTTACCGCATCTTTATCGATTACTGGCCCAACATGATTTTTCTCATCCAAAGGATTTCCTATCACTAATTTTGCATAAGCATTTGCCAATCGGGTTTTCACTTCTTCATACACACTTGTATGAATAATCAACCTTCGAGTCGAAGTACACCTTTGCCCAGCGGTGCCCACGGCTCCAAATAAGGCTCCTCTAATCGCTATATCCATATCTGCTTCAGGAGTAATAATGATTGCATTGTTACCTCCCAACTCCAATAAGGATCTACCCAATCTTCGACCAACCGCCTCGCTTACGAGTTTACCCATACGAGTAGATCCTGTTGCAGAAACTAATGGCACACGAGCATCATGAGACATCATCTCTCCCACTTTATAATCTCCTATGATCAAAGAACAGATTCCTTCAGGCATTCCATGTTTTTGAAACACTTTAGCAGCTATTTTCTGGCAAGCAATACCTGATAGAGGGGCTTTTTCGCTTGGTTTCCATATAGACACGTCTCCACATACCCAAGCCAGAGCGGCATTCCAAGACCAAACAGCAACAGGGAAATTAAAAGCAGATATAATACCGACTATTCCTAGTGGATGCCACTGCTCATACATTCTATGACCTGGCCGCTCAGAGTGCATAGTAAGTCCGTATAACTGGCGAGAAAGACCAACTGCGAAATCACAGATATCGATCATTTCCTGTACTTCGCCTAAACCTTCTTGATATGATTTTCCCATTTCATAGGAAACAAGCTTCCCTAAGTCAGGTTTCTTTTCCCTGAGTGCATTGCCGATCTCTCTCACAATTTCTCCTCGTTGCGGGGCGGGAACATTACGCCAGTGTAAAAATGCTACTTGAGCCTGCACTAGAACCTGCTCGTAGGTCTCTTTATCCGCAAATTGTACCTGAGCAATTTCTTTTCCATCGACTGGGGAAAAAGAGCCAATGGAAGACTCCTTCGAATCTATCCATTTAGAACCTGTGGACACCCCAAGATTGGAGGGCTGAATGCCCAGTTTATTCAATGATTCCTGAATACCGAATTGATCTGCCATTGTAATTGGGTTTTTTATGCATTCAAAGCTAAAATAATTATCAGGGTGCGGACACAGGATTAGGTACTAATCTTTAAAAACAATCCGGATAGGATTCACTTTATTAAACCCCTTTTTGAATTTGTGGCCAGGGTTAAACTTATACACTAGATTAATCCTGAAATTCCCCGTATTGACTGCCTGATCAAAAGCATCCCCTTTTATTAGATTCAAATTTTTATAAACATAATTGCCATTGATCGAGAAGCGCTTGCCATTATAGCCTGCAAATGCTCTGAGATAATAAGTAGGCACTACCCCCCATTTCTTGAATTCTTCTCCATTTCTCCACTTAGAATATCCTCCGCTCAAATTAGCTGATGCAGTACCCGTAACAAAGAAACCCCTTCCAAAAACCAGGGTTCCAGCCAAACCTGCATTGGGTCCTGCTTGAAAATAGCCAGCCCTATCAAAATTGCTTGCATCAAGGACTTGACTTTCCGGCAGCAACAGGGAGTCTCCTCTCATATTCCCCCCATACAGTTCAAATCCTACAAATGGAGAAAATGCTGATCGCTTTTGAGTGGCAGTTTGATTAAAAGAAGCACCTAACGAAAGCTTTTCTCCAAAAAAAAGATAATTCACATTTACGCCCATTGACACCAAGCGCATGTCTTCTCTTAGATAGTCCTCATCTGAATTCGCCAAGTCTTCCGCGAGAATCTTATATCCTCCATAAAATTGCCCGAATAAATCCACGATGACTTTGGGAGCATAAATATGCGAATTCAAATCCAAATTGAATGGCCAACTCTGCTGCTTTTCGCGGTATAAAAACCCAACTGGAAATGAAACGTTAATTGTTAATCGCTGATAACTAAACCCAACTCCCATTTTCAAGCCAGTATTTGGCCTCATTACAAATGCCCGGTCTTGGTCCGGCACGTTTAGAACCAGTCGAGTGTATTTCTGGGAAGTATAAAGCCTGAACCCAAATACTTCGTGGTTGGTTTCCACATAATTGGAATCATATGGTAACTTCTCATTCTGAGCAAAACTAGGGACGCAAAAGGCACATGTAAAACCCAGAAAAAGTAAAATCTTATTTTTGATCATTGGAACCTTGATGCAATTCGGATTCGAAGTTCACTAAAAAATCCTCAAAAAAAAACCCGGACCGTAGTCCGGATTTTCTCTGAAACAGGTTGAGTTGGAAAAATGGATTATTTTAAGAATCCGTATTTTAAAAAATCAAATATTAAGGAAAAGTTGTTTAATCACCAGTATAAAGATATGCCTTTCAATCGATTACACAAATTTTTGTCGGGATTTTCCTGCTATATCCAAACTAAAAACTTCACTTAGAATCTCCATGTGATTTGAGTAAATAAAATACCTAGCCATTTATTTGGCGTCTTCTGAGTTGATATGCAATCCATTGTCATAAAGTGATTCACATTTACCTATTTCTAAACTCTCATAGCAGTAGGTCTAATCAAAAAACCTATCTTTTTTTAAACTTGAAAATCATTTTAGATAACCACCCTTTTTTTCCACTGTTAAACTTCAATGAAATTCTATGACCACGATTCATCTTTACATAGTGGAATGTGATTGATCGAGGAATGGAAGTTATTTCTTCACCTGTAAGATGCAAAGCTATGGGCAACGTGAGCTGATCACGGTGTGAATATTCTTCCAGTAATTCCGACCACTTTTTTTCCAATATCGCCACTCCTTTAGATTTGTCTCTGATCAACACTCCTGTCTCGTATAACCCCATATCATCCGCGAACCCAACTTGTCTCGCGAACTCCAATGTAGCAGCTACATTCTGCTCCAAATCCTTCTTTTTTCTGACAATTTCCATCCCCTCTGCTACTAGCGTTGAGCGTTTAGGATGGCAGGTAGTCATAAATCCTCCTGAATAATGCTTCTTCAATAAATCAATAGGATTCCGGATTAGCTCCATATTTCCATCTATGTATATTGTTAACTCATAACTGGGGGTATATTTACAACTGTTGATCTTGATTAGCCTTTGTTGCTTGATTGGATTGGTAGATTTGCTTATTTGAAATACTTCCCAGCCCTCTACTTCTAGCCCCTCCTGATCAGTGAATAACCAGAAATCAAAGCCAGGATATTTAGGAGCCGGTTTTACATGATCATAATTATTAGTAACTATGGAATAAATAAGGCTATTGGGCATATCTGAAATTGATCATTAAAAATATACGATTTATATAGTTGAAACCAGGTTTTATAAAAGACAGTAAACATCGGGGTAAAATATTAACTTTTTCTGACTCTTGACGCAAAAATAACCCTACTTCCAACCTATACAAAACTACGGTACATGCTAAAACATAAAGTAAAGTCCGCCCTCAAAGCGCTCTGGAAGGACTTCAGATTTAATTTGAGTGCAACTGACCATCCAGTCTTTAACCTATATTACAAATACCTCTATAAGCCACAAAAGGGAAGTCTTTCAGAATTTCTATCTGCATATTCACGCTCCAAAAAAGGGGATTTCTGGGTAATCCAGATTGGAGCGAATGACGGAATCACTCATGATCCTATCCATAAATTCATCAAAAGAGATCAGTGGAAAGGGGTGCTTTTGGAACCTCAGCCAGATGTATTCCGCAACGAACTACGTAAAATATACCAGCACAATAAAGGTATAACACCTATCTGTGCCGCCATCGGAAATGAAGACGGTGTCCAAAATCTGTATAAAATCGGATTTAGCACCATGCGTTGGGCCACTGGGCTTGCCTCTTTTTCAAAAGAGAAAATAGATCAGCTATTTGTAGAAGGAATCGTACAGAAAAACTGCCAGAAGTACGGCATAGAAATTCCCTCAGATCCTGATCAACAAATAACCTCTGAAGAGGTCCAAGTCATCTGCCCCAAAACCTTATTAGAAACCTACGCTATCACTCAGATTGATCTATTACAAATAGATGCAGAAGGATATGACTTGGAAGTAATCCGGATATTTGACATCCCCAAGACCAAACCCAATGCTATAATTTTTGAAAATGAAAATCTAAATCCCAGCGACTTGGAGGAATGTTATGAACTCCTGGAATCCGAGGACTATCTCCTGAGAAAATTTGGCAGAGACACCTTGGCTTTGAAAAAAAATCTGAATCAGTTAAATGAGTTCTTCGATTAGGTGAAAAAATCTTTGGGGACACCTATATTTTGTCCATTCCCTTCCAAAATTTCAAGAAATAGTACTTCACTGGGTTGTTGTATTTGAGTTGTTTCCATGGTCTGCTGGCATGCGGCCTATGCCATACAGCCACATTCATCAGCACATGATTTTTGAAGCCTAGTTCTATTGATTTCTTTGAGATGAAGGTATCATACCAATCTTTGGCTTCATCCAATCCTATGAAATCATATGCTTTCAAAAACTCTCTGGAGAAAAGCGTACAGCAAAAACTCAAACTTCTGGAAGTATCTATCACCGACTCTTTCACTCCTTTGAATTTCAGATAAGGGAAATTCACTATGCCATTTTCATCAACTGTCACCGATCCTACTAGTCCTGATTTAGTATTTGCTATCTGAAAATCCAGCAAATCAGCAATCGTTTCCGGCTTCACCACCACATCTGATTCAATTACCAAAAGTGGCAGATCTGCTTCCTTTGCCATCTTCTGAGCCATCTGAAGCACCAGCTTGTAATTTGGTGAAGGATGATCCGTATGCTCCTCCAGATGGATTAAATCATATCCAATTTCAGACTGATTTTGCTCCAATCCTGCTTTGGTCTCTGCTGTACTGAAGTCGTTAAAAATAACATGTCTCAGTCCAACCGTTGAGCCAGCAATAGCTCTTGCAGTATCCAGGGTAGTATCTAGAGAATTTTTAACTGGTGTGATTACGATTACTTCAGCCATAGGGTAATTTTTCCCAAAAATAAGTCTTTCTGGCTAGGCAAAAAATAACCCCGACGATTGCCGGGGTTCAGAGATATTTTATTAAACTAGTTCGCCCAAAGCTTTTTTCATTCTGCCTAGTGCATCTACGAGCTCTTCATCTGAAGCTGCATAAGAGAGCCTGATACAATCCGGTGCTCCGAAAGCAGCTCCTGTCACTAGAGACACATGAGCTTCAGCCAAAAGATACAAACAAAGATCATCTGCATCTTTCACTTCATGCCCTTTGGCAGACTTGCCAAAGAAATCTGTCACGTCCGGAAAGAAATAGAATGCTCCTTCTGGCACGTGAGTTTTGATGCCTGGGATATCACGAAGTAATTCCAAGACCAAACCTCTTCTTCTTAGGTAAGCATTTGCCATTTCTGTAGTTGGAGTTTGATCTCCGGAAATACCTGCAAGGGCAGCCCTTTGAGCGATACCAGTTCCACCAGAAGTAAACTGACCCTGGATTTTCTCTACAGCTTTTGCCATCCATACCGGCGCGCAGATATAACCTACTCTCCAGCCAGTCATCGCATAGCCTTTAGAGAATCCGTTTACGGTAATTGTTCTGTCAAACATTCCTGGGAATGATCCTATGCTGTAATTTCTGCCTACAAAATTGATTTTCTCATAGATCTCATCTGCGATCACCATGATGTTTTCATGCTTTTTCACCACGTTTGCGATTGCCTCTAGCTCTTCCTTGCTAAATACTGATCCAGTAGGGTTACATGGAGACGAGTAAATAACTCCTTTGGTCTTTGGAGTGATTGCAGCTTCTAATTGCGCGGCAGTTGCTTTGAAGTTATTATCCAAAGTGCCTTGTATTAAAACAGGAACTCCACCTGCCAACTTGATGATCTCAGCATAGCTCACCCAGTAAGGAGAAAAGATCACTACTTCATCCCCTTCATTGATCATGCACATGAATACATTGGCAATAGAATGCTTGGCCCCGGTAGAAACAACGATGTTTTCAGCTTTTGCTTCAGTGATTTCGTTCTCTTCACGAAGCTTCTTTGCGATAGCTTCTCTCAGATCCTGATAACCTGCTACAGGAGGATATGAAAAGTACTTTTCTTCGTCGATTGCATCTTTTGCAGCCACTTGGATATGCTTTGGTGTTTTGAAGTCTGGCTCACCCAAACTAAGGCTGATGATATCAACTCCTTGGGATTTCAGCTCTCTTGCTTTTTTTGCCATGGCAAGAGTGGCTGATTCCTCCATATTGATTATCCGGTCTGATAAAATAGAATTCATTGTTTGAGAGATTTTTTTACAAATTCCACAAAAATAGAGAGAAGATTATAAAATCTAAACAATCGGTGGCTTTTGATCTCGAAATGTTATTTTTGGATAAAATACTCCGAAGTAAATTGCGTTTTTGTAAACAATGAGTCGATTTTATATCAGTTTTATTTTCCTGCTACTTTTGAGCCGAGTTTCTTTTGCCCAAAAAGAAGAATCAAAACCTAAATCAGACCCTGATTCCAGTGGTGTGGTGAATTCCAGATTGCTCCCCACCACTATGCCTTTACTGCTTTTTGATGACTCAAAAGAAAAGGAAGAAAAAAAGGAGAAAAAGAAGAAAGCACGCAAGAATGAATGGTTTGGGATCAAAACCCGAAAGGGCTACACTCGGCAGGAAATCCGAGGTCAGCAGATTTTTGAGCACTTCACTTACACCGACGCAACGCGTAAGCCTGATCCATATATTCGTGACGTCTATTGGTTTGATCCTCAGGAAAGAAGCATCAAAACCAAAGAATATGTAATAGGCAAAGGCTACCTGCTTCACGGCCCTTATGAGCGGGTGATCAATGAAGAAGTGGTGGAAAGCGGCATGTTTTACTACGGCACAAAGCACAAAACCTGGATGCTTTACGATTCAAAAAATGTCCTTCAGGACAAAAATCACTTTGAGGCAGGCTGGCCTAGGGAATCACGCACTCGGTATTTCGATCAGTCCACCAAAACTATCAAAGAGATCATTCCAGTTCAATATGGGTTGGAGGAAGGAAACTACTTTCACTTCTATGAGGACAAACAAGTGGCAGTAACCGGTGAATACCAATATGGAGAAAAAGTAGGCCTATGGACAGAATATTGGGACACCAATAACACCAAAGCCATCCGAAAGCGTGAGGTTCAATATCAGGAATCTGCTTACACAAAAAATTTCCGTCCATATATCCGAGCTGAATGGGATAAGGACGGAAATCTAGTTTATAGAAAAGACAATTGACACTTAATTTTCTCTGAATTTGAATTGCTGCCCACCTACTGAGGCTTCATACATCAATCCTCCTTTTGTTCTTGTGAAAACGGCTACACCCTCCACGTATTTAGCATTCAAAGAAGCACCGGAAGCTGCGGCTACTGCAGACACTTGAGCAGACATTTCTACCTTACTGTTCTTAAATCTGTCAAAAGCTTCTTTATTTTCAAAAAAGACCACTTCTGAATATGCCTGACCACCTGCCTGGAATCCAATCGTGATCTGTGTCATTTTAGCATAGCCCACTTTGCTTCCACCTTGGTAAGCAACTCCATTGCCAGCAGCTCCACCGATTCCAAGTCCCCCCTTACCTACATTTGGCAGGATAATGTAGCCATAGGATGAGCTAAAGAAATCATCCATATCTGGGTCATCTGCCAAGAATGCTGCTTTAGCGTCGATAGCATCTTCTTCGATTCTCTGGTCTTTCCTAGCATCTTGTGCGAATCCTACGATCGTAAACAAGCCAAAAAAGAAAGTTAAAATTACTTTTTGCATCATTTTTTTTTAAAAATTAAAACTGGAGTGATTTTTAGTAAAAAGCATCTTCAAAATGCCTGAAATTAATTTTGCCGCTGCGATCTCTATAAACGCCAATGATATCAAAGCGGATATCTTTATGCCAATCTTTCTCATAAATATATTGATCCGCTGCTTTGATCAGGAGCTTTCGCTTAGTCGCATCGACAAACTCCTCTGCATAGCCAAATCCAGTACCAGACCTGAATTTGACCTCTACAAAAATCAATAATCCTTTGAACTTGGTGATCAGGTCAATCTCAGCATGTCCATGACGATAGTTTGTGTCAATTAATTCATAACCTTTGCCAACTAGCCATTCTGCAGCTAGTTGCTCTGCAAGTTTTCCGGAATCGTTGTGTTCAGCCATCTTGGATATTTGTTTAATTTTGAAAAATCAATGAACGAACCAGTTGCTGGCTCAGTTGAAAAGTAACTCCCTCGGGACTATCCGATGAATGAAATTATTAATAAAAAAGTAGAATTCCGAGACCTTGGCCAGCTTGATTATCAGCAAGCTTGGGATTATCAGGAACAATTATTTGCTGATATAGTCGCTTTGAAAATCAAGAACCGAGCGTTGGCTCCCGCCGATCAATCTCCAAGTAATAATTACATCCTCTTCGTCGAGCATCCTCATGTCTATACACTGGGGAAAAGTGGCAAGGAAGAAAATTTACTGTTGGATGAAAAAGATCTTAAAAGCTACCATGCGCAGTTTTATAAAATCAACCGGGGTGGCGATATCACCTATCATGGCCCTGGCCAACTAGTAGGGTATCCAATTTTGGATCTTGACAATTTCTTCACAGACATCCACAAATACCTAAGATTACTAGAAGAAGCTATCATTTTGACTTTGGCAGATTATGGGGTAGAAGCTGGAAGAATTGATGGTCTCACAGGCGTATGGCTAGATCACATTGAGCAAACAAATCCTAGAAAAATCTGTGCAATGGGTGTGAAATCCAGCCGCTGGGTGACCATGCACGGGTTTGCCTTCAACATCAATACGGATGTAAGCTATTTTGGTCATATCATCCCCTGTGGGATAGATGACAAAGCCGTGACATCACTTCATCTAGAACTGAGTAGACCAGTGGATATGCAGGAGGTCAAGACTAAAGTAAAGCAGCATTTGATCGATTTATTTGAAATGGAGAACATAGCATCATGAAATCGAGCATGACTCAAGCGACACACAGAGGGATGATTATAACCTGCGAGATTCCATCCCGTTTCCTTCGTCACGGGACAGGTTATGACCTTTGAAAAACAATTATAACCAGATGAAAAAAGATATAGATTTCCATCCAGTCACAGGGGTAAAATTGGCGATAGCGAAAGAAGAGACCGTCGCAGGCACTGAGTGGGCCGTATATATTATCAACTTGAATTTGATTGAGTTGAAAAATATCATGATTACCTCCAAAGGCTATGGAGAAATAAACGGGATAATGAAAAAGACTTCAACACTCCGACATATGATTGGTGAACTTGGTGAGCAGGCAATAGCTAAAGTGGAATCCATTGATCCAGCCGTTTTTACTTTGAACAATGAGTTTTGGGTGAGTTATTATATTATGGATCAGATTTTTGATAAAAAGTTTATCTTTACTTCCGGCAGTTTTGATTCTGGGTTCATAAAGATGATTCTCGAAATTGGCCTAGAAGGAGTTCTCCACGCATAATTTACGCTTATGGCAGATTTTTTTGATCAACTGAATGACATTTTGTTTCTTGATATTGAGACAGCATCACTTACAGAGAAATACGAGGAACTGCCAGTGCGGATTCAGGAGGAATGGCTGAAAAAAGAACGCTTGATCCAAACTGAAGAAGTTATTCATGAACCGGGAGCATTGTATTTTGATCGAGCTGGAATTCATGCCGAATTTGGACAAGTAGTCTGCGTAGGGGTTGGATATTTTCAGTGGAAAAAGAAAGACAAAAAACTATCCTTCCGGTCGAAATGTTTTGCAAATGAGGACGAAATGGAACTTCTTTTACAATTCAAAGCTTTGCTAGAGAAGAAAAAATGGATTCTTTGCGCCCACAATGGTAAAGAATTTGATTTTCCATACCTCTGCCGCAGAATGCTCATCCAAGGAGTAGCTTTGCCAGAGCCTTTACAGATCTCAGGGAAAAAGCCCTGGGAAGTTCGCCATCTAGATACGATGGAGCTTTGGAAGTTTGGAGACTATAAACATTATACCCGATTGGAGCTTTTAGCTTCAGTTTTTGGAATTCCTACTTCTAAAGATGACCTCGACGGAAGTCAGGTCAACGCTACTTTCCATCTTGAAAAAGACGTAGAAAAAATCAAAAAATATTGTCTTAAGGATGTGGAAGTCACAGCTCGGGTATATATGGCTATGCATCCTCAGTCGGATGAGCTTGAAATAGAAATCATCCATTTAGAAGATTCAAAAAAAGATCACAAAGATTAATGGGCGCAGGGACATAAATCTTTTTACCTTAACCCTAATCAACAACCCAAAACATGGGAAGAAATTCAGACAGAAAAAAAACAAGCAAAAATAGAGGAGACCAACCAACAGATGCAGCCGGCTTGGCTCGTCGTATCCTTCAATTTTTAGATGCACATTTCGGAGAAGAATTCAACTCCAAGCAGCTTATCAAGAAACTGGAAATCCGGGACGCCCTTACCAAAGGAGGCGTAGAACCAGTACTTAGCAAACTGGTAGAAGCCGGTTCAGTTTCCCGAAATCCAAGAAATTATTATTCATCAACTCAAGATCCTGAGTTCATCGAAGGTGTTGTAGATTTTGTAAATCCACGCTTCGCATTCATTGTCCCCCTAGCCCCAGAAAAAGTCGATGGAGATATTTTGGTCAAAGACGCCGACCTCAAGCAAGCGCTTGATGGTGACAAAGTACGTGTGATGGTCTATCCGCTCAAGGGGAAAACCGGACGGGTGGAAGGAAAAGTGCTCGAAGTTGTGGAAAGAAACCGTGACGAATTTGTAGGCCGAGTGGAAATATCACCTCGCTTTGCATTTATAGTTCCAGATTTCAAAAAAATGCACAAGGACATCTTTGTACATCGCGGAGCTCTGAATGGTGCTCAGCATGGCGAAAAAGTAGTAGTCAAACTCACCGAATGGAGAGAGGGCGACAAAAATCCTACTGGCGAAGTTATTCGGGTGCTTGGCAAAGCTGGAGAGCACGAAGTAGAGATTCACTCTATCATGGCCGAATTCGGATTGCCTTTCGAGTATCCTGAGGAGCCTGAAAAAGAAGCAGAAGCAATTTCCGAGAACATCACGGCAAAAGAAATTAAGAAGAGAAAGGATTTCAGAGACATCTTAACTTTCACGATTGATCCTGCGGACGCAAAAGATTTTGATGATGCCATTTCTTACAGAAAACTCGAAAATGGAAATCATGAAATCGGTGTACACATCGCTGATGTGACTCACTATGTACAGCCAAAAACCGCTTTAGAAAAAGAAGCCTATAATCGTGCTACTTCGGTTTATTTGGTAGATCGTACCATCCCTATGCTTCCGGAGCGATTGAGTAACGGACTTTGCTCTCTTCGCCCAAACGAGGACAAACTGACTTTTGCTTGCGTATTCGAAGTCGATGATGAGGCGAATGTAAAAAAGCACTGGATAGGCAAAACTGTCATCCACTCGGACAGAAGGTATGCTTACGAAGAAGCACAGGAAAACATAGACACACAGTCTGGCGATTACTTTGAGGAATTGACTTTGCTCAATGTGATGGCCAAGAAAATCCGTCAACGAAGGTTCAAGCAGGGTGCTGTTAATTTTGAAACTGTAGAAGTTAAATTCAAACTTGACGAAAAAGGAACTCCACTTGGCTTGATAATCAAAGAGCGAAAAGACATTCATAAGCTCATTGAAGAGTTTATGCTGTTGGCTAATAAATACGTCGCAGAGTTTATTTTCAATAAGAACAAAGGAAAAGACACCTTCGTGTATCGTACACATGATTCTCCTGATATGGATCGCTTAGATACTTTCTCCGGCTTTGCGAAGCGATTTGGTCACCCTTTTGATATTGAAAACGAGCAGACTATTTCCAAGTCGCTCAATAAATTAATGGAGGACATTCAGGGTAAACCTGAGCAAAATGTACTAGAGCAGCTGGCCATTCGAAGTATGGCAAAAGCCAAATACACGACAGAGCCTAAAGGGCACTTTGGACTTGCATTCGCTCATTATTCACACTTCACTTCTCCTATCCGTCGATATCCGGATATGATGGTTCATCGACTACTTGAGCTTTATCTAGACGGCGGAAAATCTCCAGACGCAGAAGCATGGGAGCAAAAATGTGTGCATTCCTCAGAGCGTGAAAAACGCGCTGCGGATGCAGAAAGAGCTTCCATCAAATACAAGCAAGTAGAATTCATGTCTCTTGCAGAAGACAAAGATTATGAAGGAATTGTAGCTGGAATTACTGAATGGGGTGTCTTTGTGGAGATCACAGAAACAAAGTGTGAAGGTATGATTCGTGTCCAGGATATGGATGACGATTACTACGATTTCGATCAGAAAAACATGCGTTTAGTCGGATCGAAAACAAAAAAAATGATCACGTTGGGAGACAAAGTGAAGGTCAGAGTAGTTAATACAGATATTGACCGAAGAACAATAGATTTGGAATTTGCAGATAATGACAGAAAAAAGCCACGCGCACGAGTTATTAGGTAAACTGGAAACATTCATCCAGAACCTCCCGAGTGCCATCGGATTAGAAAAATCACCCCGAGAACTTTATGACCCTATTACCTATATTTTGAGCCTGGACGGAAAAAGAATCCGTCCTTTGCTTAGTTTATTGGCATATGGAATTTACAAGCCAAACCCAGAAGAAATCCTAAGTCAGGCAGCAGCTGTGGAGGTATTTCACAATTTCACTCTAATGCATGACGACATCATGGATGATGCCCCACTCAGAAGGGGAAAAAAATCTGTCCATGTGAAATGGAACAAGAACGTAGCAATTCTTTCTGGTGATGTAATGCTAGTAAAAGTCTATGATTTGCTTTTACCAACTGAAGCTGAAAAACTTGGAGAGATCATCTGCTTGTTCAACAAAACAGCATCTGAAGTGTGCGAAGGACAACAATTCGATATGAATTTTGAGTCTTTAGAATCTGTCCATGAGGACGAATACCTTACCATGATCCGTTTGAAGACTGCAGTATTACTGGGATTCGCTTTACAACTTGGTGCTTTGCTTGCCGGAGCCGAAAAGAGCGATGCACAGAAGCTCTATGATTTCGGTATGAACATCGGTGTTGGTTTTCAACTGAAGGATGACTTACTCGATGTCTTTGCTGATCAGGCAAAATTTGGCAAGCAGGTTGGCGGTGATATCATTTCAAATAAAAAGACTTTTCTCTTGATAAAGGCATTAGAACTGGCCAAAGGTGAAGATGCCGTAGAGCTTAACTATTGGCTCTCCCAAGGTGAATTCGACAAAGAAGAAAAAGTGAAAGCTGTTCGTGGGATTTATGATAAGCTAGGAATTAAAGCGATTACAGAAGCAAAAATGAACTCCTATTTCGAAGCGGGATTTGCTCAATACGATGCAATCCATTTTAAAAATGAAGACTATTTCCTTGAACTTAAGAAAATAACTCAGGACCTAATACACAGAGAGAAATAATAAATGACCTTATCAATAACAATTGTCCTGATTATAATCACAGCAATTAGCAGTTACTATGGAATCAATAATGCCGCATTTATGGAACGCTGCATGTTCATTCCTTATAAAATCAAACGAAATGGGCAGTGGGATCGATTCATCACTTCCGGATTTATCCACAAAGACTACATCCACCTTTTCTTCAATATGTTCACCTTCTACTTCTTTGGAGGTGTGGTAGAGCAAGTGCTTGCTTACAAGTTCGGAGTAGTGATAGGAGGCGCAGTGTATGTGCTTTTCTATCTTTTAGGCATTATCATTTCAGATATTCCTACTTACCTTAAAAATCAGGATAATAGCTACTATAGAGCATTAGGAGCTTCAGGAGGAACTGCGGCCACAGTCTTTGCCAGTATTATTATTCGGCCTCTTTCGGATATCTGCTTATTTGGGATACTTTGCTTACCTGGATTTATTTTGGGTGTACTGTTTCTTCTTTACTCTTATTTCAAAGGGAAAAATCAAGATGATGCTATCAATCATGACGCGCATCTATATGGAGCGATTTTCGGGATTGTATTTATTCTCATTATTGCACCAGAAAGTGCCACCACATTTATAGATCAAGTAGTGAGCTATAGACCTTTTTAAAAAATACATTGCAAACAAAGCCTGTCTGATATTTTATTAGTCGGGCTTTTTTGTTGAAGCCAATTTTTACTATTGAGCTCGGTATTGTTTGTCTAAGGGCAAGAGTCGTGTTTCGCAGAATATGGACGACTTAAGTGAAAAAACACCATTTCAGATATCGAGGACTTTCAAACATCTAAGTAAATGATAAACCTAAGTGCTGCACTCTGTGCGCACTTAGGTTAATTCTCAATTAAAAATCCAGACAATAAAAAAGCTCCTTCGGATGAAGGAGCTTTCAAAATTGGTTGGTTGCTTAAATTAAGCTTCTGCCGGCAATACGCTTACGTATGANTTAAAAATCCAGACAATAAAAAAGCTCCTTCGGATGAAGGAGCTTTCAAAATTGGTTGGTTGCTTAAATTAAGCTTCTGCCGGCAATACGCTTACGTATGATCTGCCATCATATTTCTTTCTGAAGGTAACAACACCGTCAGATATTGCGAACAACGTATGATCTTTACCAAGTCCTACGTTCTCACCTGGGTGATGCTTAGTACCTCTTTGTCTTACGATGATATTACCGGCGATTACTACTTCGCCACCAAATTTCTTCACGCCCAATCTCTTGGACTGAGAGTCTCTACCGTTTCTGGAACTACCGACGCCTTTCTTATGTGCCATGGTTTTATTCTTTTATCGTTTTCTAAGAGAAAACTTAGATTGTAATACTTTCTATCAAAACTTTGGTGAAATCTTGTCTGTGACCGTTCTTCTTTTTGTAGCCCTTACGGCGCTTCTTCTTGAAGACGATGACTTTATCACCTTTTACGTGATCTAGGACCTTCCCAGATACCTTCGCTCCTGCTAATAGGGGAGCGCCTACGGACACAGATCCATCAGCTTCAGCTAATAGTACCTGGTCGAATTCGATGGAAGCGCCAGTTTCTAAGTCTAGCTTTGGAGCATAGACAAACTGATCTTTCGTTACTTTGAACTGCTTTCCTGCGATGTTTACAATTGCGTACATAGTTCTTGATTCTTTTGAAATCGGAGTGCAAATATAGGAAAGTTGAATGGAAGAAAAAAACAGGCGTCAGAAATATTATTTCTGTGTTAAAACCCAACGTTGCAGTTGGTATTTCTGGTCTGAAAATCTCCTTAATAATACCCAAACAAAAGACAATTTAATTCAGTAATCATTTGAAATATTTGAACTGGTTTCTATGGAAGATACTGATGCTCAAATTATTGAAAAGCAAAATTATTTATGTGAAATACTTGACTTTTATTCAAATTTGGTCTTGAATTTTGGTTGAAAATATTTTTTGGAATTATTTGATTTTTTCTCAAACCCCTAAAATCAGCCCACTCAATTAATTTAAAAGTATACTCAATCAGGTATAACTAATTGATTTAATGAATAGTATACAACTTATGACTTTTGTTCAAAAACTACATTAAACTGACACTTGACAGGTTTTATTTCCCGATTTTGATTTACATATTTGTTCAAAGGCTGTTCTGAAAAGGCAGCTTTTCTTATCCCAGGACTAAATAAAATTTATTTAAGGACAAATTCATTACGATTAAAAAATAACCAAGTAGCAATGCAGAACGAACCAATACTAGAAGAGAATAAGAATCGCTTTGTTTTATTCCCAATCCAGCACAATGACATTTGGCAATACTATAAGAAAGCAGAAGCAAGCTTTTGGACTGCCGAAGAGATTGATTTAGGTCAAGATATGGTGGATTGGAAAGCACTTAATGATGGGGAGCGCCATTTCATTTCTCATGTTTTAGCATTTTTTGCAGCAAGTGACGGAATTGTAAATGAAAATTTGGCTGAGCACTTCGTCTCTGAGGTTCAATATACTGAGGCAAAATTCTTCTATGGCTTCCAGATCGCCATGGAAAATATCCATTCGGAAACCTACAGCCTTCTCATTGATACCTACATTAAGGATCCCGTGGAGCGTGATAAACTACTACACGCCATCGAGCATATAGATTGTGTGAAGAAAAAGGCAGATTGGGCTTTGAGGTGGATTGATAATGGAAACTTCCAAGAGCGTTTAATTGCTTTTGCCGCAGTAGAAGGAATCTTCTTCTCCGGTTCTTTCTGTTCGATTTTCTGGCTTAAGAAAAGAGGTTTGATGCCAGGTCTCACCTTCTCCAATGAGTTAATTTCTCGTGACGAAGGATTGCACTGTGACTTTGCATGTCATCTTTATACTCAGCATCTGAACAATCAATTGCCAAAAGAAACGGTACGAGAGATCATACGTGATGCCGTAGAAATCGAAAAAGAATTTGTAACGGATGCGCTTCCGGTTAGACTTATTGGAATGAATTCTGACCTGATGTGCCAGTACATTGAATTTGTAGCAGATAGACTGCTAGACGAGCTAGAGTGCGATAAAATATGGAATAGTACGAATCCATTTGATTTCATGGACATGATTTCGCTTCAGGGGAAGACCAATTTCTTCGAGAAAAGAGTTGGTGACTACCAAAAAGCGGGAGTTATGAAGACTACAGATGGCGCTGACGATTCTCCTAGATTCTCCATTGGTGAAGACTTTTAATTAACCCAAACTTTTCCATCAACCTAAAAACCCCAAATAAATGCTAGTATTAAAAAGAGACGGAAGGCGAGAGTCAGTACGATTCGACAAAATCACAACAAGAATAGAGAACCTCTGCTACGAGTTGGACCCTACATTCATCCAGCCAATTGATGTTGCCAAGAAGGTAATTGATGGCTTGTATGATGGTGTATCCACTACAGAGCTCGACAACTTAGCAGCTGAAGTCTGCGCATCTCTTACTGTGAAGCACCCGGACTATGCAATCTTGGCAGCGAGGATAGCTATCTCTAACCTTCATAAAACTACTAGCCAGTCTTTTTCAAATACCATGAAAAGACTATATACACATGTGAATCCAAAGACTGATGAAAACGCGGCCTTGCTGGATCCAGAAGTATATGGAATTATAAAAAACCATGCAGCAAAACTAGATGCTGCGATTGATTACAAAAGGGATTTTGGGTATGATTATTTTGGATTCAAAACTTTGGAGAGAAGTTATTTGATCCGGTTGAATGGAAAAGTAGTAGAACGTCCTCAGCACATGTTGATGAGAGTGGCAGTTGGGATCCATAAAGAGGACATGGAGTCAGTGATTGAAACGTACAACTTACTTTCCGAGAAGTGGTTTACCCACGCTACTCCTACCCTTTTCAATGCCGGCACTCCTAAGCCTCAGCTTTCCTCTTGCTTCCTACTTACCATGAAGGATGATAGTATTGACGGGATCTATGACACATTGAAGCAATGCGCGAAGATCTCCCAGTCTGCTGGAGGTATAGGTTTGTCTATTCACCACGTAAGAGCCAAAGGCTCCTACATAAAGGGTACGAACGGAGTTTCCAATGGTATTGTACCAATGCTTAGAAACTTTGACATGACGGCCCGCTATGTGGATCAAGGCGGTGGAAAAAGGAAAGGTAGTTTTGCTATCTACTTAGAACCTTGGCATGCAGATATCAAGGATTTCTTGGAACTAAAAAGAAATCACGGTAAGGAAGAAATGAGAGCTAGAGATTTATTCTATGCACTTTGGATTCCAGATCTATTCATGAAGCGTGTGGAGCAAAACCTAGAGTGGTCGCTATTCTGTCCGCTCGAAGCCCCCGGGCTTTCTGATTGCCACGGAGAGGAATTCGAGAGACTATATGAAAAATACGAGAGAGAAGGCAAAGCTCGAGAGACGATCAAAGCACAAGAGCTTTGGTTTGAAGTACTAGAATCTCAAATCGAGACCGGTACGCCATATATGCTTTATAAAGATGCTGCGAATAGCAAGTCTAACCAGAAGAATCTGGGAACAATCAAGTCTTCTAACCTTTGTACTGAGATCATAGAGTACACTGCGCCTGACGAAGTAGCTGTTTGCAACTTGGCTTCTATTGCTCTACCAAAATTTGTAACTGCTGGTCCTGATGGAAAACTGTTCTTCGACCATCAAAAACTATATGAAATCACTAAAGTAGCGACCAAGAACCTGAACAAGGTGATTGATGTAAACTACTATCCTGTAGAAGAAGCTAGAAGATCAAACTTCCGACACCGTCCGATTGGTCTGGGTATTCAGGGACTCGCAGATGCATTTATATTGCTTCGCATGCCATTTGATTCTCCAGAGGCAAAAGGCTTGAATGAAGACATATTCGAAACCATGTACTTTGCAGCTGTGGAGACTTCCATGGAACTTGCCAAAGTTCAAGGTACCTACGAAACCTACGAAGGTTCTCCAGCATCTAAGGGAGAGTTGCAGTTTGATCTTTGGGGGGTCACGCCAAAGTCTGGCAGATGGAATTGGTCTGCTGTGAAAGAAAAAATCAAGAAGTACGGAATGAGAAACTCGCTTCTGATGGCTCCTATGCCTACTGCCTCTACTTCTCAAATCTTGGGCAACAATGAGTGTTTTGAACCTTACACTTCAAATATCTACTCCAGAAGAACATTATCAGGTGAGTTCATCATTGTGAATAAGCATTTGATGAAAGACTTGATTGCTCTTGGCCTTTGGGATGATACTATGAGAAATAGATTGATCTCCACCAATGGTTCAGTACAAAATGTACCTGGTATCCCTCAGCACATCAAAGACATCTACAAGACTGTTTGGGAGATTTCTCAGAAGGTAATCATCGATATGTCTGCCGATCGTGGAGCCTACATCTGTCAGTCGCAAAGCATGAACATATTTATGCAGGACCCTAACTTTGGGAAATTAACCTCTATGCATTTCTATGCTTGGAAAAAAGGACTGAAAACTGGGATGTACTACTTGAGATCTCAAGCAGCTACAGCAGCTATTAAATTCACTTTGGACAAAACTGGATTTGAACCAAATGTAGAAAAAGCTCAACAAGAAATAGTTGAAGTAAAATCACAAAAACAAGAGGCCATTACATGTTCTTTGGATGATCCGGAAGGATGTGAAATGTGCGGAAGCTAAAAATTTAGAGTTCGTTAAATGGGAAAAAGCGTTTGAATATTTCAGACGCTTTTTTTATATCCTACCCAAATACAATAACAAAAATCAAGACCCAACAAGAAATCAAAGACAAGCTTGAAAACTTAACAGGACAAAGTTCACGTGTATTTGGAACTACGATTACTCATCCCAAGCCCCTCCTGATTAAAAGCAAAAGTGTCAATCATTTTCAGGACACCTCAGCTCCCGCAACAGATAGTGTCATAGAAATGCGCGGCGGAAATTGGGATTTTGCAGGAAGGAAATATGAAGATCAGCCCTGCAAGCAGGAGGAGGTTTATCATGATCCAACAATCACTACCTTTTGAAGGAATAGTAAAGTGGCTTCCTTTACTGATTTTCAAATGGACTTACATGCGTGTAACATCTGATTTCTTTATGTAAGCACTTTTGTCCTTCCAATCAACTTCGTACCAAATATCCTTACTGGACTTGATATGCACTCGATGTCCGGGTTCTACCCTATCTATCAACTCACCACCAGCAGATGGCTTGCTTACAATAAATGTAGGACTACTGGTAATAAGTCCTGTGCGGGGGGCACTCAGGAAATTGTTGGCCAGGAATATTAAGATGATAAGTAGGATAGTTGGCCAGAAAGCTTGGGTCTTTTCTGATTTTCGGCCAGTAATCCAACTTGTAACAATCGAAAGCACCAAGAAAAATGATAAAACTCCAGCAATATAAGTTTGGTATTCAGTAAGAAAGATAAGAAAGCGTTGCCCATCACTCACTTCATAACCTACAAGGGAACTCTGACCAGTCAGACTTTTAATCTTAGTTATAGCTAGTGAATTAGGTTCTAGGTCGTAGTATTTACTCAGATAAAGCGTAGCTCGTTCATTGTCCCCAATACCTTCGGTAATGAAGGCCATTTTCAGTAGCATTGCCGGTGAATATATCCCGGATTGATAGCTAGAATCATAGATTTGCAGTGCTTCCTTGTAGCTTCTGGTATTAAACAAAGAATCTGCTTTTTTTAGATCAATTACATCTGCTTGACAATGAATACTTTGAAGAGATATCGATAAAAATATCAAAAGTTTTGTGAGAAAGATTGATTTCACGTTTGGCATTTAAAATTTGTCCCCTTATTTTTGCAGTCCAATTACGGCAATGATCTGGCAAAAAGCAAGGCTAGGGAGTCAGTTTGAAAGGATTTAAGCCACAATTAAGTGGTTAAATTTTCTGAAAATTTTCAGAGTATTATGACTCCGTAGCTCAGCTGGTAGCGCATCCCTATTTTGATCGGGAAGGTTCTGGTTTCGAGTTGGAGAAAAGAATAAGATAGGGAATAAAGATTTTCTATTACAATAAATGATTCCTTAGCTCAGCTGGTAGAGCAATACACTTTTAATGTATGGGTCCTGGGTTCGAGCCCCAGAGGGATCACTTGGTAAGATAACAAAAGGGAAAGGACAAGAAGCCTGTCCCGATAAGACAAAGCGAAACAAGTCGATATCGAAAAACCTGAGAGGAATCACTGGATAGCGTCAATGTTGATTTGGCAAAATCACAAAAATTAACTTACAAGGAGTTAAAAAGAAAGTTTCGGGGTGTAGCGTAGCCCGGTATCGCGCCTCGTTTGGGACGAGGAGGTCGTAGGTTCGAATCCTGCCACCCCGACTTTATTATTTTTGTTTTGTCACAAGTCTTTAGATTTTCTGACATTACTTATCCGGTCCTGTAGCTCAACCGGATAGAGCAACTGCCTTCTAAGCAGTAGGTTTCAGGTTCGAGTCCTGACAGGATCACTTCTTAAAAGCGGAATTTCGTTCCGCTTTTTATTTTAATATTAATTACCGATTCCTTAGCTCAGCTGGTAGAGCAATACACTTTTAATGTATGGGTCCTGGGTTCGAGCCCCAGAGGGATCACATGAAAGCAGTCCAAGCGGGCTGCTTTTCTTATTTTTATGCCTATCCTTACTCAGATGGCGACAATGTATATTTTGTATTCTGAAAAACTTGCCAAGTATTATGTAGGCGCATGCACTGATCTTGACCGCAGAATATATGAACATAACATTGGTCACTCCACATTCACCTCCACAGGAATCCCTTGGACCCTTGTTT
>NZ_JAYEEY010000041.1:0-26619 GCF_035156415.1 Algoriphagus persicinus
TTTAAAGACTACATTTAAGTCTTGTTTTTCCACACCTCAAAGTACATATTTTGAGTAAAACAAGAAAGGCTAGCCGAGTAATCGACTAGCCTTTTAAACTATCTACTTTTGAGACAGCCTCCTAAAAAGCTTAAAATTTTCGTCCGTAGCTCAATCACCCTTAAACAAACTAATTAGTTGAAAAAATCCTACAGGACTTAGCTGAAAGAGTGATTGAATGTATTCGTAATTATTTGAAATTCAAAATTTTATGTTTAAATAGTCATTATTTTGTCATGAAAAGCATTTTAAAGCAAATCTATCTTTTTTGCGATTTCTTCTGCTTCTGAAGCGAGCCGATCAGCTTCTTTTCTATTCACTTGAGATGTTTGATGTACTTCAGCCAGTTTTTTAGAATACATTTCCTGCAGCTTTTCCTTCTCTGATTTCTTTTTGAATAATCCGAACATGATAGGTTAATTAATGTTATCCGAAAACTTATTTAGTTGATTAATTGGACAAGATCTGAAAGAGACTCTTCTTGTATCTGATCATTCTTATAATTGATCAAATCCTCCAAGCGACCAGCTGGATTATAATACCTCCAAGGCCCTTCTTTTCTTCCATCTTTCATTTGACCTTCAGATGCTTTTCTGCCGTTTTCATGGTAAAAAATCCAAGTTCCGTCTGCTTTTCCAGTGATGTAATTCCCCTCAGATTCTTTTTTGCCATTTACGTAGTAGGTAATTCTGGTGCCGTTACCATCTTTCAGTGTCCCTTTGTTAAGATTTTCGCTGCCATCATATGATTTATAATCACCTAAATTCATTAGACGGCCATTGTCCCAAAATTCTTCTTGAGTAAGTTGTTTGTTGTCATAGAAGAGTCCCCATATCCCATCTTCAAACCCGATGTTATAGCTCCCTACCGATTTGAGCTGTCCACCATCGTAATAATATACCCATTGACCATTCTCAAGTCCCAGCGTGTATTCTCCTTCGGCTACTAGAATCCCAATCTTATTGAAATATTTCCAAAGGCCAGTCTTTAAGTCGTTTCTATATTGTCCGATTGAGTAAATCTCTCCATCGGGGAAAAAACTTTTCCAAACGCCTGTTTTCATTCCGTTGGTATATTGACCGGAAACTGAGATTTGCCCGGAGCTATGGTATTCTACATAATCGCCCACTGGCACTCCTAGATCATAAGTTTTACGCTTGGCGATGGACTTGTTAGGGAAATACTCCTCCCAGGTTCCTACTGCAATTCCATTCTCATATTTTTCTATTCTAGCCAATCTTTTATTTTCGTAGTAATACTTCCAAGTGCCAATTCGATTGCCTTTGTCATCATAATATTCTTCTGACTCTTTTACTTTTGTACCGGTAAAATAGCGAGTCCATTCACCAATTTTTTTGCCATTTTTATAGTTGCCTTCCTCCACCACAAGGTTCGGATAGGTTAGTCTTTTGAAAGCTCCATCCAATTCCCCTTCCTTATATAGTCCCTCTGTAATCAATACTCCTTCTGGGTCGTATTCTAAAAATGGCCCCTCTCTGAGTCCATTCACATAAAATTCCCTGACAGCCACCTCACCAATGTCATAATACTGAACCCACTGACCAGTTTTTTTGCTGTTTTCATACTGACCTTCGATAGCTACTTGCGTGGCATCGATGTATTCAGGCATTCCAGTTTTGCCGAAATATTCTACGTATTTACCGACTATGACTGAATCTTGAAAAATCATTTCTTTCTTCAGTGCACCGTCTGCATCATATAGTTTAGATGGGCCAAAAAGGATCCCCTCTTTATATTCTGCCACTACTTTTCTTTTACCGTCTGGATAATAACTAATCCAACTGCCTTCCCGAAGCCCATTTTTAAAGGTTCCTTCAGTCAGTAGGGTATTTGTTTTCGGGTTATAATATTTCCACAATCCTTCTCGCAGTGAATTGGTAAGTATGCCGGTAGCCATCAGCGTAGAGTCTAAATTAAATTGACGTTCTATAGCGCTTTCTTGAGCAAGTAATGGCGTGCTGAGAAGAATTAATGCGATAAGGATGTATTTCATATAGCTTTTGTTTCGACAAGATTCAGTGGGGTGGCTGAATCTTTCAAGAGAATAATCTGAATAGTGTACGAATGAACTTGATTCCTGTTTAAAAATAAGGTAATTCCAGCTTTATCCCATTTTTTAGGAAAGTAAGAATATCAATTTTTTTAGTTCATCCAATATCCGAGTCTTTATATATTCTATTTCTCCCGAGATCTCAAGGGGTTTATGCCATTGATAGAAAGTTGATTTTTCTAACAATTCAGCCGAGGGAGTAACTGTAGCAGCGCCACTGAGAAGGGTTGCCGGATATTCCCATGGTGTAGGAGATTGATCAAAAGCCCAATTGTTTTCACTGAGTGGTTGCAAAGGGGCTTTTGGATGATTTTTTCCTAATAAAACAAACAGGAACAGGCCATGACCAAACCAATTTAATAAGCGAATATTAAGACCTTCATCAAGATCAAAGTCTCGGATCAAATCCATGACTTGATAGGGGTATCCTAGTAGTTCATTTCCTTTAGAAAGTTTTATCCCACGACTACCTAAATGGATTTGCTGTAGATCCTCGGGATCTATGGAGTTTCCTACTTCACCCAGGATATTCCAAAAGATTTCTTTAAGTCTATTTTGACGTGGAATTAGATCCCGGTCAAGCCACAGTTGGAGATCTAGTTGGTTGGGGTTTTCTTTCATTTACCAGTGGAGTAATGCCGATGCCCAGGTAAATCCTGACCCAAAGGCGGCGAGGCAAATCAAATCGCCTTCCTTGATTTTGCCTTGTTCCCAAGCTTCGCTTAGTGCAATCGGAATTGTCGCTGCTGTTGTATTTCCCTTATCCATGATATTATTAAAAACCTTCTCGTCAGCAAGTCCAAGCTGCTTCTGTATGTATTGGCTGATACGCAGATTAGCTTGATGTGGTACGAGTAAGTCTAAAGCAGATTGATCCAGTTGGTTTGCATATAATGCCTCTTTGATCACTTCCATAAATCTCACTACGGCATGCTTGAAAACTGCATTTCCGTTCATTTTCAGAAAGAAACTACCTGATGCTATCAGTTCTGGAGAAATACGTGTCTCACGGCTACTTCCAGGATCTTTGCAATATAGTTCCTCTGCATATTCACCCTGTGAATGAAGATGGGTAGATAAAATCCCTGGCTGATCTGGTTCCACCGCACCGAGAACTGCCGCCCCCGCACCATCAGCGAAAATCACTGAGCTAGCGCGTCCTTCGTCGCTTTTATCCAAAGCAGATGACTGAATCTCAGCCCCTACGACGAGTATGCTTTTATACATGCCGGTTTTGATAAACTGATCTGCGATAGAAAGCGCATAGATGAATCCCGAACAGGCATTACGAATATCTAGCGCACCAATGGTCCCCATGCCCAATTCCCGCTGAAGTAAAACGCCATTTCCAGGGATAAAATAGTCTGGAGTAATCGTAGCGAAGACGATAAAGTCTATGTCTGTAGCCTGCACATCAGCGCGGTTCATGGCCATTTCAGCAGCTTTTTTGGACATACTTGTCACGGTATCAACTCCGGGAGTGAACCAGTGTCTAGACTCTATCCCGGTTCTTTCGACGATCCACTCATTATTGGTGTTCATCATCTCGGAGAGCTCATTGTTGGTTACAATTCGCTCAGGTACATAATGACCAACTCCTAGGATTCTGGATTTTTGCATGTCAATTTGGGTTATCTTAAAATTGACTACCAATATCGCTAGATCAATTTACTCTAGCAAAAAGGACATGGAATAGTGGTTGAATTAGCCGAAGAGAGTGTAGTTCCCATGCTGATCCATAGGGGAGGTCTTGCGGATGATCGCGGGGCTATCATTCTGCACAGAATTCACTAAAGGTGACACAGTAAAGCCCAACATTGAATCAGCAGCGTAAGGTTTGAGTAAGCTCAAGAGGTCATCTTCTTCAGTATAGTTGTCTAGCCATTTTTTTTCCGCTTGTTGATCCAGTATTACTGGCATTCTATCATGAATTTCAGAAACCACTGCATTGGGAGTGGTGGTGATTATTAAAAAAGTGTGCTGAGTTTCACCTCCGACAGATTCATATTCCTCCCATATTCCAGCAAAAGAAAATAGTTCATCCTCGCGTAAGGTGAATCTATAAGGGACGGAGGTCTTTTTGCCAAGTCGCTTCCATTCGTAGAATCCATCTGCAGGGATGATGCAGCGTCTCTGCCGGAAAGCCGTTTTAAATGAGATTTTCTCATTTACTGTCTCTGCTTTTGCATTGATAAGCTTTTGAGCGACAGGTCTATTTTTTCCAAATTCAGGAGTGATCCCCCAATAGAAATAAGAAAAGCCTTTGGGGCTTTGCGAAGTGATCACAGGCACAAGTTGTGTCGGAGCAATATTAAATCTGGGCTTCAGATCACTCATCATTTCTGCTTGAAATCTCTCTTGGAGTTCTTCTTTACTTTTACTTAGGGAATATCGTCCACACATAATTTTGATTCGCTGTAATTGGTAGGAAGTTAGATAACAGCGCTTATAAATTCAACTGCTCTCTGCTCTGAATAATAAGGTTTTTCTATACTAGCAGGACTGAAGCCTACATGACCACCATGTTTTGGGAATTCGAAATAGACTTGATCCAAGGATTTAGCAAGAGTGGTGGGAAAGCACTTTTCACTGAGAAATGGGTCATTATGGGCATTTAGGACCAACACAGGTACTTTGATCTGATCCAAAAAGTACAAGGAGGAATTGACTTCATAGTATTCTTCTGCATCAGCGAAGCCATGTAGCGGTCCGGTGAAAAAGTCATCGAAATCTGCTAAAGTTTTAATATTTCTTAATGTTTTCACTGGGATTTGCCCGGGATGGGCAGCCGATTTGTCAATGACTTTCTGTTTTAAGCTTCGCAAAAAACGCTTGGAATACAAAGTGTTTCTAATTTCAGAGATTTTTTTGGAGGAACTTCCTAAGTGTAATGGGACAGATATCGCTACTCCTCTATGAATTTTGGTGAGGCTGTTACTTTTTTCTCCCAAGTATTTCAAAGTCAGATTTCCTCCTAGGCTAAAGCCAACCAGATTTATTTCCTCATAAGAATCGTATCCGTGCTTCACCACCAAGTCCAGATCATAAGTAGCCCCAGAATGATAGAAAATCACCTGTGTATTCATTTCATTGCTACAACTGCGGAAATTCCAGGTAAGTACATCGTATCCCTTTTCCAGAAAGGAATTCACCATCCCAAGCATGTATGCGCGCGTGCTATTACCTTCCAGGCCGTGACTGATAATGACTAATTTTGACTTCCCTTGACGATACCAGTCCAGATCCAGAAAGTCTCCATCGATTGTTTTAATGCGTTCTTTGACGGGTTCAGGTGCAGCAACCTTTCTGAAAAGTGAAGGGAAAATAGTCTCTAAGTGTGCGCTAAACAGCCACTTAGGTCTGGTGTAAGTAGTATTTTCTAATAGGGGCATATCAGGAAGATATGGTTAGAAGGCTGAAATGCTTGGGGAAATTACTAGTTTTAAATTTGAATAAAGCCATTATAAAAACTATTTTTGGACACTTTAAAAACGAATTAGCGCGGAATAACCTATGGCCGAAATAATAAGAATGCCTAAAATGAGCGACACCATGGAAGAAGGGGTGATCGCTGCATGGTTGAAGAAAGTTGGAGATTCAGTGAAACCAGGTGATATCCTGGCTGAAGTAGAGACCGACAAAGCAACTATGGAGCTTGAATCCTACGACGAAGGTGTGCTTTTATATATTGGAGTGAAAGAAAAAGATGCTGTACCAGTAAATGGTGTGATCGCTGTGATCGGTGAGAAAGGTGAGGACTATCAGCACCTTCTTGACGGTAGTGATGACCCAGATACAGAAAACAAAGAAGAGGCTCCGAAAGAAGAATCACAAAAAGACTCTCCTAAAGAGGAAGATAAAAAAGCTGAATCTGCCAAATCTGAAGCTCCAGCTGAGAAAATTGATGTCTCAAACATCAACGCAACTGTGATCACTATGCCCAAGATGTCTGATACCATGCAAGAGGGTACAATTTCATCTTGGTTGAAGAAAGTAGGGGATGATGTGAAATCCGGAGAAATTATAGCAGAAGTCGAAACTGATAAAGCGACTATGGAGCTGGAGTCTTATGAAGACGGTATCTTGTTGTATATCGGAGTGGAAGCAGGTGACAGTGTGCCAGTAGATGGCGTGATCGCTGTGATCGGTGAAAAAGGTGCAGATTATGAGACTCTTTTGAAAGCCCAAAAATCAGAATCTTCCGAAGCTCCGGCTGAATCAAAAACTGAGCCTGCTGAAGAAGCTAAAAAAGAAGAAGCTCCAAAGGCTGAAGCTAAGTCAATTGGAAGTAACGCTCCATCGAACACTGCTGATGGTGAGCGATTGAAAGCATCACCTTTGGCCAAGAAAATGGCTGAAGATAAAGGTATAGATATCCGGACATTGAATGGCTCCGGAGAAGGTGGGAGAGTAGTGAAGAGAGACGTGGAAAATTTTGTGCCTGCTGCTGCTCCACAAGGTGGAGCTGCTGTAGGCACTGCGGCTCCAGCTGTGGGAGTGGAAAGCTTCAAAGAAGAAAAAGTTTCTCAGATGAGAAAAGTGATTGCTAAGAGACTTGCAGAAAGCAAGTTTGGCGCACCACACTTCTACGTGACCATGGAAATCAACATGGACAAAGCGATAGAAGCCAGAAAAAGCATGAATGAAATTGCTTCAGTGAAGATTTCCTTCAACGATTTGGTGATTAAGGCAACCGCAGCTGCTTTGCGCCAGCACCCTAAAGTGAACTCTAGTTGGCTAGGAGATAAGATCAGGTACAATGACCATATCCATATCGGAATGGCTGTGGCAGTGGATGAGGGGCTTTTAGTTCCTGTGATCAGATTTGCTGACAGCCTTTCACTTTCTCAGATTTCTACTCAAGCAAAAAGTCTAGGAGGAAAAGCGAAAACCAAAGAACTACAGCCTAAGGATTGGGAAGGAAATACTTTCACCATCTCAAATTTGGGAATGTTCGGAGTGGACGAGTTCACTGCAATCATAAACCCGCCTGATGCATGTATCCTAGCAATAGGAGGTATCAAGGAAACTGTAATCGTGAAAGATGGCGAGATGAAAATCGGTAACTTGATGAAGGTGACTTTGTCTTGTGACCACCGAGTAGTAGATGGATCAGTAGGATCCGCATTCTTGATTACGCTGAAAAGCTTACTTGAAGATCCAGTCAGAATACTGGTTTAAGAAAATGCTTAACTGCCAAAAAGTCCTGATTTCAGGACTTTTTGTTTTTTGTACGCTTTTGGCTAGAAGAGAGGTTCTAAGTTATTGGATGTATTCTTTTCCCAATAGCAATCAATGAATTAACCCATTATAGAATAGAAATTATATGACCAAAATAAAATCAACGACCGTAGTTGCAATTAGACATAATGGAGAGGTAGTGATAGGAGCAGATGGCCAGGCGACGTTAGGAAATACCATAGCTAAAAGCACGGTAAAGAAATTGAGAGTATTGCAGGGGGGTAAGATTGTCACTGGATTTGCCGGCTCCACTGCAGACGCATTTACACTTTTAGAAAAATTCGAAGAGAAGCTGGGTGCCTTTGGGAATAACATGAAGCGTTCGGCGGTGGAACTTGCTAAAGAATGGAGAACGGATCGCATGCTTTCTAAGCTGGAAGCCATGATGATCGTTGCCGATAAAGACGATATTTTGATTATTTCCGGTAATGGTGACGTGATCGAGCCGGATATGGATATTGCTGCTATCGGATCCGGCAGCATGTATGCTCAGTCAGCAGGCAGAGCTATGAAGCTATTTGCTGCGCATATGACAGCCGAAGAAATGGTGAGAGAAAGCCTGAATATAGCAGCAGATATTTGCATCTATACCAATCATAATTTGGTGATAGAGAAAGTAAAGGACTAACTCGGAATAATATATTTCGGAACCGAAGCTCACACCACTTTGGTTTTTTTTATGTTTTTCTAAACCTGTTTGGGTACTTAGCTGTTAAGCAATTGTAAAAAAGCGATGCTATGGAAACTACCACTGTGAAGAAAACAAACAAGAAAGATAATAGAAAGCTGATTGTGGAAGGATTTAAAAATCATGTGCTTGAGCATGGTGATTTACCTAAATCAGTTTTCAAATTTGCGAAGGATTTAAAAATGAAGGAGGAGGATATTTATACTTATTTCACCTCTTTCGAATCGATCAAATCCACCATACTTGTAGATATTTTTGAGGAAACTCTTGCTGATATTGGCAAACAGGGAGTTTTTGAGGGTTATTCTGCTCGGGAGAAGTTTCTAAGCTTTTTATTTACCTGGATAGAGGTCCTGAAAAAGAATAGATCCTATCTGCTGAGTTTATATGAAAGCAAAGCGAAGTCTTTTGTCACCTTGCCAAAGGAATCTGCGGAATTCAAGGAGAAATTTAAAGCCTTTGCCAATGAGATAATTTTGGAAGGCAAGGAGACTGAAGAAATCGCATCTCGACCGGTAATTTCTGATCGATATGATGAGGCTCTTTGGATACAGGTGGGTTTTGTTTTCCGCTACTGGCTAGACGATAGGTCGCCAAGATTTGAGAAAACAGATGCCGCTATAGAGAAATCCGTGAATCTAGGCTTTGACCTGATGGGTAAAAGTGCGCTGGATTCATTTCTTGATTTCGCAAAATTCATGTATCAGTCTAAATAATCCATGACAGACAACTTAAACGAGCAACAGGCAATCCCTGTCTCAAAAGTGCAGCGTGCTGCCAAATTCATTTCTACAGGAGCAAAAGTAGGAGGAAATTATGTGAAGCACTACGCCAAGAAAATGGTGAATCCCGGGATGGATAGGGAAGAATTGCACCAGAATAATGCAACTGATATCTACTCCTCACTTAGCCAACTAAAAGGGTCAGCACTCAAAGTAGCGCAGATGATGTCTATGGATAAGAATCTTCTGCCTAGAGCCTATCAGGATAAATTCACCATGGCGCAGTATTCGGCACCGCCTTTATCTTACCCTTTGGTGGTGAAGACTTTCCAGAAATATTTTAGCAAAACTCCAGATCAGATTTTCGATACTTTCACCAGGTCTGCTGTGAATGCAGCTTCTATTGGGCAAGTTCATAAGGCAACTTTGGGTGAGCAAAAATTAGCGGTAAAAATTCAATATCCTGGTATTGCCGATTCGGTGAGTTCAGATTTAAAGCTAGTGCGTCCGTTTGCGTTGCGCTTACTAAATATGAATGAAAAGGAGTTGGATCATTATATGTCCGAAGTGGAGGAGAAACTGCTTGAAGAAACAGATTATGTGCTGGAGGTACGGAGATCCAGAGAGATTTCAGGTATGTGCAGTCATATCGCAAATTTGAAATTCCCAACTTATTACGATGAACTAAGTGCAGAGCGGATCATCACGATGGATTGGATCGAAGGAGCGCATATGAAGGAATGGCTGCAAAACAATCCAAGCCAGAAATCTAGAAATCAGATTGGACAGGCACTTTGGGATTTTTACCATCATCAAGTTCACAATCTCAAGCAGGTTCATGCCGATCCACATCCGGGAAATTTCATAATCCAAGAAAATGATCAATTGGGAATTATCGATTTCGGTTGTGTGAAAGTGATTCCAGAGGACTTCTATCAAGGATATTTTGCTTTGATTAAAAAGGATCTGATGATCAAGAGCAATGAACTGGATCAGGTGTTCTTTGATCTGGAATTTATTTCAGATAAGGACACTCCAGAGGAGCAACTCTATTTCAAATCAGTATTTAAGGAAATGATTTCCTTATTGGGTAAACCTTTTCATTCAGACAAATTTGATTTTTCTGACGATGGATTCTTCGAGCGGATTTTCGAATTGGGAGATCGTATTTCTAATGACAAGCAATTCAAAAAGTCCAATCAGGCTCGTGGATCTAAACATGGTCTGTATGTAAATAGAACCTACTTTGGATTGTATAATCTCCTGAACCAACTCAAAGCTGAAGTGGTGACGACAAAGCCGGATTGGTTGGGGTGATTATATTGCTGGAAGACGGATGACGGATGACCGAAGTTTGGGCCATTTTGGATTTAGACATTTCCTGTTTTAGTTTAACTTTAAAAACAGTTATACATATGGGACAAGTTATAATACCTTCACTAAAAGTCATTGAGAATGATTTGGAGTATTAAGCTTCACTTGAATTGACGAAAGATTTAATAAGTAGTGGAGTGGAAGCAAATTCAGATGAACAAAATTATCTGGAAGTTCTTTCCATCTTGATAGATAAATATGAAGAGGAAAAAGGATATAGATTTGAGAGCTTGCAAGCTGATTCAATTGAAATTCTAAGCTATTACCTTTCTGAAAATGGCTTGCAACAAAAGGATCTTGTGCCTGTATTAGGGCCTGCCAGCAGAGTTTCTGAAATAATGAATCGAAAGAGGAAGCTGAGTTTAAAGCAAATCAAAAAGCTGAATCAAGGTTATAATATTCCAGTGGATTTGTTAGTAGATTAAAAAAAGGGTGAGAGTGGGACTCCTTTTTTCTGATTATTGTAATTTCAAAATAGTTAGAACATATTTTTCTTCCTGTAGTCCTAATTTGTTTTTTGCTACAAATTCATGAATTCCTTTACCTTCATTGGGTAGGTACTTGTTTTTAAATTGGCTCATATAATCATTAAAAAACGTTGGTGATTGTGTTGCATAAATGAGTTCATTATCGCCATAGGTACGTGGACTTCCCTTAAATCTCATACCATCTAAATCATTCTTAAATTCTGATGCCTGTAATTCGATATTTAGCTTTTCATCTAAGAAGATATAATGGAATTTATTTCCTCTATATAATTCTAAGTAGTAACCAGTCCGGATGGGGAATATATCCGATATGTCAATGACACGATTTTCAGTCTCTCTTAACTCATAAAGCTTTGGTTTATCTTTTCTTAAAAGTAGTAAAAGTTCTTCGTCGATTTTAGCATCACCTAAATCAAAGTGAACTAATTCTTTAAAAGATCCATCTTTGTTAAAAAATACAATATTATATGTATAAGGTAATTTGTAAGCATATTCATGTCTAAATCGATCCACCACAAAAGCATTCCAATCCAATACACGGACTTCTTCAAACTCCTTTTTAATCGGGAGATATGCAGATACTTTTTGGTCAGGAGTTATTCTGACAAAGTTAAATCCTTCTGCATCTGTATTGTAATTCATATAGAACAGTCTGAAATCAGGTGTTTGGACGAGGGTTTCAGCAATTATATTTGTTCTTTCTTCAGAAATGAACTTTCCATTTTCCTTATACCTGATAATTTTATGAAGTTGCGTGTCAAAAATCACAATGTCTCGATCATCAACTATGAAATCATTGATATAATTGAACTCTTGAGGCCCTTCTCCCTTCGATTCTATCACATTTATGACTTTCCCCTTACGGTCAAATATAAATATGTTATGCAAATTATGATCGCAAACATAAATTCTATTTGGCAAAACCATAATTTTTGTTGGATTAACAATAGGTAAGCTATCCACATAATTAAGAAGGAGGTATTCGATGCTTTTAACCTTTCTAGACAGGAGTTCGGGTTTCGAATCATCTAAATTTATAGCCACAACTCGACTATTTTCTTGTTCCTCTAGTCCAGATTTACATGATATAAGGATGACAAAAAGTATAAGAATAGTTTTATTGATTTTCATGTATTGAAATTAAAAAAAACGCATCTTTCTATATAAAAGATGCGTTTTAATGTAATGAATTTGACATGATAATTACCATGATGGACAAAGAGTTTGAGAACTTACATCACAAGAGGCGAAACTGTTGGGTCGGCAAATGTCAATTGAAATTTGCTCGTCATTTTCACATTTCTCTTCTATTAGTTCATATCCATCAACTTCAGCAAAGGAATAATTTGCAGCAGACCCAGCTAATAGCAGGAATACAGCTATAATGGAAAGTTTGAATAGTTTTTTCATGATAATTTTGTTAATTGGTTAAAATAATGAAATCTGATGCTCCCTTAATTAGTAAGGTTTTCTAATGTATTATTATTATTATTATTATTATCCAAATTTAAAGTTCAAAAATCAAAGTGTATGAAATTGGCAGAAAGCCAATAGATAGAATTTGTGTAATTTATCTCCTGTTTTTTGCGTTTAATAACAAAATAGCTATCCCCTAGCCGTGGTAATATTATTTTATCAATTTAATTATTTTCCCAAGTAAGTGACCCGATAGATCACCCCAGCCATATCGTCGGAGATCAACAAACTTCCATCTTTCATTTCCTGTACATCTACAGGACGTCCCCAGGCCTCCTGAGCTTCCTCATCCAGCCAACCTGAAGCAAACTCTTTTTCTCCTGTTGCGCTAGCCCCATCCACTGTAAGTGATGTTATTACGTAGCCAGATTTTTTGCTTCTATTCCATGAACCGTGCTTGGCAATGATCACTTGGTTTTTGTATTCCGCAGGGAACATACCTCCCTCGTAGAATCTCATTCCCAAAGGAGCTACGTGAGCACCTAGCTTTGCAGCTGGAGCTATATAATCACTTGCAGCACCACCTTTATCTCCAAATTCAGGATCTTTTACCGTCCCCTCATGCCAGTATGGATAGCCGAAATGCTGGCCAGCTTCCGTGATATGATTCAGTTCACAGTTGGGGACATCGTCCCCCATCATATCCCGTCCATTATCGGTAAACCACATGTCACCAGTTGTAGGATCCCAGTCAAAACCCACAGAGTTTCTCACTCCATGCACATAGACTTCTGGGGTAGGATTAGGTGAGTCCACGTCTAACCTCGTAATGGAGGCAAAGATTTCCATCTCCGGCTCACAGATGTTGCAAGGCGCTCCCACAGGCACATACAGTTTTCCGTCAGGACCAAAGGCTATGAATTTCCAGCCATGATGCGTTTCTGTAGGAAAACTGTCGTAAACGATTTCGTAAGTAGGGTTGCCAAGGTTGTTTTTAATATCCTTGAATCGAAGGATTCTGCTCACTTCTGCCACGTAGAGATCACCGTCTTTATAGGCCACCCCATTTGGCATTTGAAGGTCCTCAGCCAAGGTGAATTTAGTGTCAGCTTTTCCGTCACCATCTTCATCAATGACTGCATAGACTTTATCCTCTTGGCGATTTCCGACGAATACAATCCCATCTTTTGAAATCGCCAACTGTCGGGCATTTGGAATGTCTGCTGCCCATACTTCAATTTTAAAGTTTGCAGGAAGATTAATTTTATCAAGTTTTACATCTGCTTTAGCATCACTAATAATTTGCTTATTTGCACTGTCCGGAGATTTAAAACTTTGAGCTTCAGATTTTTGATTTTGTTGGCAACCGAAAGTGAAGAGGGAAATTCCTAGTCCTGCTGCCAAATAGATTTTAGCTAAATATTTCATAATTGTGAGGTTCATATCTACAGAAAGATAAGAAACATTCAGAATGTTTGCGATTGAAAAGGTTATGAGCGGGTTAATGGTTAATTTTGCGCAATGTTATCGATTAGCAACCTTTCTTACTTCATCGGAGGGCGTCCACTTTATGAGAACGCCAATTTACACATCAAGCCTAAAGACAAGATTGGCCTCGTAGGTCAAAACGGTACGGGCAAGTCCACCTTGTTGAAAATTATAAACGGAGATTTTCAGCCTAGTTCCGGAGAAGTCCAAAAGGCTAAGGATTGTACCATTGGATTTTTGAACCAGGATTTGCTGTCTTTTCAATCGGACGATAGTATTTTGAATGTGGCATTGGCAGCTTTCAAGGAGACCTTGGCACTTCAAGACGAGATCGATGACGTCTTGAAAAAGATGGAAACCGATTATTCTGAAGAGGTTATCAATAGATTGGCTTTTCTTCAAGAGAGATTTGAAGCAAATGAAGGCTATACGATCAAAGCCAAGGCGGAGGAAGTATTAGAAGGAATAGGTTTCAAGTCTGCAGATTTGGAAAAGCCACTTCGGACTTTTTCGGGAGGATGGAGAATGCGTGTCATGCTTGCCAAGCTCTTGCTGGAAAAGCCGTCATTACTTATGCTCGATGAGCCTACCAACCACTTGGATCTTCCTTCCATAGAATGGGTGGAGAACTACATGAAAAACTATGACGGGGCAGTAATCGTTGTTTCCCATGATCAGACTTTTTTGGATAATTGTATAAGTAGTACCGTGGAAGTAGCGAGTAATACGCTAACGCTGTATGCTGGGAACTACTCGTTTTACAAGGAAGAGAAGGTGGAGAGGATGGAGATTCAACAGAATGCTTTCGAGAATCAGCAGCAGATGATCAAGCAGACTGAGAAGTTTATTGAGCGGTTCCGTGCGAAGGCTACTAAATCCAATCAGGTTCAGTCAAGGATTAAAGCATTAGATCGATTGGATCGCGTGCATGAGGTGGTGAGTGATGAAGTTTCGGTGAATTTCAAATTTAAATTTACCAAACAGTCTGGCCGAGATGTGATCACACTTGATAACATTTCGAAGGCATATGGCGATAATGTCATTCTTAAAAACACCACTGCCCGAATCGAGCGTGGGGATAAAATAGCGTTAATCGGAGCGAATGGGAAAGGTAAATCGACTTTGCTCAGAATTATTGACGGTTCTGAAAAGGATATAAAGGGAAGAACAGAAGGCTATAATGTCATCAAATCATTCTTTGCGCAGCATCAGCTGGAAGCTTTGACGCTGGACAATGAGATTATTCAGGAAATGGCTCAGGCAGGAAGCGCTAAATCTGAAATGGAGCTTCGTGGGGTTTTAGGATGCTTTTTGTTTACCAACGAGGAAGTATTCAAAAAGATCAAAGTGCTTTCTGGAGGAGAAAAATCCAGAGTTGCTTTGGCTAAAACGTTGATCTCAGAATCTAACTTTCTGCTACTCGATGAGCCTACAAACCACTTGGATTTTCAGTCAGTGAATATTTTGATTCAGGCCCTTCAGCAATATGAAGGTACATTTGTAACTGTTTCTCACGATAGACAATTCATCAGAGGCGTGGCAAATAAGATCTGGTACATAGAGAATCATGAGATCAAAGAGTATCTAGGCACTTACGCTGAATATGAGGCTTGGCGCGAAAAACAAGCTCCTGTAGTTGAAGTTCAGGCGGTTCAAAAAGCAGAGAAAAATGAGCAGTCAAAACCCAAGGCTCCAGTAAATAATCCTGAAGAACAGCAAGCAAAGAAGGATCTTCGGAAATTGGAGGAAGAATTGGAGCAAGTGGAGAAGGAAGTGGAAAGGCTAGAAGAGAAGAAGTTGGGATTAGAGCGTAAAATGGCGGATCCAGAATTGTATTCTCGTGAAGAGGAAGCTCAGGAAATTCAGGAAAACTACCAAGGGCTACAGACTAAGCTTGAGATATCTAATGAGCAATGGGAGATTTTGGTAGATAAAATTTCCAATCTTCAGGAAGTCCTTTCTTGATAAATTTTAGATTTGGCCTTCATTTTGCCTATTTTTCAGGATGAAGACCAAATCCCTTTTTTTAAGTTATTTACTGAGCATCTCTGCTATTTTCCAGCTTTTTGCGCAGCAACTGGAGGATAAAGTGTACAAGGATCACATTCAGTCTGTGCGTCTATTTCCTGCCGGAGTGACTTTCGATGCTTCCATAGATGCCCCTGTTGTTCCGCTAAGATCTGGAAAACCGCTGGTGTTGTTGTTTGATGATTTGGCTTTTGACCCAGAATTATATACGGCTAAATTGATTCATTGTGATGCAGATTGGCAACAGTCTCAGTTAAAGAATAATGATTTTTTACCCACCTTCAATGAGTTTAATATTCAGCAATATGAGTATTCTGTCAATACTCGGATTCCATACATTCATTACAGATTTGAATTGCCAGCAGTGACCAAATCTGGGAATTATATCCTAAAAGTATATGGGCAGCGGGATGAGTCAGATGTAATTTTGACTAAGCGATTTATGGTATATGAGGAGATTTTTACCGTGGGAGCAGCGATTGTCCCGCCTTCTCAAACATCCGACCGGCGAACCTCTCAGCAAATAAATGTGGTAGTGAATTATTCGGCAGGAGAGGTGACTAATCCTAATGGGCAGATCAAAGTGTTTATTCGTCAAAATCAACGCTGGGACAATGCGAAGTTTTTGGCTAAGCCCACATTTATGAATGAGAGTTCCAAGGTACTAAGATACGAGTCCTTCGATGGAGGGAATACGTTTGATGCAGGCAATGAATTTCGTTTTGTGGATTTGAGATTCATTAGAGCTAATGGTGTCAATATAGCTAATATGCGAGTGGAACCCGATGTGGTTTTTGCAGATGGAAATATTAATAGACCAAGACCTGAGACGGCTTACTCGCAATATTTGGATCTGAATGGGCAGTACCTGGTGGAAACCAAAGACCGGCCAGGTGGAAACATGGAGGTAGAAAGTGAATATATCCTTATGACTTTTAGACTAGCAATGGAGCAAACCTCGGAACCTATATACCTCATTGGTTCTTTGACGAATTGGGGAAAGGCTCCGGAATCAAAGATGGAATGGGATTCGAAAATGGGCGTGTACACAACTTCGCTCTTGGTAAAGCAAGGCTGGTATGATTATCAGTATGCTTATTTAGTAGATGGAGAATTCGATACCCAGTCTTTTGAAGGAAGTTATTTCGAAACCGAAAATGAGTACGAAGTGCTGGTTTATTTCAGGAATCTTGGTTCCCGATATGATCAGCTAGTAGGTTATAGTTACTTACACCCGAATCGTCGCAGGCTTTAAAATAAAAATCCCTTCCGTTTTTCTTTTTCGGAAGGGATTTTCTTAGGATTCTTCTGTAGTAGGAGAGTCTTCTTTATTCTCTTCAGCGGGTGGTGCTACATTCTCACGAATGCGCTCACTAGGCTTATAAGGAACAAATCCCTCTCTTTTGAATTTGTAGGTAGTCGTCCTTGGGCCAGTAGGGTGATTAGCCAAATCTAGCATACCGAAACCTTTGTGAGTAAATGCACCCAAACCACATTTGAAAACAAAATCCTGAACCTCTGGAGCTGCATATAAAGTGATTGGAAGAGTGTAGCCTCTTACTTCGTATTTCACATCCATGTCATAGACGGCATAGATTCTAGCAAATTTTTTCTGGGCTTCTTTTAGTTTATTTACATAAACCATATCC
The DNA here is from genome assembly GCF_035156415.1 of Algoriphagus persicinus. NCBI lineage: Bacteria > Pseudomonadati > Bacteroidota > Cytophagia > Cytophagales > Cyclobacteriaceae > Algoriphagus > Algoriphagus persicinus. The sequence goes on from NZ_JAYEEY010000041.1 coordinate 17,205, forward strand.
GGGACCACCTGAAACTTGTAGAAAGTCTCCATCTGCTCTGCAGTGTACCATCCGGATCGCTCCATTCGGGTAAGCGTAGATTCATATAACAAATCGGAAAACTCATCGCTATCCGGGCTAATAAATCGCTTGCCAGCTTCCTCATTGAATGCAGGAGTGATTAATACCAAAGGAGAAATACAAACAAACTTGTTTGAAGTCTCCAAAACTGGTTCTACTTCAATTTCAGTATATTCAGGAACCATAATTAGGTTGCCAAGCTCGATTTTTGGGGTGGCAAAAACCTGTTCTAGCAAATAGTCCATGAAGTCTTCACTCTGCGAAGACAATACTAGGGTAACCAAACTGGAATAGTAATGCAAACCACTTCTACTCACTTTTGTCTGGCCCTTGAGTCCAGAAAAATTGAAGTAGTTATAGTTGTAAAACTCTTCTCTTCCACCTTTCACAATCAATCCTTTGAGGAATTGCGCCAGTATATACTGATGGTGGAACGGTAAATAAGAACCTTTGTTCTTTAGGGAAAATATTAGTCTAACTCTCACGGTAAATTAAAAATAAAATGAGACAATAAATAAGATAAAATTGTAACGTATCGGGTGAATAAGCAATTACAAAATTATCATTTTTTTTGAGAAATTGTTACACATTAAATCTAAAATGCATAATATCACCATCCTTGACAATGTACTCTTTGCCTTCAATGGCGATTTTTCCGTTTTCTCGACACGCTGCTTCAGTTTTGAATTTCTGATATTCAGCTAGTTTTATTACTTCAGCTTTGATAAACCCCCTTTCGAAATCTGTGTGAATGACTCCGGCAGCTGCGGGTGCTTTCCAGCCTTTTTTAATAGTCCAAGCTCTAACTTCCTGTACTCCAGCTGTGAAGTAGGTGATCAAGTCTAGTAATGAGTACGCACTACTAATCAATTTGTTCAAGCCACTTTCTTTTAGACCATATTCTCCTAGGAACATTTCTTTCTCTTCAGGGTCATCAAATTCTGCTATTTGAGCTTCTATGGCTGCGCAAAGTACGATTACTTCAGCGTTCTCATTTTTTACTTCTTCACGAAGCTTGTCCACGTATTTGTTTCCAGCTTGCAGGCTTTCTTCATCTACATTCGCTACATATATGACAGGTTTAATAGTCAACAAATGCAAATCACGAACGGCTTCCAAATCCTCCCTATCCACATCTACTAATCTGGCATTTTTCCCATCCGTCAGCGCTTGCTTGAACAGAACTAGTGTTTCTAGTTCTTTTTTTGCTTTAGCATCACCAGACTTTGCTATTTTTTCTGACTTCTGGATTTTCTTCTCCACTGACTCCAGATCTTTCAATTGAAGTTCTGTATCGATTACTTCCTTGTCAAAAACTGGATCTACTCCACCAGCTACGTGGACGATATTCTCATCCTCAAAACATCGGATCACATGTATAACAGCATCTACCTCACGAATGTTTGCAAGAAATTTATTACCTAATCCTTCACCTTTGCTAGCCCCTTTTACAAGACCGGCGATATCCACAAATTCAATCACTGTAGGAAGGACTCGATGAGGACTGACAAGCTCTTCAAGGATCTGAAGTCTCTTATCCGGAACGGTAACTACCCCCACATTTGGCTCGATTGTACAAAAAGGGAAATTAGCTGCTTCAGCTTTCGCACTTGATAGGGCGTTAAACAGAGTGGATTTCCCTACGTTCGGAAGCCCTACTATGCCACATTGTAATGCCATTAATTCGTTATTTTATTTGAAATATTCTGTAAGATTTATACCCTTTATAGAACTCCAAAATAAACACTCTAAAGATCGTATAAACCGGTATGGCAAAGATCATCCCGACTACGCCGGCGATTTTTGCCCCGGCAAAGATAACAACAAATATTTCAAGGGGATGCGCTTTTACAGATTTAGAAAAGATCATAGGCTGTAGAAGTAAATTATCTGTGATCTGAACTAGTCCAAATACCGAAAGTACTTTTAAGATTAGGTAATTTAATTCAGTATTCGTGTCAAAAGTACCTGAGGAAATTCCGACTATGATGCCAAATGTAGCACCGAGCAAAGGCCCTGCATACGGGATTAGGTTTGCCACTGCTGCAAAAAGCGCGATTGTCAAGGCATATTCTACACTCATTATGGTTAAGCCAAAACTGGCTAAGGAGAAAATTGCCAGCATTTGTAGCAAAAGTCCTGAGAGGTAATTAGATAGTAATTTCTCGACTTTGGAAAAAGTAGCGACCGAAAGCTCAAAATAGGGGTTAGGAATCAAATTTAGCAAGTTTCTTCGCAGTAGGCCGTTTTCCAAAAGCAGGAAAAAACTAATAAAAGCGATGGCCATCGTCCCAATAAAAAGGCTACTTGTAGTATTGATAACTCCACCAATAAAGGAGGTGAAATCAAATCCTTTGATCATTTCGATCATACTAGCTTTCAGACGACCAAATAAATAGCCTGGCTGACTTTCTAATAGTTCGTACCGAAAGAGAAAACTTTCAACTCTCGTGATGGGGATTTGAATTTGTTCATAGATCCCGTTTAGATCTAATTCACTCAGGATAATGATTTGATTATTGATCAGTGGCAAGAACAGAAAACTAAGCAATACAATCAATAAAACTATGGCAGAGTAGGACAGTAGTATCGCAGCCCATCTAGGAATATGCTGCCCTAATAAATGAAAGTCATTTAGCTGGTTGGTCAGCGGACGTAAAAACGCTGCCAGAATTAAAGAAATGATCAGGTAAAGGGTGATATTGGAAAAGTACCAACCGAACAGTAGGAATACTGTGATGAATAAGATGAGATAAATGAAAAAGCGCTGCATATTCTGAAATAAGAAAAGGAGACATAACTGCCTCCCATAAGATACTATTTCTCTATTTTGAAATTAGAAATATGATCAAACTAGCTGAATTATTCCCACTTTAATTCGTCCTTATATTCTGTTTCTTCTTTTTCGTATTGCTCGAAATCAACATCAGGGAGAAGATCATTTTTCACATAATTCACCGATTCATTAAGTGCTTCTACAAATTTGAAGAAATCTTCTTTGTAAAGGAAAATTTTATGCTTTTCGTAAGTAAAATTCTCACCATTTACCTTTCTTTTACTCTCAGTAATAGTCAGGTAGTAGTCGTTTGAGCGAGTTGATTTGACATCAAAAAAATACGTTCTCTTGCCTGCTTTTACTTTTTTAGAGAAAATCTCTTCTCTGTCATAGCCTCTTTGATCGTCCACAATTCTTTAGATTATAAGTATAAGGTTGTTTGAAATTCGAACCAAGATAAAACATTTAGCAAAGAGAATTCAAACCTTGTCGTTATTATTTTAATCAATAAGCTTGTTTTTTGAGTTAATTTACTGGCAAGCTGATTGAAACCTCTTGCTGATGTAATGCTTATTCTCCGTGCATCATTGCTTTTTTAGCCAATAGTACTTCTTCAGTCTCCCGGTGATCAGGGTCGTCCACACAGCAGTCCACAGGACATACAGCCGCACATTGCGGCTCCTCATGAAAGCCATTGCATTCTGTACACTTATCTGATACGATATAGTAGAATTCATCCGATACAGGATCCTGCTTCTCATTGCCATCTACGACAGTACCATCCTCCAAAGTAACTTCATCCAAACTAGTACCGCCGCCCCAAGTCCACTCTACGCCACCTTCATAGATCGCAGTGTTTGGGCATTCTGGTTCGCATGCACCGCAATTGATGCATTCGTCGGTAATCATTATAGCCATAACTTCAATTATTTAAAGACCAAAAGTAACAACCTTAACACTGTAAGGCAATAAAAAAGTTGTCACACTAACTAATTTAATTCAATTCTAAGGTTGCTTCCTTTCAAAAAGTCTAAATTTGCCTCATCAATCATACCCTATGAAGCCAGCAGAACGCATATCCGCATTTGTCCAACTTGGAAAAAAGATTACAGATCTTAGTGCCGAAGAACTGGATGAGTTGCATTGGAGAGCCGAAAACAACAACAATTGGTTCACCAAAGACTCAGTGGAGTCCGCGCTTCATGGTATTTCCTCCATGCTCTCGCCAGAGAAAATGGATGCTTGGCTGGCTATTTATGACTTGGAAGAGGTAGATACCCCCAAATCAATTGGTCTGATGCTGGCAGGCAATATTCCTGGAGTTGGTTTTCATGACTTAATGTGTGTGATTCTTTCTGGCCATCAGGCGGTAATCAAGCTGAGTTCTTCAGATGAGATTTTTATAAAATGGATCATTGAAAAGCTGATTGGGATTGATCCTAGGCTGGAAGCACAAGTTCGCTTGGAAGAAATGCTTAAAGGTATGGACGCCTATATTGCTACGGGAAGCGATAATTCGTCTCGGTATTTTAATTATTATTTTGGAAAATATCCACACGTCATTCGTCAGAATAGAACTTCGGTGGCTGTTTTGACTGGAGATGAGACGACACAGGACTATATTAATCTAGGTAAAGACATCTTTCAATTCTATGGCTTGGGTTGTAGGAATGTCTCCAAGATATATGTGAAATCGAAAGGACAACTTCAGGATTTGCTTGGTGCGTTGGAAGTGTATTCCCCCATAGGCTTGCACCACAAATACCATAATAACTACGATTACAATAAGTCAATCTACTTAGTCAATTTAGAGGAGCATTTGGATAATGGTTTTTTACTCCTGAGAGAAAGTGCTGAATTAGTTTCTCCAATTTCAGTTCTTTATTACGAAGTGTATGAAAATGAAGGGCAATTGGCAGAAAAGCTAAAGAAGGTAAACTCTAAAATCCAATGTGTGGTAGGAAGTGGTGCCCATAGAACTCCTTTTGGGACAGCCCAAAACCCCGAACCATGGGAGTATGCCGATGAGATAGATACCCTGGCATTTTTGTTAGATTTATCCTAAGGTTATACTGTCTTCGCCTGGGGTAGCATAATGCAGAAAGTGGTGCTTTTTCCTTCTTCAGAATGAACCTTTATGTGTCCGTTATTCTTGTGCATGTATTCTTTTACCAACACTAGGCCAATACCCGTCCCAGATTCATTGCTTTGCCCTGTTGTTGTAAATGATATGCCATCATAGATTTTTGCTAGATTTTCTGTAGAAACACCCTTTCCGTAATCTTCTATACATATTTTGACAAGGCCATTTTCATCTTGAGATGTAATCCTGATTTTCCCACCTGGATAGGAAAACTTAATTGCATTACTCAATAGATTTCTTATAACCAATTCAATCATGGTCTTGTCACCCAGCGCAGCAGATTTGGCCTGGGCATCTATCACTATTTCGATTTTCTTCTCGTTGGCAATTCTCTCCAAAATGCTCTTCTGTTGGATCAATATTTTTCGCGTATCGAATCTTTTAGTTGTACTATTTCTCCGTCTCTAAGTTGAGTGCGTGACCAAGCTAGAAGATTTTCTAGTAAGATTGCTACCTGCTCCATATTCCTGGAAACCTCTGGTAGCATATCCATAAATTCTTCTAAAGTGATTATTCCAGTGTTGGTCAAATGGATTAATTCTTTGATACCGAAAATAGGTCCTTTCAGGTCATGGGAGATGATTCTGAAATATTAGTCTTTTAGATTATTCAGCTGCTGGAGTTCGATGGCTTGCTTTCTGAGCGTCTCGTTGATTGACTTTTGCTCTGTAATATCCTCAAAGAGTAACACTAGACCATTTCTAATTGACTTTCTGTCAACCAGGGGGATTGTCTCAATTTGAAAAACTTTTTCTATGTCGCCTATGGTGAAATTACTCTCAATACTATTGGCTTTTCCTGAGGCAATTAAATCAAGTATATCTGTTCGGTTTTGGAATATTTTTTCAGCGTTACTGGCAATTTTTACGCTTTCGGGTGAAGTACTAAAGGGCAAAAAAGCAGGATTGAAATCCACGATATTTGTTTCAGAATCTAGCACTAATACTCCCCGAGTAATAGCTTCCATTACTTTGTTCCTTGCAATGGGTTTGAGGTTAAAGAGTTGGTATTTAATAATTGCGAATCCTAAAATCAGGTAGGAGAGTAAAAAAGAAAATGGAGTCAAATCAATGACGTCGAAGGGTCTGAAAATACCTGATTGATAGCAAAGGTTAAAAAGTAATGGGAATAATACCGCTAATAACATTAACCGAATTTGAGTTTTGAATAGCTGATCTGAGAATCTAAAGCTTTTCCAAATGATTAAAATCCCCAGAGCAAATGCAGCATAGGTGTATATCAAATTGACATAGTACCAGAGACCGATTTCAATTTTGGCAGTTGGGAAAGGCCCTGAATTTGTGCTAGTAAATGAGCTGTATTAGAAGTGATGGTAGTCATTCGTGACCACCAACAAATAGGTCAGGACAGGAATCGAGAGAACAAAAACGATCAGCAGGCGATAGTTTTTTGATTTATTACTGGTGTATTTTAGACTAAATATCACCCAAAATGCACCTATAAAGGCAATTCCTAGATATTCCAATTTTATGAAAAGCATCATGGCTTCCTTGGTGGAAACGCTGAGTTCCAGACCATAGAAAAAACCCCAAATAGCTGCGCAAAGCATGGTGAGAGCAATCCATCTTGTAGAATCCTCTACTCTAAATGTGATGTACAGAGAAAGTCCTCCAACTAATAATCCGGATAACAACAGAGTAATAGAAAATGGATTAAGAATGAACTCCATTTACGAGGTATGATTGGTGATTTGAGAGGTCGGCAATTTAAATATTATCTGACTATAATTATAGCTGATACCTCAATAGTACAGAATATAAATCCAATACTTTGATAAAGGCTGAATTGGGTTGATTTTTCTTTGATTTAAGAATAATGATCCTATAATGGAAGAGTCAGATTAGCAGATGAATCTAAAATGGTTTTAAATAAGGAGAAAGCCTACTTTACACCAGAGGAATGGTTATATATTATTGGGCTAACTTCCTATATTTGCAGTCGATAAAATCGAAACTTTTACCAAACAAAAAATCCCTATACAATGGCTTTTGATATTGAAATGATCAAGAAAGTGTATGCCAGATACCCTGAACGTATCGAAGCGGCTCGTAAGGCTGTGGGGCGTCCACTTACTTTGACTGAAAAGATTCTTTACGCACACTTAACAGAAGGTGCCGCTTCGCAAGCATACGGCAGAGGTGTCTCATACGTAGATTTTCAACCAGATAGGGTTGCGATGCAAGATGCTACAGCGCAGATGGCATTGCTTCAATTTATGCAAGCAGGAAAGAATCAAGTGGCTGTGCCTTCTACAGTACACTGTGATCACTTGATACAAGCTGAAGTAGGAGCGGATCAGGATTTGACTAAAGCAAAAGATAAAAACAAGGAAGTTTACGATTTCTTAGCTTCTGTTTCTAATAAGTATGGCCTAGGCTTCTGGAAGCCTGGAGCTGGTATCATTCACCAGGTGGTTTTGGAGAACTATGCCTTTCCAGGTGGAATGATGATCGGTACTGACTCCCATACGCCGAATGCAGGCGGACTTGGGATGGTAGCCATCGGAGTAGGTGGAGCTGATGCATGTGATGTAATGGCTGGACTTCCTTGGGAGTTGAAATTCCCAAAATTGATTGGTATAAAACTTACGGGCAAACTTTCAGGATGGACATCCGCCAAAGATGTAATTTTGAAAGTAGCTGGTATTCTAACTGTAAAAGGTGGTACAGGTGCAATCGTTGAGTATTTCGGTGAAGGGGCTAGATCGCTTTCGGGTACAGGTAAAGGTACTATCTGTAACATGGGAGCTGAAATCGGAGCCACTACTTCTATCTTCGGATATGATGAAAAATCTGCAGCTTACTTGAGCTCTACAGAAAGAGCTGACGTGGCTGAATTGGCAAATGGAATCGCTGAGCACCTTACAGGTGATGATGAAGTTTATGCTAATCCTGCTACTTACTTCGATGAGGTTATTGAGATCAACCTTTCTGAATTGGAACCACATGTAAATGGCCCATTCACTCCAGATTTGGCTTGGCCTATTTCTAAATTTGCTACAGCCGTCAAGGAAAACGGCTGGCCAGCTAAATTGGAAGTTGGTTTGATCGGATCTTGTACTAACTCTTCCTACGAAGATATCTCCAGAGCAGCTTCGCTTGCACAGCAGGCTGTAGATAAAAAACTAGTCGCTAAATCTGAATATACCATCACTCCCGGATCAGAGCAGGTGAGATTTACTGTAGATAGAGATGGTTTCTTAGACACCTTTGGTCAAATGGGCGGGGTAGTACTCGCTAATGCATGTGGGCCTTGTATTGGTCAGTGGGCTCGGCACGGAGCTGAGAAGCAAGAGAAAAACTCAATCATCACTTCTTTCAACAGAAACTTTGCGAAGCGTGCCGATGGTAATCCAAATACGCACTCATTCGTAGCTTCTCCTGAAATCGTGACAGCATTGGCAATTGCCGGTGATTTGACATTTAATCCAATGACTGATAGCCTCATCAACGAAGACGGAGTATCAGTCATGTTAGATGAGCCAACTGGATTGGAGCTGCCTACCAAAGGTTTTGCCGTAGAGGATGCTGGATATCAGCAGCCAGCAGAAGATGGTTCGAAAGTCACTATAGTAGTAAGCCCTACTTCAGATCGTCTACAATTATTAGACTCATTTAAGCCATGGGAAGGAACGGATCTAAAAGGACTCAAACTTCTGATCAAGGCAAAAGGTAAGTGTACTACGGATCACATATCTATGGCTGGTCCATGGTTGAGGTTCCGAGGACATTTGGACAATATCTCTAATAACATGCTTATCGGAGCTGTGAATGCGTACACAGATGCCACAAATTCTGTAAAGAATCAATTTACAGGAGCTTACGGTGAAGTGCCAGCTACGCAGCGTGACTACAAAGCTAAAGGAATAGGTTCGATCGTAGTCGGTGATGAAAACTACGGTGAAGGATCTTCTAGAGAGCATGCAGCAATGGAGCCGCGGTTCCTAGGTGTACGCGCTATCTTGGTGAAGTCATTTGCTAGAATTCACGAAACTAACTTGAAGAAGCAGGGGATGCTTGGTTTGACTTTTGACAATCCTGCAGACTATGACTTAGTTCAGGAAGATGATTCAATTGATATCGTTGGCTTGACTTCCTTTGCTCCGGGTAAACAATTGCAAGTTGTGTTGAATCACACGGATGGTACTTCGGATACTATTCAAGTGAATCATACCTACAATGAAGGTCAGATAGAATGGTTTAAAGCTGGATCGGCACTTAACCTGATCAAAGCAAAAGCATAATAATTAAAAATCAAGTTAAAAGTGGCTGTCTCATATTGATTTTCATTTTTGGAGACAGTCTTTTTTATTCAATAGAGGCCGATTTCCTGAAATCGGTCTCTATTTTTTTGACTACTGTTTAACTCTTTAGCAATAGGCGTTTTCCGACTTGCTCTGTTTATTTCGGGTGTTT
>NZ_JAYEEY010000042.1:0-25950 GCF_035156415.1 Algoriphagus persicinus
TGCTAGCGATAAAGCTAACCAAGTCGATTACTTTATTAGAGTAGCCCCACTCGTTGTCATACCAAGAAACTACTTTCAAGAACGTGTCAGAAAGCTGGATACCGGCACCTGCATCGAAGATAGAAGTTCTAGGATCACCAAGGAAATCAGTGGAAACCACATCATCTTCAGTATAACCAAGAACGCCTTTCATGGTAGTCTCAGAAACTTCTTTCATTTTAGCACAAACCTCAGCGTAAGTAGCTGGCTTTTTCAATCTTACTGTCAAATCGACAACAGAAACATCTGGAGTAGGAACTCTGAATGCCATACCGGTTAATTTACCGTTAAGCTCAGGAATTACTTTACCTACCGCTTTAGCAGCTCCCGTAGATGAAGGAATGATATTCTGGCCAGCACCACGTCCACCTCTCCAGTCTTTTGCAGACGGTCCATCCACAGTTTTCTGAGTTGCTGTAGTTGCGTGAACTGTAGTCATCAAGCCTTCCTCGATACCCCAGTTGTCATTCAATACTTTGGCGATTGGAGCCAAACAGTTTGTAGTACAAGATGCATTGGACACGAAAACCATGTCAGAAGTATATGAATCTTCATTTACACCCATTACGAACATAGGCGTATCATCCTTAGATGGTGCAGACATTACTACTTTCTTCGCACCTGCATCGATATGACCTTGTGCAGTTTCTTTTGTCAAGAAAATACCGGTTGATTCGATTACATAGTCAGCTCCTACTTCACCCCACTTAAGGTTAGCTGGGCTTTTTTCAGAAGTAACACGGATGCTATTTCCATTCACTACCAAAGCCCCGTCTTTCACCTCTACAGTACCTTTGAAGTTACCGTGAGTAGAGTCATACTTTAGCATATATGCCATGTAGTCCACGTCGATCAAGTCATTGATCGCTACTACCTGGATATCTTCTCTTTCCTGTGCGACTCTGAATGCCAAACGTCCGATTCTCCCGAATCCGTTAATTCCAACTTTAATTTTGCTCATATTTATTTTGATTTACGTATAGGTTTGATTCCTAAAATCCCTCTGGAGGTATGCCACTTTTGGCTAAAAATCCCCGAGGGATGGCTAAGTTATTACATTTATTTGGCTAGCCCAAACGATCTCTTAGACCACTTGCATTCTTATCCCGTTCAACCGATTCCGGAGAAAAATAATTTCATTAATTTTCTGAAAAAACACTTTTCACCAAGCTTTTGCCTATTTTGAGGTCCTACTGAGCAATTATTGATGTTTGAAAAAGCAATTCTCGAAACAGCGGGATTCACCCGGGCGATTCATTCTATCTCAAGAAATTTTGGCAGCACTCAGATCCAAAGAGGTTCTGCCACTTTGTTTTTTGTCAATTATGAAGGGTATGCACTTACCTGTAAACACGTTGCCCAGTGGCTATCCCAAGCAGATCAAATCAATCAAAAATACACCGAATTTCTACGGCAAGGTAAAGAGCTAAGCGGTGGACAGCGTAATTCCTTAGCCAAAAAATTGGGATTGAAACCCGAACTCACCTCTGAGATGCGTCTTACTTTTGTAGATTGTGTGGATCAGATCCAAAACATGAAATTTTTCCTCCATCCAGAATTCGATCTGGCCTTGATCAAATTTGAAGGCTTTGAGAAAACGCTTTTCACAAATGTCCCTAAATTCAAGAAAGACCACGCTGAAATCAATCCCGGCGCGATGCTGTGTAGGCTGGGGTTTCCTTTTCCTGAGTTCTCAAACTATCAACTAAATTCTCAAAGCCAATGTTTGGAATGGGCGCATACTGGAAATAAAAGATCTCCCCGGTTCCCCATCGAAGGAATGCTCACCCGGTTTTTGGGAAATCAAAATGGAAAAATCTACGGTATGGAAATGAGTACTCCCGGACTAAGAGGACAAAGCGGTGGCCCACTTTTTGATTCTTCTGGAAAAGTCTGTGGCATGCAAAGCCGAACTAAACATTTACACCTGGGATTTGATATAGAAGATAAAGCGATAATAGCCCATGGCAAAGCCAAAAAAGTCAATGATTATGCCTTTATCCATTTAGGAGAATGCATTCACGTCTCCGTGATCAAAGATTTTATGCGGGCAAATAATGTAAGTTTTGAGGAGGAGTGATCCGAGTTCCGATTTGGGATTTGCTTTTGCAGACATGGGAAGATGAATTAAAAACTGAGGGAATCGCTCCCGACTAACTTGCTAGAAATGAAAAAGCCACCCGACAAGTTGGATGGCTTTTCAAAGTTATTATCTTTTTTTAAACTAAGGTAGTCAGCACTTCATTAAGCGTAGCACTTGGTCTCATAGCTTGAGAAGCCAATGCAGCATCCAGTCTGAAATACCCACCGATGTTCACCGGTACACCTTGCGCGCCGTTCAATTCATTCATTATAGTCATTTCTTGTGCTCCTAAAGCCTTTGCTAGCGGAGTGAATTTGGCTTTCAATTCAGTATCTTTATTTTGCGCAGCAAGTGCCTCTGCCCAATAAAGCGCGATGTAGAAATGGCTTCCTCTGTTATCAAGCTTACCGACCACGCGAGCCGGAGACTTATCGTTTTCGAGCCATTTGCCTGTCGCCTGATCTAGCGTTTCAGCAAGAAGCAACGCTTTGTCATTATGGAAAGTCTGTCCCAGATGCTCCAAAGAAACTGCAAGTGCAAGGAATTCACCCAAGGAATCCCAGCGCAAGTGACCTTCAGTGACAAATTGCTCCACATGCTTAGGTGCAGATCCACCAGCTCCGGTTTCAAACAAACCTCCACCATTCATCAAAGGAACGATAGAAAGCATTTTGGCTGAAGTGCCCAATTCCAAAATTGGAAACAAATCTGTCAAGTAATCTCTCAACACGTTTCCAGTGACCGAGATCGTATCCATACCTTCTTTGATTCTAGCCAAAGAAAGATTTGTCGCCTCCACTGGAGAAAGAATAGAAATCTCTAACCCAGTCTGATCGTGATCTAATAAGTATTTATTTACTTTTTTGATCAACTCTGCATCGTGAGCTCGCTGAGGATCTAACCAGAATATAGTCGGTGTATCAGAAAGTCTTGCTCTCGTTACAGCCAACTTTACCCAATCCTGAATAGCAGCATCTTTTGTCTGGCACATTCTCCAGATATCGCCGGCGTCCACATTATGTGTGAAGATTTCGACGCCATCTTGATCAAGAACTTTTACTATGCCTGCATAAGGAATCTCAAACGTTTTATCGTGAGAACCATATTCTTCAGCTTTCTGTGCCATGAGACCCACGTTAGGCACAGAACCCATTGTGGATGGATCGAAAGCACCATGAGTTCGACAAAAATCAATAGTTGCCTGATAAACACCAGCATAAGATCTATCCGGAATGATCGCTTTAGTATCCTGAAGGTTTCCGGCTTTATTCCACATCTGACCTGAAGTTCTAATCATCGCAGGCATAGATGCATCGATAATTACATCACTTGGCACATGCAGATTGGTAATACCCTTATCGGAATTCACCATAGCTAAGTCGGGACTATCTGCCAGACAAGCTGCGATATCTGCCTGTACTTCAGTTCTTTTAGGAATAGAAAGTTTGTCAAGATTGGAGATCAAGTCTCCGAATCCATTATTCACATCGATTCCTACCTCGTTGAATGAGGCAATGTGTTTGGCAAAAACCGGCTCAAAAAACACTTTCACAGCATGGCCGAAGATGATAGGATCAGATACCTTCATCATGGTGGCTTTCATGTGTATCGAGAAAAGGACTCCCTGCTTCTTTGCTTCTGCTTTTGCTTTTCTTAGAAATGCTGTCAAGGCCGAAATACTCAGTGTAGAAGCATCGATCACCTCACCTGCCTGAATCTTCAAGCCAGATTTAAGAATTTCTTTTCGTCCTTCAGATCCATGCAATTCAATAGAAATGATAGCTTCATCAGCCATCGCATGGGATTTTTCGCTTCCGTAAAAATCCCCCTCTGTCATACTATCCACATGGGTCATAGAGTCCGCGGACCATTTTCCCATGGAGTGTGGATGCTTCCTAGCGTAAGCTTTCACTGCCTGTGGGGCTCTCCGGTCAGAATTTCCTTCACGAAGCACAGGGTTCACTGCTGAGCCTTTAATCTTGTCGTACTTACTTTTAATGCTTTTCTCTTCCTCCGTTTTAGGCTCTTCTGGATACTCAGGAAGTGCGTATCCCTGCGATTGAAGCTCTTTGATAGCAGCTTTAAGCTGTGGGACAGATGCAGAAATATTCGGAAGCTTTACGATGTTGGCTACAGGTGTTTTTGCGATATCACCTAATTCGGCCAAGGTATCTGGCAGCTGTTGCTCTGGAGTCAGAAAAGCTGAGAAATTAGCGATGATTCTAGCTGACAGTGAAATATCACGAGTCTCTACCGATACACCGGCGGATTTAGTGAATGCTTCTACAATGGGTAAAAGGGAATACGTGGCCAGAGCCGGAGCTTCGTCAGTCAGCGTATAAAGGATTTTTGGAGTTTGGTTACTCATGGTTTTAAGAGTTCTAAAAAGACATGTTATACCCTGAGGCTTCAATTGACCTAATTAGGTCAGATCCATTTCAAACTGTATTTGGTTGGAAAAAAGAGGAAACAGGGTCTTAAAATATTGAGGCTAAAATACGGAAAATATCCTTGTTTCAAATTCCACTTACATAAAGTAAGATTCCTTAACAGGTTAGCTTAAAGGATAGAAAAATTATCCGAATCCATCCAGGCGGGGAACTTCTCCCTATAGGAATCCAAAGCCGCTTTATCCAACGTCACTATGCTAACTTTTTCCTCGTCACCCAAAAATGCTAAGGAATGTCCTTTGAAGTCGTACGCCGCAGAATGGCCATTGTACTCTATTCCATTTCCATCCTCCGCTACTCGGTTCAACCCTATGGAATAGGATAAATTTTCTATGGCCCTTGCCGGTAAGAGTGCATCCCAAGCCGATACTCTCGCTGCCGGCCAAGATGCGATATAAAAAATCAGATCGTAAGCTAACTGCCCATCGATCATTCTATTTCTACACCAAATTGGAAACCTCAGGTCATAACAAACTTGTGGGCAAATTTTCCAGCCTTTCAACTCAAAAATCGGCAATCTATCACCAGCCGAGAACGATTTATCCTCATCTGCCATTCTAAAAAGATGCCGTTTATCATAATGCTGAATCATGCCATCTGGACTCACCCAAAGCAAGCGATTGAAATAGTTACCATCCACTTGAATAATTGCACTCCCGGTGATAGTCGCATTTTTTTGTGCGGCCATCTGCTGCATCCACTTGCAGACAGTAAGATTCATGGGCTCTGCTAATTCAGCTGCATCCATGCTAAATCCAGTCGGAAACATTTCTGGCAGGATGATCAAATCCACTTCTTTTTCTATCTCCCAAAGTTTCTCTTCCAGCATTGCCAGATTGGCAACCTTATCTTTCCAATAAAGTTGCGTTTGTAAAAGTGCTATGGAGAGTTGATGAGCTTCTATCATTTTAATGGATAAATCATACGATAATCGGTGGATATCTTGCCCTTGCTGACGTCGATCAGTTTGGATTTCACAAGGCGTTTTTTGAGACCTTTCAAGTAATCTACAAATAGGATGCCTTCCAGATGATCAAATTCATGCTGGATCACACGAGCAGTCATTCCAGAGAATTCTTCCTCCTTCAGATTCCAGTTTTCATCGTAATACTCGATGGTCAAAGTCTCTGGTCGCGTTATCTCTGCACGGATTTCAGGAATACTCAGACAGCCTTCTTCAAAACTGTAATCATCCCCATATTCATCCAAAATAATGGGGTTGATAAATGCCCGTCGAATACCGACTTCTTTATCTTCTTCATCGAGCATCAGGCTACTATCAAGCACAAAAAGGCTAATACCTTGATTGATTTGGGGTGCAGCAAGACCAACGCCACTGGCGTTGTCCATCGTCGCAAACATATTCTTTATCAACTCGTCAAGCTCGGTTCCTTCGGTAATTTCCTCCGCTTCTCTTTTCAGGATCGGGCTACCGTAAGCAACTATAGGGTAAATCATTGTCTATCTAAATAGGATTGTAGAATAATCGCCGCGCTCACCTTGTCTAGGTTTCCGGCTTTTTCTTTTCTGTCTTTCTTTTTACTTCCCATGGTAATCATGCTTTGCATGGCCATCTTAGAAGTGAATCGCTCATCTACGAGTTCAATTTTTTTATCCGGGAAAGCCTTGGAAAGTCTATCCTTCAACGTGATCACTTTTGGGGTCATCTCATTATCCTGACCGTTTAACCGGGTCGGATAACCTAGCACTAAGGTATCCACTTCCTCCCTTCCACAATATTTTTTCAGATAATCTAATAGTGTAGAAGTCTCTATGGTCTCCAATGGATTCGCCAGGATTTTCAACGGGTCGGTAACAGCCAGCCCGGTTCTTTTGGTTCCCAGGTCAATTGCAAGTATTCTTGGCATCAGTTTTTTCTGGTTTTTTTCCGGATTTGCCGCAAAGCTTCTCTTTCTAGCTCTACTGCTTTTGGAAATAGAAGCTCATCTTCGATTTTGGCATGAATTCTTAGTTCTTTCTCGAAGTTCTGCAATTCATGATACAGCACTTTCATGGTAAGAGGGGCATCTGGATCTAAAGAATAATCTGCTGTCAACTTTCTGATTCCTTGCATTTCGTCGTCATGAATCTCATGCTGGTCTGCCAGCATATGTACGGGGTCTCTTTCCAAAATCGTTGTGGCATCTTTCAGCGAAAACCTATTTTCCTCAATATCCTGAAGTAATTCTATTCTTTTGAAAAGCCTGCTTTCCTCCTCGTGAATATGGTGGATAAAATCCTCAACAAAGAGCGGAAACATAATCCGAAGATCTGCCATTAAGGAAGCAAATTTAGGCTCAGGAGCTATTCCAGAAATGATATTAGATAGAAAAGGCAATTCCTGGCGCACAAAATAGTAATGCTTTTTCTTCAGATATGCTACCAGAATTTCGATGGGATTCAAGTAAAGTTCTTCGGTAGAAGGCTCCTTCCGCTGAGCCCAGAATTCCAGCTCAGTTATCAGCTGGCTGGAATGCACCTTATGCTTTTTACAAACCACCTCCAGCGACTCCGTAGGGTATTGGTAAAAGCTGATCCCGAAATAGTGCAGCACTGAAGCAAAGACATAGTTTTCAGAAACTAAATCTCCTACAAGGGTCTTCTCAAAATCACCTTCGGTTCGCATGTTGCAAAAATAATTTTTTTTAACAGAAAAAAGGGGAATAAATTGAGCCATTATACCCACCCCCCGTATAAACATTTGTTAGCTTTATCAAAAGACTATTCAATAAGAAGGCATTTTTGGGTAATTTACGTTAACAATAAAGAAATATAACCAACTGAAAGAGAAAGCTGTGAGCGAGACAAAAAACACGAAATCCCAAATCAGACTCCCTATAATATTGGCATTGGCCATATCTGCAGGAATCTGGATAGGGGCAACTTTTGCTGAGCCAAAAGGAAACCAAAATGATCTAAGGGCAGCACTTTACAAGCTGCAGGAGATAATGACCTATGTCAATAGAGACTATGTGGACAGTGTCAACACCAACGAACTGGTAGAATATGGCATCAATAAGATGCTTGAGCATTTGGATCCACACTCTAGCTATATTCCTGCCGAGGATGCCTCAATTGTGCAATCCCAACTAGATGGGGAATTCGATGGCATCGGAGTAGAATTCGGAATCATACGCGATACAATTTATGTGGTAGCCCCATTGACCGGTGGGCCATCCGAAGCGCTAGGAATCCAATCCGGTGATCAAATCATCCGGGTAGATGGAGAAAACATGGCAGGTGTGGGCGTGACTAACCGAGATGTATTCGAAAAGCTGAGAGGGCCAAAAGGCTCCGTGGTAGTGGTGGACATGAAGCGTAAACACCAGAAAGACCTTATCGAATACAAGATAACCCGTGATAAAATCCCACAATACAGCATCAATGCTTCTTATATGGTCAACAATGAAATCGGGTACATCAAAGTAACTCGATTTGCGGCCACCACTTATGACGAGTTCAAAGAATCCATTGCTGATCTGAAAAGTCAAGGAATGAAGAAACTGATCATTGATCTTCAGGGAAATCCTGGCGGATACATGGGAGCAGCGATCAATATGGCAGACGAACTATTGGGCAATAAAGCGCTGATCGTCTCCCAAGAAGGAAAAGTGGAACAATACAACCAAAAAGCATATGCTTTCAAACCTGGTATGTTTGAAGAAGGCCCAGTGATTGTCCTGGTCAATGAAGGTTCTGCATCGGCATCTGAGATTCTCGCTGGAGCTATTCAAGATAATGACAGAGGATTAATCGTAGGAAGAAGGTCTTTCGGTAAAGGCTTAGTGCAAATGCCAATTGACCTATCCGATGGAGCGGAATTACGACTGACTATCGCGAGATATTACACGCCTTCGGGCAGATCTATCCAAAAGCCTTATGGCGCCAACTATGAAGCATACGAAAGAGACTGGATTAAGCGATACGAACATGGAGAGTTTTTCTCCGCAGATAGTATTAAGTTCAATGACAGCTTGAAATACGAAACAGTAAAAGGGCGTACGGTCTATGGAGGCGGCGGAATTATGCCTGACTATTTTGTTCCATGGGATACTACCATGTCTTCACCCTATGTTAGTAAGCTCTTCAATTCTGATTCGTCCAGAGAATTTATTCTTGACTTCGTGAATGAAAATAAAGCAGAATTCGAAAATATGACTTTGGATCAATACTACACAGACTATACCGTCAGTGATGCTATGCTTAATGAATTGGTAGAATACGGCAAGAAAAACAAAATCGATTTTGATGCCGCTGATTTCAATAAGTCCAAAGAATATCTTAAAACTCTCGTAAAAGCACATTTGGGTAAGCAGATATATGATGACAGCGCTTTCTATAAAGTGGTCAATGACATCAATGAAGTGTATCTGCAAGCCATCAAATTGTTTGATGAAGCGGAGAAGCTAGCATTAGCTACAGACCTCCACGAGGAAGAGGAAGAATAATTAGATCAAAAATCGTTTAGTATAAATAAGAAAGCACTCGCCGCGGCGAGTGCTTTCTTATTTATTATCTAAATTTATTTTCAATCCATCCTCAAATACGCTAACATTAGGCAGTCTAATTAATTTAAATGATCCAAAAGCCCATGAAAGCCTTATTCACCTTTTTATTGTTAGGAATCACTATGAGCACTTTTGCCCAAATCAAAGTAAATCACATCGCTGTACATGTAAGCAACCTAAATTCCAGCAAGGAATTTTATCAGAAAATAGTTGGCTTAGAAGAGATCGAAGAGCCCTTCAAAGATGGTGTGCATGCTTGGTATGACATAGGAGGAGGAGCAGCACTTCATATCATTGAGGCACCAAACATTCCTACTCAAATCTCAAAGGTGAATCATCTTTGCTTCAGCATGGAAGACATGGATGCTTTTATCAAAACTCTTCAAGACACCGGTCACCCCTTTGAAAGCTGGCCTGGAGAAAAGGGCAAAATCACTACCCGGGTGGATGGAATTCGCCAGATTTACATTCAGGATCCAGACGGTCTCTGGTTAGAGATCAACGATGATTATTGATTTTTCTTTCAGCAAAAGTCTATAAAAGCCTGGACGCAAGTCTGGGCTTTTCGTTTTTCAGCCAATTGCCCCAGTCCTTAGCTGGCCATCACAATGTCAGCCGAAAAAACGAAGCCGAAAATGCTTTAAAATTGGTGCTCACTTCGATTACATTTTCTAAACCCCTACTCTGCCTATAAGTAAAACCTCAGGCACTAGTCGAAAGAATCTACAATCAATGGTTTCGTATGTTTCCTTTCATTTATATTCTCGTTAAGAATGAACCAAACTCAAGGAATATTTTGAACTGAAACTTTACATACCATTCTATTAAATAATGCTTTTTTCAGTTGATAATGAGTAAAGCCCAAGGAAAAACGCTGCTTCCTAGTGCTGTGATCAAGTTTCTCACGGGTACATCGGTCAAAACAATAAGTTGATATTATCTCACTTTTATTTTTCTGGTTTTTAATATAACAAATTGAAAATCTCATTTGCCAAACTTCATTTCATGACTTGGATACATTTGTGCCTTGATGTCAATCATAAGTGGTAGCTACAATTTTATACACTGACAATCAAACATTTAAAACCATTCTCATAATTTTAAAACTAGAAAATGAAGAATACTTTTACAGTTTTTGCTCTAGTGATGCTGCTCCTTCCAACATGCTTGTTGGCGCAGGTGAAGATCACAGGTAAAGTATCGGACACTACCGGAGAAGGACTCCCTGGGGTGACAGTTTTGGTGAAGGGAACCAACAAAGGGACGGTTGCTGATTTTGAGGGCAACTATAATATCATGGCTGATGAAAGTGCTATACTGGTGTTTAGTTTCATTGGATTTGAAGCACAAGAAGAGGCGATCAACGGAAGAAGTATTATCCATATTACTTTGGCAGATGATCGGAAGTCTTTGGATGAAGTGGTCGTAACCGCGATCGGAATCAAGCAACAAAAAAAGAAATTGGGCTACGCTACCCAAGAGGTGCCCATGGATGTGATAGCAGAAGCTTCCACATTGAATCTTGGAAATGCACTTTCAGGGCAGATTGCCGGACTGACGGTTACCAATCCAACAGGAATGTTTCAGTCCCCCTCCTTTAGTTTGCGTGGCAAAACTCCACTCATAGTGCTAGATGGTGTCCCAGTAGAAACTGATTTTTTTGACATCTCTCCAGAAAACATTGAAAGCATCAACGTCCTTAAAGGCGGCTCTGCCTCTGCCCTATACGGTACCAGAGGAAAAAATGGTGCGATCTTAATCACGAGGAAAAATGCCAAAAAAGATGGGCTTACGGTAACAGCCACCACCAACAATATGGTGACGGCCGGTTTTACGGTATATCCGGAGACACAGACAGCATACGGCAATGGCTCGAATGGAAAGTATGAATTCTGGGATGGTGCCGATGGCGGTATTTCGGATGGAGATATGATCTGGGGTCCAAAGTTTGAACCTGGCGTGCTAGTTCCGCAGTGGAATAGCCCAATCAGAAATAAAAACACCGGAGAGGAAGTCGAATGGTACGGTAGCGTCACAGGAACAGTTTATGACGACAAATCCACCTATGAGCGCGTGCCGACTGAATGGAAACGTCATGACAATCTGAAAGATTTCATGAGGACAGGAGTAGTCACCAAAAATGATATTTCTATTGCATATCAAGGTGAAAAAGCTCAGCTGATGTTCTCTGCTAACTATGCCTACCAGCAAGGTCAAGTACCAAATACCTCTGTAAATACAGGAGGATTCAACTTCAACTCATCCTTCAAGCTCAGCGAAAAACTTCAACTGGATGCGACCTTGGGTTACAATAAAGTATATTCTCCAAACTACCCGCGATACGGATACGATCCAAAAAACCACATGTACACCATCCTGATTTGGATGGGAGATGATGTGAACGGAGCCGACTTAAGAGATCACATGTATGTGCCGGGACTGGAAGGCTATAGACAAGCTAACTTCAACTATGCGTGGTACAACAATGTGTATTTCGCTGCAAATGAACTTAACCAAGTCCACAACCGAAATGTCATGGATGGTAAGCTAAAGCTGAAATATCAAATTATGCCCGACCTATACATCCAGGGAAGGATCTCTGCCAGGCAGAGGACACTTTTTGAGGATATGCAAAGTCCAAAGTCCTACATGAACTATGGTGACTCAAGAAATGGTGATTACAAATTCTGGAATGATGATCAGCTAAACCTCGATACTGACTTTCTGGCGGCGTACAACAAAGACTTCAATGAAAACATCGGATTGACTGTCAATGCAGGTGCTTCCAGTTTTTACAGAAGTTACAAGCAAGCCTATTCCTCTTCAGATGGATTGATCGTACCGTATGTCTATAGCCTCAATAATACGCAAGGGCCAGTACAAGCCTCGAATTATTTGGAAGAAAAAGAAATCCGAAGTGTCTATGGCACTGTGGGAGTGGACCTATGGCAATCCATCTTCCTAAATGCAACAGCAAGAAATGACTGGTCCTCGACTTTGCCGAAGGCTAACAATTCCTATTTCTATCCATCGGCTTCAGTCAGTGCCATTATTTCAGAATTCATCAATTTGCCAAAAGCAATAGACTACATCAAGGTATATGGCTCTTGGTCTGAGGTATCTAGCGATCTAAGCCCTTACAGTATCTATTCTACCTATAACAAAGGAGTGACCTACGGATCCATTCCATCAGTCAGTTATCCATCAAGTCTGGTAAATCAGGAAATCATGCCTCAAAAGTCGACCACTATCGAAGCAGGTTTATCTACCTCATTTGCTCAGAAAAGAGTGACAGTGGAAGGTACTTACTATAGAATTCTGGATGAAAATCAGATCATTGATTTAAGCATTTCAGAAGCCTCTGGCTATACTTCCAGAAAAGTAAACGGCAACGAATACACCACTAATGGCTTTGAGTTGATGTTGAGTTATGCCGCGATTCAGCGAGAGAAATTCTCCTGGAACATCGGAGCCAACTGGACCAAGTTTGAGCGAAAAATAACTGGAATTTATGGAGATGAGGAAAAATTCGGCAACTTAAATGTAGGCGATAGAGCGGATAGCTACTATGCTACTGTCTGGCAAAAAAGCGCCGATGGGCAAATAATTCTGGATTCCAATAATGGACTTCCTAGACGCGATCCCTTCCCTACCAAAATCGGACATCTGGATCCATCGTGGAGATTCGGCATCCAAAACCAATTCAACATCAACAAATTCAGAATAGCCATGGATGTAGATGGAGCTTGGGGTGGACTGATCAGATCGCTGACTATCGAGAAAATGTGGTGGGGCGGAAAGCATCCTAACTCTACACAATTCAGAGATGAAGAATATGCTGCTGGAACGCCAGTTTATGTACCAGAAGGCGTCGTAGTTACCGGTGGCGAATTGGTAAGAGATGTCAATGGCAATATCCTCTCTGACACGAGAGAATATACACCAAATACTAAAGCGGTGAGCTGGCAGACCTGGTCTCAGACCTATCCCTATAGAGCGCAGGTGACTGAAGATGAAAGTAAGACTTTTGCGAATGTGTACGATCGCTCTTATCTGAAATTGAGAAGACTATCTGTGACTTATGACCTGATGAACATCATGCAGTCCGAAAAAATCAAAAATCTTGATTTGACGCTCTACGGCTACAACTTATTTGTACTGAAGAAACTGCCTTACCTAGATCCTGACTTTGGTAATGACAACAATCTTCAGGATCCATCCTCACGCTACGTAGGCATGACTTTGAAGGCCGTATTTTAATTGATTTTCAGTCAGACAAACTCTAGAATAAAATGAAAAACATATTAATTATCCTATTTCTTTCCCTGGTGTTTAGCTCCTGCACCAACATAGAGGAAATGAACATCAATCCAAATCTTCCAACGGAAACTCATCCCCAGCTCTTGCTTACTAACGTGGAATGGGAAGTGTTCAGAGCCTACGGAGGTACTTCTCCGCTCTATGCACAGAAGATGCTCATCCAGACCGATGGAGAAAACTCCAATCAGTATTATAAATGGGATAGAGGAAGTTTTGGCCCCTATTCTGTCTTAAGAAATGTCACCAAGATGATCCAAGAAGCTGAACGAATTGAAGCCCCGGCATACATCGCTTTGGGCAAATTCTTCAGAAGTTACTATTTCTATAATTTGACGTTGAACTTTGGAGATGTACCTTATTCCGCAGCATTGAAAGGTGAGATGGAGGAAGAATATGCACCCGTGTATGATGATCAGGAAGTTGTTTTCAAAGGCATTTTAGCTGAGCTGGAGGAGGCGGAAAGGATCCTTTCCGCCCAAAACACCATCATCGCTGGAGATATCATATACGCCGGAAATGTACTTTCTTGGAGAAAATTGATCAATGCATTCCGCCTAAAAGTCCTTATGACACTCTCTCCAAAGTCGGAATCAGGAGAAATAGACTTTAGCGAATTCAATGCTATTTTCACCAATAGTCCCTTGATGGAAGGTGAAGCAGAAAGTGGCCAATTAGTATTCTTGGATCAGCAAAACAACCGCTACCCGGACTTCAACAGTAGTGGTTTCAGCTCTGGGATGTATATAGACTCCACCTTTATCCAGAGACTTCAGGTAAGAAAAGACCCAAGACTATTTATCTACTGTACTCAAACCAAGTCTGCAAAAGAAGCGGGTAAGGCAATAGATGATTTCTCGTCCTACGAAGGGGGCGATCCGGCGGCTCCTTACGCGGAGGTCAATGAAAAAGCCACGCAGGGCAATGTCTCCAAAGTAAACGACAGATACCATAGAGACCCAATAAACGAGCCTTATAAACTTCTGGGCTATTCGGAGCAGCAATTAATCTTGGCTGAAGCTGCCGTTCGGGGCTGGATCAATGCGGATGCAGAGATGCTCTTTGAAGAAGGCGTAAAAGCATCCTTCGAGTTTTACGAAATGTATTCTGAAGAATACAGCAGCTATGTGAACACGGAAGCAGCCATTAACTATCTAAGCGAGCCCATGAATGACTTTTCTAAAGTCATAAGTGATGCCGAAAAAATCGAGCTTATCGTGATGCAAAAGTACCTACAGTCCTTCTTCCAAATGCAGTGGACATCTTTCTACGATCATCACCGGACTGGATCACCTTCTTTCCGAAGACCTGCAGGGGTAACTATTCCTTTCAGATGGATCTATCCACAGTCAGAGTATAATTTCAATGCTGACAATGTAACTTCTGCCATTACCAAACAATTCGGTGCTGGCAATGACAACATCCATGAAATGACTTGGTGGATTAAGTAGTAAACACGCAATTTTTACCAAAGTGGACTTTTGCGCTTAGCGTGAAAGTCCACTTTTTTTTATAGAATGAAAGACAGACTTTGGTTCCAATCTCTACTACTGTACACAAAACTCTTCTAGCGCGAGTCTCATGACTTGTGCTCATCCCATCGTAGTCACCAAACTGATGGTTCTATCTAGATCAGCGATCGTATCGTTGAAACCGCCTAAGTATCAATCAAGACCACGGAAAACCCGAAAACCCCTTTGCTTATTTCTTTGCGCTCCCTTTATAGCTAAAAAAAACCGTGCCTCACAGCACGGTTTTACTTTCAGTATTGATCAAAATCCCAAGAATTCTTGAAGTTGTACCGATTATTTTCCGACCACTTTGATCAACATGCCTTTGCTTAATTGATCTGTCAACTGCATGCCATTCAGAAGGGAAAGTTCTTCATACTGCTCAGTTGGCATTCCATAATACTTAAATGCAGCCTCCAAGGACATCTGATTTGGAAGGGTTTTGATTTTGATAACATCAGGTTTGCGATTTAGCTTTTCCGAATCCCGTAATTCCCGGAAATCACGCATGGTGTTCTGAAAAACTGACTGATAGGAGTCAAATTTTGCAAGATCTGTAATTCCCATCAGGCTGTATATATTCCCTTCAAACTGAATAAGAGACGAAAGAACTCGAATAGTACCTTGCTCCTGCTTTTGATCGGCCACCATCACGATGGCAGGCAGGTTATTAATGGTCTCTTTCTTAGATTCCACCATTGTCAAGGTGTACTTCTCCAGGACAGCACTGGCTGCTTCTTCTAAAGTAGCACCAGGGGCTAAGGTGAGCATCATGACGGCATCTCCGGTTTTAGGTGCCATTTGAAACTGTTGGGGCGTATTTTGATGACTCCATGCGGTTGGGATCGGGAACTGGATTTTGAGCACTGGGTGGTAAAATGTGTTATTCTCCACAAACCCTTGCTTCGGATCTTTACCTACTATTAGCCCGTCAATTTTCCTCAGATAACTATCCCGGTTTATTTCAAATTCAGTCCTTTTAGATTTTTGTTGCCATTCAATCGCTAGGTTTTCGACAGTGGCATTTCTTTCTTCCGGAGAAGGGTGGGTCAAGAGAAATGGTGGGATTTCATCTGTACCAGTATTATCCTGTTGTCTTTCCAGCGTTTCGAAGAAGCCAGCCATTTCAGTGGCATCGTACCCGATTTGGGAAGAATATTCCACACCTAGCTTATCAGATTGTCGCTCCGCATCTCTACCAAATTTCAGTAAAGCCAACTGCATTCCTTGGGATAATGGATCTACAAATTGCCCTAACTCAGGTACTAATATGATTCCCGCCATGAGTCCAAGTTGACCAAATAACTGATTTCGCTGCTGAATCACGGAGTGCCTAGCCGTGACATGTCCAATCTCATGACCTAAAACTCCCGCAAACTCTGCTTCATTATTGAAGTGAGCCATAATACCACGGGTAAAATAGACAAATCCACCAGGCACTGCAAAGGCATTAATCACTGGTGAATCCACGATTTTGAACTCGTAAGCCAATTTCGGGCGGTGTGAGATAGCAGCCATTGCCTTCCCTTTGGTTGTGATAAACTCTTGGAGTTGGGGATCTTCATATAGCCCAAAGAAGGCGACGATTTCCGGATCGGACTGCTGTCCCATAGCGATTTCCTGAGCTTCAGACATCAATACAATCTGCTTTTTCCCAGTCACGGGATTGATCGCACAAGACCCCAAACTCAAGAGAATAAGGGCTGAACAAAGGCTGAGGTAATTCTTAAAAGTTCTCATTAGAAAGATTGGTTGGTGGTTATTTATGAGTTTGTAATGAGAAATTCATTCCAAATAATATTATTTAGAAATATTGACTTGCCCTACCAGCAACCATTAGCTTAAAAGGTCATTCAAAGCTTCAACTTTTAGCTTAAAGGAGTTGATCTTTGAAATACTACTCTTTTTTATCCCTTTTATATTTCGTCCACAACCATCAGAGTTGCAGAATTCAACCTCCACATTGTTTTGGTGATTTTTTTCACAGATAAACTTCTCTTTTGCTCCACCAAGCAACCCCTTTACTAATTCTATTTTTCCTGTGTCAGGGAGATTTTCCAATTCATACACAATTTCATACGTCTTCAATAAGTCTTCGTTTGTATATTCTCTTTTATCTGCCTCCAGAGTAAAAATAGCTATGTTATTCTCTCTCTCTTTTATTAATTTTAAGGTTCTCTCTGGGCAAAAGCTTCTACTTGCTTTTATAAGAAATGAAACAACCTCCGAGTTTACTGTTATTTTGGAATAAAGTAACTCTGCAACTACTTCCTCATTTTGAGTTGAGAGATAAATAGGAAAATAGTTTTGGAGGTTTTTCTGTGAATCATAAATAGCATTGATCCCGTCTTTGAAGTGAAACAAATAGATTTTCATAAGATCCTCCAAGATATTTTCAATTGGATTCTCCACTAAAAATTCCCATTCAGTAATTGATAGAGGAGCATCATTTCTAATCTTCTTTATTAGGATATTTTTCTGGATTTGAACCGCCAATTCCTCAGGCTGAATAACAGTATTAGCAGAAAGCTCATCCTGACTTTTTTCAGTATCACTCCTTTTCAATTTCACAGCCATTCCCACAACAGACAGCATAAACATCGATTTGCCACCACCACTAACTTCATCAAAATCAATCCTAATCCCAACAATTCCATTAGCACCTAATTGCTGTGCTTTCCGCTTTAATTTATCAATTCCAATTTTGTATATCTTCTCCAGTTTATTCTGATAGATATCAGAAGACCCGCCAAAAATATCAGATAAGGAAGCTCCAAAATCAGAGAAAATATTTGTACCCAATACCACATTTGTAGAAATCAAATCGAAGTATCGCTCGATTTTCATTCCTTCAATTGATTCTGTGCTCGAGATTAAGACGTTTGGGGTCATATGATTTTATTAATATGTTTCAGATAATCTTCAAAGGTTAATGGGTAAATATTTATTTTTTCGTCCAAATATTGTTGAGGAATTCCAACATTCTTATGCCTACCGTTCATAAACCCTTCTTCGTTAAACAATTCTGGAAAAATTTCCGTGACTAATTTCTTAAATGAATCGTTCGTGAATGAAGGGTCTACTATGTGTATTTTCAAATTTTGATTCTCATTAATGGCCGATGTTAAACCAGCATTGATGTGCAAATCAGAAAATGAATATCCTATAATATAGATCTCATCAGCCTGCAAACAATCCATCTCAAAACTGGCCTGCATTTGCTTAAACGGAGTATTGAAGCTTCTTTGACTTTTTCTGTAACCAGCAATTATATTAGATAGAATAAATGGCTTACCAACTTCAAACTCAACAAGAACAATGGACTCATCCTGATTCATTTCCAGATATGGACATTGCCCTAATTCAAATACATACTCCTTAAGTTCGTAACTCCCTTTACGATTTAATAAATGCCAATAGGTCGATCCATGCAGATTATAATGACAATGCTGATCTCTATTGAAGAAGATTTGATTCACATCCGAAGATTTACCTGTAAAACCTTCAAAAATCTGGACGTTTGAATCTCCTCCTATTTGTAGCAGGTAATTTTCAAATAAAATTTTATAAAGCTTATCATAATTAAGAGTATAAGACCTAATGAAAGAGTGATCTAACCCAATGTTTGAAGCCCAAGCATTAAATAAATTGATTAAATACGTGCGCTCATTTTTTCTACACAAATCAAAATGTTGATCACAGGGCAAAATCTTTGAATTCTCATTAGAATAATGTCTAGAATACTTATGAACAAATAACCTTATTGACTTAAGGATATCATTTAATGACTTTAATAAATTCTCATACAAGCCTTTACTATTTGAAAAACAAGCCTCTAAGTCATTTTCAAAATCTGATTTTACATCAAAAAAGTGAGGAGTTATTCGTTTCCCTCCATTCTCCACAGGGCTATGATAATACAAAATCAATTCCTCAACTGCACTAATAATGTCCTCAAAATTGATTTCATTTTCCTTTTTGCTTGGATTAGATTTATAAACAAGAAAATTATAGATCAAATTTGTAAATCGGCTATTAGCATGGCCTGTATTCTCATTCACTAACTTACCAAGAATTAGATCTGTTACTTTTGCTGTACTTGGACCTCCCCAGGACATAGCAGCACCTGCTCCAAGCAATAGAACTTTTCTTTTTTTCTTCAGTTGTTCCATTCGGCTTTTTTAATTTCAAACAATATACTAAAACCTTATTATATGAGAGCTCATAAAACGGCTAAACTCTCCATGCCTCTCTGCGCCAATCTCCACTCACCCTGCGGTTAAAAAACACAAAAAAACCGAGCCTTGCAGCCCGGTTTTTATATTTTGGTTTAACCAGTATCAATCTATCAGCGACACCGTAACAGCATCACCCTCCTTCGTCACCTTCGCGACTCCCTTGCCGGCAAGACCCTTCATCGCAACATCCCATTTCTTTCCGCTAAGTCCGGCCCTTGCCTTTAGATCGGCTAATGCCACAGGAGACTCTTGCTTTAAAAGTTCGAAAATCCCCTTTTCCTCTTCCGTCATTTCCACCTGCTTCTTTTCCGGTCTCATCTGAGGGAAAAATAGCACTTCTTGAATAGTGGTGTTATTGGTAAGCAACATAGTCAAGCGGTCAATACCGATTCCCAAACCTGAAGTGGGCGGCATTCCATACTCCAAGGCACGAAGAAAATCCTCGTCCATTGCCATAGCTTCGTCATCCCCTCTTTCAGCCAACTTCAGCTGTTCCTCAAATCTCCCCCGCTGATCTATTGGGTCATTTAGCTCAGTATAGGCATTTCCTATCTCCTTACCGTTTACGAACAATTCAAAACGCTCCACCAAGCCTGGCTCAGTTCTATGCTTTTTTGCCAAAGGCGTCATCTCAATCGGATAATCCGTGATGTAGGTTGGCTGGATCAAGTTGGCCTCCACTTTCTCTCCGAAGATCTCATCCACTAGTTTGCCTTTGCCCATGGAGGCATCGGTCTCAATGCCCAGCTCTATGCAGACTTTTCGCAGACTATCCTCATCCATCCTACTTACATCGATTCCAGCATATTCCTTGATGGAATCGTACATGGTCAGTCTTCGGTATGGCCCCGCAAATTCGATCTCGTTTGCACCTACAGTGAGTTTGGTTTTGCCATGAATCTCTTGCGTCACTTGCTCGATAAGTTCTTCTACCATTTCCATCATCCAAATGTAATCTTTGTAGGCAACGTAGATTTCCATACCGGTGAATTCTGGATTGTGCGTACGATCCATGCCTTCGTTTCGGAACATTTTCCCAAACTCATAGACCCCGTCAAATCCACCTACAATTAATCTTTTGAGGTACAGCTCATTCGCAATTCTAAGGAAAAGCGGCATATCCAAGGTATTGTGATGCGTGTGGAATGGGCTTGCTGCAGCACCACCGTGAACGGCCTGAAGGATGGGAGTTTCCACTTCCAGCCATCCGTGATCGTCGAAATAACGACGCATCTGCGTGATGATTCTGGAGCGGGTGATAAAAGTCTTTTTCACCTCAGGATTCACTGTGAGATCCACATAGCGCTGACGATATCTCATCTCAGGATCAGTAAAACCATCATGCACATTGCCGTCTTCGTCTCGTTTCACCACCGGAAGTGGCTTCACAGACTTGGATAGCAGAGTCAACTCAGTCACATGGAGTGAAATCTCACCAGTCTGAGTAGTAAAAATATAGCCTTTCAACCCCAAGAAATCTCCGATGCCTAGAAGCTTTTTGAATACTAAATTATATAAAGTCTTGTCTTCACCTTCGCAAATATCATCCCTACGGACGTAGATCTGAAGCCTGCCCGTAGCATCTTGAATCTCCCCAAAGGAAGCCGAACCCATGATACGGCGACTCATCAGACGCCCCGCTATGGAAATGCCTTTGTAGTCGTTTTTGCGATTTTCATAGTTACGATGTATATCCTCCGCAGTGACATTGATCGGAAATGCCTCTGCAGGATAGGGATTGATTCCCAGCTTCATCAGTTCTTCCCGGTCTTTACGTCTTTCTATTTCCTGTTCGCTCAAAAGTTGCATTATATTGATTTGATATTTGTTTGTTCTTTTTTATTGTCAGGTGTTTAGATGACCGATGTCCGATGATTGCCACCACCTTACAACATTCTACCTCTCACCTCTTACTCTTCACAACTTACAATTTGCCCCTCACCTTTCACATTCTCTGACACTGCCCACTGAGACTGATTACTGCCTACTCTTCTTCCTTCTCTCCAGTTCTCTCTTTATCATCGAAAACTCCCGGCTGCTTTGTCCTGCAATACTGGAATTCTCAGAAGCTCTCCGGATTAGATATGGCATTACTTTTTCCACTGGCCCATACGGCACATATTTCAAAACCCTATATCCTGCATCAGCCAGATTGAAGGAGATATTATCACTCATTCCATATAGCTGCGCAAAGAATACACGATCCGAATCCTTGTCAATACCATGCTTCTCGATCAGCTCCGCCACAAGATGATTACTTGCTTCGTTGTGCGAACCGCTCACCAAGTAAACGTCATTTGCTATGCAAAACTCCACACCTAAATTGTAGTCTTTGTCCGTAGCTGCCTTGTTTGGTTGAATCGGACTTGGATAACCCATTTCTTCTGCCCGATCCGCTTCCTTTTCCATATATGCCCCCCGAACCAGTTTTGCTCCCAATAAGTAGCCTTTGGATTTGGATTCTTCTTCAGCTGCTTTCAGGCGAGCCATCATATCGTGTCGATACATCTGATAAGTATTGTACACTACGCAGGTTTTCCGGTTGTACTTTTCCATGGCTTCGTAAGCCAACTCATCTATCACATCCTGAAACCATGATTCTTCGGCATCAACTAGTATTTTTATTCCATTCTGGAAAGCAGCATGGCACAATTGATCCACACGGCTTTTCATTCTCTCAAAAGCCAGGCTTTCTTCTTTTGAAAGTGTCTCCTTCGCTTGCACTTTGGTCATGATCTGATAATTACCCAGTCCAGTCACTTTGAAAACTGCGAATGGCAAAGAGCTTTGATTCTCGGCTTTCTCAATAGTTTTCAGGATCTCAGTGCAGGTATTATCATAACTCCCCTCATCTCCATCACCTTCCACCGAATAATCAAGCGTGCTTTCCACACCATATTTCGCCAATTTCTGCGCAGCTTCAGTACTTTCAGCTATTGTCTCTCCACCACAAAAATGTCCAAACATCGTCCGCTTCATAATTCCTTTGATAGGCAAATGAAGCTTGAAGGCAATAGTAGCCAGGGCAATTCCCAGATCGGAGACGAATTTATTATTCAACATGGCAAAAACCAAGCGCATTTTCCTGAGTTCTGCATTACTTTTTGAGGCAAAGGCAACCTTCATATTCTCAAAAGAAATAGTGGGATTCGCGGGCATATTCCTGAAATAAAGCTGCAAAGATATTAAAAAAACTGCTTTAGCTTTCCTTTTGCGGGGATAATTGAGCAGGGAAATGATGATTTGAGCGTGATGCAAATGAAAAGAAAGGAGACTTAAGATTGGATAATAAAGCCTAGTGCTTGGTTTCTTACAAAAACCAATAAAATATTCCACTAGGGATTACTTTTTTCATTCCTCCCCCCATCAATCCTCAAAATCCCTTTCTCGTAGCAAAGACTGAATACTCTTCCAAAGGCTCATCCTTTCTTCGCAACCATTTCAAACATTCTAAAATTATTCTTAAAAATATTTCGACAACTTTTAAAGCTATATTTAACTCAAAATCGAAATATAATTCTGAAACTCACTAGTTTTCTGTTAAGAATTAGAAAAATGCAACGAATAGCCTGAATCTTTGAGGATTAAATAACGTAGGTGGCAAAAAATTAATTTTGATTTTAAAAATCACCACTTTACATTTGACACATGTTAAACACAGCCGCGACATATTTTAGCTTCTTTTACTTTTACTTTCGAAGACAAAATCGAATCGGAGTTGTGTATTGCCTAGCTTAATCTAACAAGAAAATATAACACATAAAGCCCGATTCGCAAGAGTCGGGCTTTTTTCATTTAAAGCTCAGTATTATGAAAGAACACAAGCAAATCAAAGACTGGGGTCTAGGACTAACTGGCCCAACTATCATCGCAGGCCCCTGCTCCGCGGAGACTCCAGAGCAAATCGAGCAGATTTGTATCGAGATGAAGGAAAATAAGGTAATCCCATCCATGTTCCGTGCGGGAATCTGGAAGCCAAGAACCAGACCGGGAAGCTTCGAAGGTATAGGGGAAGAAGGCCTAAAGTGGATGGAGATCGTTCGTCATCACCTGAACATCCCTATTACTGTGGAAGTGGGAAATGCTGCTCACGCTGAAATCGCCCTTAGAAACAAGGTAGATGTCGTGTGGGTAGGTGCCAGAACTACAGTAAATCCTTTCGCTGTGCAAGAAATTGCTGAGGCATTGAAAGGAACTGATATACCAGTGATGGTAAAAAACCCGATGAACCCAGACCTTGATCTTTGGATAGGAGCTTTGGAAAGATTCCACGCCGTTGGTCTGACTAAGTTGGCCGCTATCCACCGAGGGTTCTCTGATTCGTATGACAAGCGATATAGAAACAAGCCAAACTGGTCTATGCCTATGCACTTGAAGCGCGTGTGGACTGGGATGGAAGTGATCAACGACCCTTCTCACATCGTAGGTAAGAGAGACGGAATTCTGGAAATTTCCCAGAAGGCTATGAACTTCGGTTTGGACGGCTTGATGATCGAAACTCACCACGACCCGGACAAAGCTTGGTCTGATGCAAAGCAGCAAGTAACTCCAGCTCGACTAAGGGAGATTTTGGATGCGATAGATTTCAAAAAACCGTTGGAATCTGAGCAGCCTAGTGAGCGTCTTAATGACTTGAGAAGGGCTGTGGATCATCTGGATGATCAGTTGCTGGATGTCCTTCAGGAAAGATTTGCAATGATTGACCAGATCGGCGCGCACAAAAGAGAGNGCTGTGGATCATCTGGATGATCAGTTGCTGGATGTCCTTCAGGAAAGATTTGCAATGATTGACCAGATCGGCGCGCACAAAAGAGAGCATCACTTATCTGTATTTCAGTCTGATCGCTGGAAAGAAGTAATGGAGGGACGTACCGCAAAGGGAGTTCAGAAAAACCTAAGCGAGAAATTCATGAAGGAGTTGCTTTATTGTATTCACGAAGAGTCTGTAAAGCGTCAGGAAAAGCAGCTTAGAGAAGCTGAAGCATTAAAAAAGTAAACTCATAATCACTGAGCTAATTCAAGTCTGGGGGGAAAGGTTTCTCCTCAGACTTTTTCTCCTGATTTGAGCAACCGTAAACTCCCTTCTTCGTGAACTCAATTATCTTTTCTGAAAACGCATCTGTAGATTTGACTGCTGTGCTTAGCGAGATTAAATTTTCTCGTCTTTTTGTTCTGACAGATGAAAATACGAAGAAGCATTGCCTTCCTATTGTGGAAGAAGTATTCCCTTCCAACAGCACTTTTCTGACTATTGATTCTGGAGAAAAGAACAAGACCATCGCCACTTGTATGACAATCTGGGCAGCGATGACAGAAGCCCAACTTGACAGAAAAGCACTTTTCCTGAATATTGGAGGAGGTGTTTTGGGGGATATGGGCGGCTTTTGCGCCAGCATATATAAAAGAGGCATACGCTTTATTAATATGCCCACCACTCTGCTTTCACAGGTGGATGCCAGTGTGGGCGGAAAGTTAGGAGTGGATTTCGAGGGTCTGAAAAACCATCTCGGAGTATTCAATGAACCCGAAACTGTCCTAGTAGCACCCGAATTCTTAAAGACTTTACCTGAGCAACAACTAAGATCCGGCTATGCCGAGATCATCAAGCATGGCTTGATCCGGGATAAGAAATATTTCGAAAGCCTTGATTTTGATCACTGGCAAAAGTCCTACTGGACTCCACTAATCCACCATTCTGTGGAGATCAAAAGGGCAGTTGTCCAAGAAGACCCAAAAGAAGCCGGTTTGCGCAAAATTTTGAATTTTGGGCATACGATAGGCCATGCGTTTGAAACTTACTTTTTGGATGGACCTCGACATTTATTACATGGAGAGGCCATTGCAGTAGGAATGATTTGCGAAGCTTGGCTTTCACATAAAAAATCAGCCCTGTCGATGGCAGAAGTGGAGCAAATTCAAACTGGTTTTTTGAAAGTGTATGGCAAGATTGAAATCTTAGAAACTGACCTACCTGCAGTTCTTGATTTTTGCCTGCAAGACAAAAAGAATGAAGGGGAAGAACTGATGTTCTCTTTGCTTAATTCCATCGGCGATTGCAGGTATAATATTCCTGTCACTCGGGAAGAAATCCGTGATGCAATCCATTATTACCAAAATTTACCTCAGACCTAATTTCTTAAATTTTGAATACTGAAACTCTAAAAACCATACATCTGGCTCAAAAATCAGATTTTTCGGCTACCCATATTCCACTTCCTTCTTCCAAAAGTGAATCCAATCGCGTACTCATTATTGATGCGTTGACAGAAGGAAAAAATAACCTTAGCAACCTTGCTGAAGCCCGTGACACACAGACAATGATCAGTTTGTTGAAGAAAAACCCGCCGGTTTATGACGTACTGGATGCAGGAACTACTATGCGATTTTTGACAGCCTATGCTGTGATCACCAACCAGAACAAGGTCATGACAGGAACTCCGCGTATGTGTGAGCGTCCGATTGGGATCTTGGTAGATGCCCTTAGAACAATGGGTGCAGAAATTCATTATTTGGGAGTGGAGGGCTATCCACCTGTGGCAATTCATGGCCTTCCTGAGCAGACAAGTGATAAAGTAAAAATTAGAGGGGACGTTTCCAGCCAATATATTTCAGCGATGTTGATGATTGCCCCTTTGCTACCGAAGGGACTGGAAGTAGAATTAGAAGGCAAGGTTGGTTCACGCTCCTATATAGAAATGACATTGGATTCCATGTCCCAATTTGGGATCCACTACACTTGGACTGACAATAAAATCTCCGTTCCCCATCAATCCTATCAGCCTACCACTTTCGCTGTAGAAAGCG
>NZ_JAYEEY010000043.1:0-22968 GCF_035156415.1 Algoriphagus persicinus
GAACAAAATAGAAGTCTCCTCCCACTAGTTCTTCCATCAACTCAATCCATGGTCTTTCTCCACGCGCTTGATAGGGCAAAGCCATGTTGATCACTTTATTTACCCGCTCAGGATACAATAGCGCAAGACTCCAAACGACATTTGCACCCCAGTCGTGACCTACAAAGGTGGCATCCTCGTATCCGTAATGATCGAGCAGCGCAATCAGGTCACCAGTTAAGTGTACAATATCATACTCTGTTACTTCGGTCGGACGGGATGAATTACCATAGCCTCGCTGATTGGGGACAATGACATGGTAGCCCGCAGCCGAAAGAGCCGGTATCTGATAACGCCAAGAAAACCCATGCTCCGGAAAACCGTGACAGAGAACGATAGGTTTCCCTGAATTTTGTAGACCTGCTTCAAATACTTCCAGTTCCACACCATTCACAGAAATCATAGTGGGGGCTGGGAATTGGATTGGATTAAATCTTTTGCCGGTTACGTTTGTCATTTTTTTACCATTTAAAATTTGATGTGATGCAAACTTAAATCCGGTCGGTGACAGCCCTATGTCAGTAGTAAAAAGGGACTAGTTGTATTCGGCAAAATAATCTTGAAAAGTCATAGTATGAGACCCAACTATGTTTAGCTGCGGTTAGCGGTCTGTTGATTGTCTTTCATTATCCAATACCTTGATGCTTTTAGTATTATAGCTGTTCCTCAAGACCTATTAGTCATTTAACTAATTCATGCCCCCGGGCGTAGTCAAAACGCTCGTAGAACTGGGGGAAGTTTGCATATCCTGCTCCCGTACAGCTGTGTGGACTGACCCATGGAAATTATCTTCCTCTGAAATATTTCTTGACGCCTTGTCCCAAAACTTATATCCTAATCAATTTTGTGATTGGTTATTTCTAATTCTTACTCGTTATACTGCTAGGTTCACCCGGTTTACTTCATTTTCTACAGCTTTACTACGCAGCAGTCCGCTGAGCTTATGCTGTATTGAAATCCAATTGCAAGTCCCGCAGACGGAAAATTGAAACTACTTCTAAAAAGCATTTTATTTTGGAAACCTATAGTGGAAAGATACCAATTGGCTGTAGCAAATATAGTTTGTGGAAATCAAGAAAGTTCAATACGTCCATCTGACTTATTTACTTAGAAACTAGGTCTTCCTGGCTTATTGCAAGACATATCTATGAAGAGGTGATTGCACATATTTAGAATTCAAATACGCTTGTTTTGCCAAGCTGTATGAGCGTAAACAGACAGTGATCGTACAAAACTGAACACAAAAATCCTGTTCTACAATCCCCAGACGTCCGCTAGACCATATTTTGAGGATGGCATGGATTTTAATACTACAATTAGGAATTAATTATAAGGCAATGAAGAAATTTCAGTTAGGGGAGTTTGAAGAAATAGTCATGCTCACGGTAGGAATATTATATAACGAGGCATACGGAGTGGCTATCAAAAATGAAATTGAAAACCGGATTGGAAGAAGTGTAAGCGTGGGTGCCTTGCAGACTGCATTACAGCGACTGGAGAAAAAAGGCTTTTTGAAGTCATGGGAAGGAGCCGGAACCCAAGAAAGAGCGGGACGACCAAAGCGTTATTTTAACATAACCGCGTATGGTAAAAAAGCATTGGAATATGCCAAGACAACAAGAGAGGAACTTTGGCAAGCAATCCCTACGGTAGCTTGGGATCTTAAAACATCAGACTGAGACCATGCAAAAAAATACTGATTTACCACCCGACTTCATCCTCGTGATCTTCCGTGCTTTCTGCGACCCTAAGCTTCTAGGATCCATCGAGGGTGATCTGATCGAATTATACCATGCACGCATAAAAACCAGCGGGAAACGGAAAGCAAACATCCGCATGTTGCTAGATGTAGTATTGCTTTTCCGACCAGGAATTATCAGACCACTGGGCTTTTCTTCAAACCTAAACCATACCATCATGTTTCGAAACTATTTTAAAGTAGGTTTCCGCAATATCCTTAAATACAGGACATTTTCCTTTATCAATATTTTTGGGCTGGCGTTGGCCATGTCTGTGAGCATGCTTATCCTGACAATGCTTGCCGACCAGAACAGGTATGATCAATTTCATGAAAAGAAAGGCCGCATCTACCGCATCTTGTCAGACTACGAAGGATCAAAAAGCCCCTACGCCACATCGCCTCAACCTCTTGCAAGAACCCTTAAAGACTATCCTACCATCGAAGCAACGACTCACCTGATACCGGGTATTGGTGGAGATGCAACAAATGAAGAGAAAACACAAGAGATTCGGGGTTACTTCGCAGAGCCTTCATTCTTCTCAATTTTCAGTTTTGAACTCGAGTCAGGAAATTCCGGGACAGCTCTTTCTGCTCCCTATTCCATGGTCATCAGCAAGGAAGTGGCCAACAAACTTTTTGGAGATCAAAATCCGGTGGGAAAGAGTCTGCAATTTGAAGACAGAAAGCTACCTTTTCCGCTTGGCGGTGATGCCCCGGGAATACCTTCAGTGGACTGGGGTGATTTTATTGTTACCGGTGTGATCGACGAATCCAGATACGACTCACACCTAGCATTTGACGTGCTTGTTTCAGGCAGCACCATTCCTTCCCTAATAACATCAGAGAAAATGGAAGACCGCCGGGAAAATTGGAAATGGTTTTACCAGACATACACCTATGCGCTGCTTAGAGAAGATCAATCTCCTGATGATCTCTCTATCGCATTAAATGACATTGTCAGTAGTAAGGAAACCGAAATCAAATCAGAATATAACAGCGGCTTCAAGTTGATTCCGCAAGCGCTTTCCGATGTCGCGCTAGGGTTATCCAACAATGATACCAACAACCGATTGCCGCTTATAGGTTATTATTTTCTGGCCATTCTGGCTTTGGTGATTTTGGCATCTGCATGCCTCAACTACACCAGTCTCTCTATAGCCAGAGCTTTGACACGGGCAAAAGAAATCGGCATAAGAAAGGTCACCGGAGCACTCAGGACAAATCTGATAGTACAGTTCCTCAGCGAATCTATCCTCACTGCCCTACTTTCACTTGTAGTAGCAATGGTCCTACTGTTGGCACTTATCCCCTCCTTTAAAGGACTGTGGGTAAATCAATATTTGAACTTTGAGCTTCCATTTATGCCTTCCCTATATTTGGGATTCCTACTCCTTGCCATTGTCATCGGGGTATTAGCAGGACTCTACCCAGCTTTCCTGCTCTCAGGCTATCATCCCATGAAAGCACTGAAAAGCCTGACAGAAGTGGGGCCGGGTAAATTGGGGCTTCGGAAAGTTTTAGGGATTTCCCAGTTTGTAGTATCCCTGTTTTTCATTACCACATCCATCCTAATCTATAACCAATTCAAGCATTATTTGACATTCGACTACGGATTTCAAACCGAAAGCATCGTCAACATCCCACTTCAGGGAATGGATTATCAAAAGTTTAGTGCAGAAATCGAGCGTATTCCCGGCATATCAACCATTTCTGCCTGTGACATCATCCCTGCCACCGGTACCAACAACAATAATGAAGTCAAAATAATGGGAAGCTCCGAAGAATTTCAGTCCGTGGGTGTCCTGAATATAGACCGCAACTTCCCTGCAAATCTGGGGATAGCGCTAATCGCCGGGAATGGTTTTGCCATCAGTGATCAAACCGCAACTACTCAGATACTGGTCAATGAAGCCATGGTTAAGAATCTGGGATATGCAAATGCAGAGGCTATCGTCGGAGAAAAATTTGAAACCAAATGGGGTGAACAGGTATTGGAAATCGCCGGAGTAGTGAGAGACTTCCGATACAAACTCCTACTGAATGAAGATGCGATCTCCCCTCTCATGCTGCGCTACAGTCCAAGCCATTTTCAATACGCCAATGTGAAAATCTCTTCTCCTGATCCAATGAAAACACTCAGCGACTTGGAACATCGGTGGAAAGAACTCGATCCAGTGCATCCTTTCCGCTATGAGTTTATGGATGAGGAACTGGAATCAACACATCAGGGCATTTTTGATGTAGTTTCAATATTAGGATTTATTTCGTTTCTCGCCATTTTCATTGCTTGCCTTGGCTTGCTGGGCATGACAATCTATACCGCTGAGCGAAGAACAAAAGAAGTAGGCATCCGCAAGTTTCTGGGTGCGGGCAATTTCAATATAGCTTTGTTACTAAGTAAAGGATTTCTGCAGATGCTTGTAATAGCTATCCTTCTTGGCGCTCCTCTCAGTTACTTTATCAACAAGCTCTGGCTGGAAAATTTTCCAAATCGCGTAGAGTTTGGTGTCGGAACTGTGGTATTGGGGTCCTCTGTGCTTTTACTGTTTGGTATCCTTACCATAAGTTCCCAGACACTTCGTGTATCCAAAGCTAAAGTCATAGACACGTTAAAAATGGACTGAATGCTTTATGAAAATAAGTAATTGTTTTCTATATAAATTTAGGAAGGGACAGTGCAGATCTGCTGATGGGAGAAAATCACCGGCATGTATGTTGCTTTTACATCCTTACAGGCATAAAAGCTGATATACATAAAGTCAAAAAATAATACCCCAAAGCCCTATGATGTAATGGCTTTGCATTCAAGAAAATCAGTTACAAATCTCCCATTACCAAATGGGTGAAAATATTAATCAGGATCGGTTTTCGGGAATTCATCCTCTTTATTAGGGGGAAGTCCATCACTTTTTTCCGGAAAATAAGGATCTTCTATTTCTTTGGGAGGTTCTTGCACAGGCACTTCTTCTTCATCAGGCAAATACTCTTCTTCTTCCGGAATTTCCCTGTTGGGATTTATTTCATCCCCATCCGGAAGAGGGATTTCTTCAGCAGGAAATGCCGGCCCATCATCATCAGGGAGGGCTGAGTTCAGAAATTACTTAGAATAAGAGGTTACACTACCTGTGTAGCCGGATATGAAATGAACGAATTGTCCAAGATATTGTATTTCAGAAATTGAGGTCATAGTTTCTGTATGTTGGTTGATTGATGTCAATGCCTATGCAAATAATTCCAAGATCCCCTTATGCATTTTTATCCAATTTTTTGGGGTCTAGTTTGGATACACTTCAGGGAAATTGTGCCATAGAGAGAATTTGGCGCCACATTCCGGGATGAGTAAGCATAATCAAAGATTCTGATACTCAGTTTCAGGTGGTAGAGGGAAAAATAGATTGTCTTTTTAGGCAATCATGGTTAGTTTTAATAATCAATAAGAAGCTACAGTCATGAAACTCATTTTTCCCACAGACCCTGTGATCAACGCGGAGATTCCAAGTGATTACCCCATCCCTCCCATCGGAGAGGAATTTTATATCCGGTTCGAAACTTTTATTACAGATCCGGAGGATTGGGAAAAAATAAAAAAACTATTGAAAAAAGAAGCACTGACTGTAGAGAAGGTAGAAGACAATAAAATCTATCTTTATCAAGGCCAAAAAATCGACTTACAAGGCACCATCGAAAGCGATGAATACATGCCTTCTATTGTTCAATATTGGGAAAAGCATCCGGAGACGAAACCTGATCGGATTTAAATTTTTAAAGACATTTGGCCTTACTCTTTGAAGTTCCTTTTGGTCAATCAAATAGCCCCACTCTGGAGGTAGTCACACAGTTAGTGAGACTGTGAGTTTGCCTGCCCTGCTCCCTTACAGCTGTCGGGACTTGCCCAAGGCTACCTTACCCATTACAACCTCCCCAAAAATTGGCCCAATCATAAACCAATTCATTGAATTGGTTTTCGACGGATTGTCCCCCTTCTGGGTGTAGAATAATGGGTAGTGACTAAGGGAACAGAAAATAATAGGCAGCATTCGGTTACTAAGACAATTTATTCGGCCCATGACTACAATAACGGCGGAGCTATATAGCGTAGATTACCTTGCAAATCAGTCAGGCCAGTTTACCTTCATAATCTTCTATTCCTACACATTTAATTTATTGTTGGGCATTTTTGATATAATTGGGAGATTCGCACTCTTGCCAATACTCTACGATTTTCATTAGCATCCTTTTAAGATTATCAAAGCCATCTGGTTTGACA
Source organism: Algoriphagus persicinus (assembly GCF_035156415.1). NCBI lineage: Bacteria > Pseudomonadati > Bacteroidota > Cytophagia > Cytophagales > Cyclobacteriaceae > Algoriphagus > Algoriphagus persicinus. The sequence continues at coordinate 6,048 of NZ_JAYEEY010000043.1, forward strand.
AAAAATCCTTGGATAGATCTAGAATAAGCATCAATAACATTTTTCTGTTGGGCACTCGTCGTAAAAAAAAGGTAAGGAATTGACTTTAATCTCAAATCCTCATTGTTATGGACTTTTTCACGTAGTTCCAGTCCATTCAGTTTGGGCATATTTATATCGGAAAGAACCAGGAATGGTTCAATCTCAGTCTCAATTAAATATTTTAAGGCTTTTTCACCTTCCCCAAAGAAAATAAGCTTGTTCCTGTAATTCAGTTGTTTAAAAACCTCGACCAAAATCAGCTGATCGTCCATGTCGTCTTCAATTATGATAATTGGTCCGCTTTTGTTCATTTTAATCTGTGTGTGTGTGGGTAAATAGTTTATCTTTTTTTAAACAAAGGACAAAGGTGCTTTGAAAAACAATGTGATCACTCATGAAGTCTTGAATATAATAAACCACGCATGAAAATCAACTTCCCTAATGGGACGTAGTAACATATTTGCTTACTCTCGGCGTAATAGTTTTGCACTTATCCTAGCAGCAGGCTAAAAGAATCTTTCCACTGCCTTCATTACCAAGAATCCTTGATATAGGCAGAGTAGATAGAAATATAGCTTTCGCGAAGTGTTCTATTGATAAACCTGAAGTACACTACATCGGCTCCGGCGGTATACTGCTCAGAGAAGTGAAACCGTCTTAATTGCTCTTTTTTGACATCCTTAAAACGGGGAAGGATATGATGCTCCTCCAAGACTACTACCCTGTCAATCTGAAAAGTCTTCATATGAATTTCATTCTCGGGATCCAGCATGGGATACAAGTACTCATAAAGTGGTTTTTCCCACTTGTCCGGTAGCGGCCTTTTGCCTATCACCCATTTGTAAAGTGACTTCCCGCTTATCCCAAGACCATCCTCGATCACGGAAATCCGAATAAGATGCTTATGCATCATCAAAAACTGTCTGCCAAGTGAATCTGCGATCATACCTTCCTTTAAGACTTAACACATAAGTTGAGAAAAATAAAAAACCTCTGTGCAAGTCTGGCTACTTTCAGGGCTTATTCCAATACCCCATTCTATATATCCATTCTCTGAGTAATAAGATAACTTTGTAAAAGTTAAGCGGGATTTACCTGCCCTACTGCCGACAAAGGAGAATAGTTTAGTAAAGTATCTTTAACAAAGAGAAGTGCTATTGAGGGTTGTTCAATTAGCTGGCATCCTTGCAGAAAATCACATCCTAATGATTAGAATTGATGGAAGCCAGCAGTAACAAATTTCATTACTTCTGGGAGCGCACTGCGCCAATAGGACCAAGAGTGAACACCGTCTCGGATCCGAAATTCGTGATCCATTTCTTTCTTTCGCATCGCAATATGTAAAAGGCTGTTGCCTTCGTAAAGAAAATCACCGTCCCCACAGTCAATGTACCAGCGAACACTGTTTTTCTGGTCTTCTGGAACGTTCTCCACTAACTCCAATGCACTGTGATGCTGATAATATGCTTCCAAGTCCTTCTCGGATACTCCTGAATACTGTTTATTCCATCTTTCCAATGCCTCATCCAATGAAATCGGACCAACGTAAGCGCTCAATGGGCAGGCTGCCGAAAATAAATCTGGACGGTGAAGGGCATACATCAGCGTTCCTCCCCCTCCCATTGAAAGCCCTGCAATGGCTCTATACCTTTTTTCTGTCCTGATTCTATAGGTTTTTTCGATGTATGGCATAAATTCATCAAAGAAGAAATCCTCATAATTCCAGTCATTTTTAGGGCTGTTAAAGTATCCCCTCTGACCAGTATTCGCATCGGGCATCACGATAATCATCGCGGTGGAGAACCCCTCCTGGATTGCCATATCTGCAATATGCTTAACTTCGCCGAATTGCACCCAGCCAGTCTGGTCATCTCCAGCTCCATGCAACAAGTATAAAACCGGATAGGAACGTCCGGAGGATTCATAATCTTCCGGAAGATAAATTGAATACTTCCGATCCATAGCTAAAATATTGCTCTTTACAGATAGATTATCGATCACCTTTCCTCCACTCTGGGCAAATAAAGCATCAGAGGAAATCACTAAAAAGGTGAAAATCAAAAAGGTTGCTTGTCTCATGTTTAGATGATTTTATTTCAATATTGCTTTAAAAGGAAAGTACTAAATCTAGCTGGTTAGCGGCTAATAAATATGAAGTTTTTATTGATAATAAAACAGCGAATCATTTAAGAAAATTAACGTTACATCCGCTATTATACCAGTAGAAGTGTAAAGTGGTATAGCGTTCGGTAAAATACAGAAATAACCCCCTTGGCCATCATCGGTCATCCAGACGGCAAAGAAAATATTAATTCTGATATCTTTGCGGAGAATTATATAAAGTTATTATAGATCATTTAATCGTTTTTTAAAGTAGAAAGAAAAACGTTTATCTCCTCAACCGTAGCATCCAGATCATCATGATGCAGGTTGTGGCCTGTCCCCTCCAGATGTATAAGTTTTACGTTCTCCAAACCGGCTACCGCATCTTCATTTGCCTTTTTACCCTCAGCATTGGTGTCAGCCTTAAGAATAATTGAAGGAACCTGAATCTTCTGCAAAGCACCTTCAATCCTCATCGTACCACTCATTGCCTGCTGTTGTTCAGCCGTATAGGCACCGTGGTATTGTTTTTTGGATAGAGCCCAATAGTGTATATCCATAAGATCCCATTTGGGGCTTTGTTTTTTGCCCAACTCCACCAATTCATCGAATGAATAGTTGTTCTGTTTCACCAAAGTTTCAGGACCCCCAAACATATTCACAGAGATTTTTTTGGATTCAGTTTCTTTCTGCTTGTTTGGTTCTTGGGAGCCTCGGGCAGGCCCATTTGTAGGGCGGGCGCCACCTCCCGCAGGACGGGAAACAAAAGAGTCAAGCATGACTATTGCTTTGGCCAAGTCAGGATATTCGGGCCCCACCCGCATCACTGTGGCTGCTCCCATAGAATGTCCCATTAAAATAGGATTTTCCAAGCTCATGGCTTTCACAAAGCCCACCACATCTTTTACCAAAGTCTCTCCATCATCAGAAGAAGTAAATGGATCAGACAGGCCATGACCTCGGGTGTCCAGCATATAGATGTTGTAATCCTTCTGCAATTCCAGACTTAAGGTGATCCAGCAAAGGCCATTGTCCGTGACTCCATGGTAAATCTCCATATTCTCGTTGGTAGCTCCATTTCTGTCAAAAAGATCACCCCATTGCGGAGAGGTCGCTTCCCAAATAAAGGTACCGAGTCCTAGACCATTGGGGAGGTTTTTGACGAAATCACCTGTTTTGTTGAATTCACTGCAGGAACTCACAAAACAGATAATCATTGAGTGTATCTATTTTGAGATTGTTCAGACCACAGGCCTTGTTGATGAGCAGCACACATTTTTCACAAGCCAGTGAAACATGAATTACCCCCTGATAATCAAATGCCCTAACTCAGGTGTGTCAAACACCCTTTCCATTTCCATTCTGATAATCTCCTCCACTTCGCGCTTGATACTCCTATAGTTTTCCTCCACCTCCTCTTGGGTGATTTCCCGTACTTTGGGGATTGGTCGATAGCTTTCCTCCTCCCGCTTCAGCGCTTTATGATCATTAATGATTTCTGCATGAAAAGCTTTCAACGCTATCTTCTGGTCTGGTGTGTCTGCTACCATCCCCACAAATTCACCAGAGGAAAGTGCTGAGATGGTAGAAGCAGGAACGGCCTGATCCAGTTGAGTTGATTTGCTCAGGGAGGTTTCTGAACTGTTGATTGAAATACTCTCCCGGTTTTGAATGATTTTGCCAAAACGCTCTGAAAGTTGCTTTGCGGTATCGCCCAATACCTGTCCACTAATGAAATTCCCTACCGTATTCATAATCACATCGGCCTGCTCTCTCCCATAATCTTTCCTCAGCTGGCTGTAGTCCTGGACTCCCAGGCAGGTGGCCACCTTGTTGGATCGTGCAGTGGCGATCAGGTTATCAATTCCATTGAAATAAATCGTAGGAAATTCATCAAACACCAGACTGGATTTCAGTTTGCCCTTTTTGTTGACCTGCTTGACAATCCTTGAAATATAGAGTGACAATACAGCTCCATAGACCTGCTGCTTTTGCGGATTGTTTCCCATGCATATGATTTTAGGTGCATCAGGATTGTTCAGATCTAGCGTGAACTCACTCTCTGAAAGCACATAATACAGTTGGGGGGAAGAAAGCCGTGCCATGGTGATCTTGGCACTTGCCACCTGACCTTCCAGCTGGTCAAATGCCTTTTTGACCAAAGCAGAGACGAAAGGATTCACCAAAACTTCAATTTCCGGCTCTGTTCGGAGTATAGTAAATAGCTTCTCATAATCGGTCTGCATCAGTTCGATGACATGGGGTAGCGTACAGTATTTGCCATGCCTGTGCTTTTTGAGAAACCAGACAATAGCTGTGAGGAAATTAATCGGGCTTTCCACGAAGAAGTCTCCCTGCTTTTTGATCCACTCCCTATTCAGTCCAAGCATAATAGTACGGGCAGCTTCTGAGGCATCGGTAATGTCCAACATGGTATCCGGCTCTAAGGGATTACATCGATGGGTATGGGAAAGTCTGTCAAAATTGATTGTATAGAATTCCGGTTTCACCTTATAACCAGACAGGTTGTTTTGTAGCGTATTGTAAGCGATACGGGAGAGGTCATCGTACTTAAAGTCATAGACAAACATGGAAAAGCCTTTACTGATGTGTTGGGTGATTACATGGCGGATCACAAAGTAACTTTTTCCAGAGCCTGGAGTACCAGCCACCAATAATGCACGGAAGGGATTGATGATGTTGATCCATGATTTCCTGACCTTATCCTTAAGTCGGTATTCTGCCGGGAGATTAACCGAGTATTCATTTTCCAAGTAGCGCTCTTCCTGAGGAAATGTCTCGTTCAAATGATTAAACACCCCCTGATCAAACCGGTTCTTCAGTAATCGACTCAGAAGGGCTCCTCCCCTCAGAATAAGAATGAACCCTAGACTGGTGACTGTTATGTAAGTAATACTTACCGTATCCTCGTTAAATGGAAGATAAAAGACAAAAAAGCTGCCCGCATAGATTACCAATCCACTGATCAGCGGCCAGAGTATCTGAGCAATTCTGAGTTTATCATCCTTCTTGCCTTTCGCTCCGATCAACGAAATCAGCAATAGCACCAGGGCAAATGCTTTGGAAAAATAGAATTCATTAAACAGGCCCGTATCCCGAATATTGACCAGAAGCCTTTCTGAAATAGCATGTGTAAGACCCCATTGATTGAACGAATGATAACAGTAGTAATAGCAATGCAGACACAGCATTCCAATACTTGCCTTCCTGGTCAGATCGATGATCTTTCTTAACCCCTCTGAATTTTCTCCAGTTTGCATAGACTCAGTTTATTGAATTCGCTTCTTGCGCCTTTTCTTTTTCTTTTGCCTTAGCTCATAAGGAGTTGGATCTTCCGGTTGGTAAGAATTTAAGGAAATCTCCAGGCTGGGAATTCTAGTGTCTGGCCCAGTTTGATACCCACTTATTTTTATCTCCTGCTCTTGTTCCAATGAATTGGAAAACACATGATCCATCGAAAATCTAACAGAAAGTTCATTGGCTGAAAATTCCTTACCCAAGGCCGAACCGTTAAATACGCATCGGTTTACGTTATCTATATAGGTCACCCCGTATAGCCTTCCTTCTTCATTAATCCTAACTAGCGGCTTGATTCCTTTAGTTCTGAGTATGGAAGTAAATTCTTTCAGAGAACTGCAATTTTGCAACGCACCGTGAATTACACCCCGAAGAGTTTCCCGGTGCTGCTTTCTTGCTTCTTTGTTCCGTAAGAACATCTTTTCCAATCTGGCCAAGGTAGGTCTGCAATAAATTGAACTGGCCTTCACAGGAACTCCTACCCGGTTCCCTGCCGTATCCAAAATCGAGTACACCAGTCCTTTATTTTTAAACATTTCACTTTCCTTTTCACCCCGGTATGCACATACATTGAACTGCCCCAACACTGCATTCAGCTCAGGCAGCGAAGCAAATTGATACGAACGTATTACCTCCTGAACAATATTGGATATGGAAGATTTCGTTTCCCGTTTGCCATACGAAGCTTTCTCCAACGGCTTAAGCAGATTAACTTTTTGTTTTTGATGCTCTTCCGCTTTTACAAGATGGTATCGCTTCTCAATTTCCTTTCGGGTCTGTTCTGACAGCACCTTGCCCAGATTATGCGTTTCAATCCGCTTTCCTGAACTTGAAATATTGGTAGTCACCACATGCACATGGGGATGCGCTGCATCAAAATGCTGATAAAGCAAATACGGCTGTTCCCCAAAACCAATCCCAATCAAATAATCAGCTGCAATCTTTTGAAGTGTAAACTCATCTACTTGATCCTTTGGAGAGAAATTAAGTGAAATATGGACGGCGTTTGTTTTTGTCCTTTGATTCAACTTCTGCAAGTTTTCAAAGGCCTGGATCTTTGCAGCAACTGTAAGATTTTTAGCTGCAAACCCTCCCATCTGCACTAGTTTTGCCTGTCCGTTTTTCACCTTCTGTTCATTGTATCGAATCACTCCTCCGATAGTTTTTCCGGTAATGATTTTGGCAACCAACTAGCTTAGAATTTTCAATCCTTCAATCAAGCTATGAAGCGTCTCTATTTTTGCTTTAGTTCGCTCAAAATGAGGGAGCATTTCCTTTACAAAAAACACACGTTGTTTTGGATCAGCCTGCATATGAAAATAGTGCGTAATCTGGTTGATATTCACCCCGATTTTATTCAGTTCATTTCTGAGCAGTCCTAATTCTACCAGAGTGGTCTCCACGGATTCGTTTCGCGTGTTGAGTGTTAACTTTCTTTTGAAAAGCACATCCCTAACCAGCTCACTTATCGTCTGACAATAGGCAGCTTTTTGGAGTAAGGAGTTGAGCTTTTGCTTTTCCTGGTCAGTCAGTCTTACCGTGAGCCATATGGGTTTCTCGTTAGCTGATTTTTTCATAAAGGGAACAGGATTATAAAATTCGACTTCGGAGAAATTTTATCCCCACCCGAAACTCCGGCAGTGGTGGGCAAGATCGGATTGTGGCACAATCCTACATCTTGCTCATTGCCAACACGCAATGCATAGCACTACCAGCATTAGAGCATTTGGTTGTAAAAGGAGGAAATAAAATACTTGTTGGAAACCCTCAGTTTTCCAGGTTCCAGACCCAGTCATCTACAGCCATAATCCAATCTCGTATAGAGGTACCTGATTCATTACACCAGTCCATTCCCTGATAATAGAAATAGAATACTTCCGCTTCGGAAGCAGGAACTTGAAGGGAGTTAAAGTAAGCCTGTACCTGTTCCAGCGAAGGCGGAACATTTCTGGAAAAGTTGAAATTCTGAGCTTCGAGATTCATAACGATTATCGTTTTTGATGAAGCTTAAAAGTGTATCAGTACGAATTGGAAAGGTCACACTGTAATCAGAAGGTTGAGTAACAAATCTTAAGGACCCGGGAGCAAATCCTCAACAAATTGCTAAAAACAGTTCGCCCAAATTATGATTATGTGATCATAGATTGCCCTCCTTCTGTTGAACTTCTGACAGTAAATGCCTTGGTAGCGAGTGACACCATTTTGTTACCATTACAAGGAGAGTACTTCGCATACAAAGGAGTGGATCGGCTGTTGGGAATTGTCCAGGAAGTACGGGAAAATCTTAACGAAAATCTGGAAATCGGAGGAGTCTTCATCACCCAAATCAATACAAACCGGATCCTGACCAAAACCATAGTAACCTGAGTTCGATTAATAATAAGGGTAAATCGGAGGTAATATTTGGTGAAACAAGTAGATAAAGCCAAGAATTATAGTTGTATTTAATTATCTGACAATCAAATATTTAACTACATGTTCATGACTCTATCTACTGATAAAATTACTGATATTTTCTATTTAATCGATGAATTCTGCCTTGAATTTGACAAACAATTAGGGGGTATATCGTCGGCAACGAGCCCTAGAGAAAGCCTAAAATGAGCACCAGTGAGGTTATTACCTTGATGGTACTGTTCCATTATGGTAGTTTTCGAAACATGAAACACTTCTATCTACATTATGTAAGCATGCATTTGGGGGGACTTTTTCCAAATCTTGTTTCCTACAACCGCTTCGTGGAACTCATGCAGCAAGCGGCTGTCCCAATGGTATTGTTCCTTAAAACAAAGTGTTTTGGTGAATCAACCGGCATAGCCTTCATTGACTCTACACCAATCATGGTCTGCAAAAACAAACGCATCAAACGCAACAAGGTATTCAAAGGGATCGCTGCCACAGGAAAGTTTACCATAGGCTATTTTCATGGATTCAAGCTTCACCTGGTGGTCAATGACAAAGGTGAGCTGTTAAGTGTGATGATCACACCTGGAAATGTGGATAATAGGGAACCTCTTAAAAACCAGTCATTTGTACAGGCCCTCAAAGGAAAGCTCTTTGCCGATAAAGGCTATATTTCACAGACACTCGCAGAGGTGCTTTTTCTGGACGGACTCCACCTGATCACAAGTATCAGAAACAACATGAAGAATGTACTTATGGAACTTAAAGACAAAATACTCCTACGCAAGCGATCCGTTATTGAGACCATCAACGACGAACTCAAAAACATCTGTCAGGTAGAACATTCCAGACACCGCTCATTCGACAACTTTATAACTAACCTAATTGCTGGATTGATCGCTTACTCTTTTTTTGATAAAAAGCCTGCCATCAAATACGAAGCTGTAGAATCAAACCAACTGACCTTTTTTTAAAATCGAACTCAGGTTAATAGAAAATCTAACCGAGGGTCTACAGGATAAATTATTCGACACCAAATCCGGATCACTGTAGCACTGGCCGAAGTTCAGCTACAGGGGCAGAGCATATTTGAGTATGCCCCGGATTCAAACGGAGCGAAGGATTACGAAATGCTAATTGAGGAAATTATAACCAAACTAAACTGAGCACAACATGGCTAAGAGACTAAATGACCCGAGCAAGGGCAATAAAAACCTTGGGACCAAGCAAAGAGGTTTAGGGATGCTGATCAAATCAGAACCTGAAACACAGGAAAAAGAAAAAGTATCCAGTAAAGAATTTGACACGGAAGATGTGAAAATCTACTCTCTCCGGATTCCTACTGATATGTTTGATAAGCTGAATTATGAGATTGGCAGGGAGACTAATGCTTCGTGAGAGACATGATTTTGAAAGCGGTAGCGGAGCATTATGGGATTTAACGACCAGATATGGTGAGTGGGGGATTAGAAAGCACTAACCTCTCGTCTTGCACATAGCCACGCCTTGATTTAAATTTAAAAATTGTGACGGACTTTCCAATCCCAACGAAAACATCCTGACTGATAAGACCCTGTCCGTTCATAGCATTTGTTACAGGGCGTCTTTTCTGTTTTCATAAAGTTCGATTGCCTGCAGATATTTTATCGCTCCGTTCATTGTCAAGTCGTGAATGAACCCATCAAATACAGGGTAATTTCTATTTGTCCAGTTGACCAAAGAATCTCTTTCCATTTGGATATTCCGGAGCATTCTGTCCGGAATATCCACCATTTGCCAGACACCCCAATTAGCATCCAAACACTCGAGTGATTCAAGCTTGGTAATTTGGTTCGCGTTAAACGAGATTCTAAATCGACAAGTCAAAGGGTCGTTTTTTAGAAATTTATAATGTTTGGAACTTGATGCTACAGTCGCAATTATCTGATCGTTTTGATCTTCCAGTACGACAATTTCATAAGTTGGCTGAAAAATGGAATCCCACTTAAATTGTTCATTAAAACTTTCCTGAGAGTAAAGCATTACATACTTTCCTTCTACAATGATAAGATTTCCAAAATATTCCCATATCTAACATCTTCAGAACTGCTTTTTTCACTACATGCAGCAATAAGAATGAGACTGAGAAAGGGAAATTATTATTTCATTGGTTATAGGTTGGTTTGACTCGAATAAATGCCATCTCATCATTTAGGTTGATGTAGGAATACAACATACCATCCTTAAAAAAGGATTGATAAAAGGAGTAGTCAAATGCTACCTTTTCCTCATGTAGTTGGTTGAGATCCGAATCAAAAATTGTCAGCACAGTTTTCAGTACGAGAGAGTCTCCGATCATTCGATCCTTGTCATAACTGAATCTCCAGAACTTTTCATTCTCCTCATCGTAGAGAAATTTACCAAATTCTACCTCTTTAGAGTGCTCTTTGAAAATGGGTTTCCGTTCTTCTTCACTGCTAGATTCTTTTGTGGAATTTCCTATTTTTGCTTGTGATGTGAGTTGGGAATGAAACACCTTATGAATTAGAGTGTCTTTTATCATGTCAAAGACAAATGCTTCATTAAAAGCGCTTGTGGATACAATTAGATTGTTTTTTGATTTTGCGATATAGGATGATTCTCCTTTTTCAAAACCATATTGGTTTTGTATAATAAACTGTTTGAGGCTACGGAGTTCTGGAATGGGGATTTTACGGATCGTGGAACTCCCGTTCAGGGATTTGGGGTTGTCTTTTATCGACTCCCGTTCAGGGATTTGGGGTAATGGCCATCCTTTTATTTTTGCCTGTTTCAAGTTTGAAAAGTGTTACTTCAGGAGCCGAAGTTCTTCAATTAAATTTTCTTTCTTGCGTCTCCTTAATCTTTTCCGTTTTATAGAACAATGAATTATGAAGCACCATCAGGCCTTGGGCGACAAAGACCGGAAGGAAAAGGAATAAAAAGCGAAGCGTAGCAAGCGGCTTTATGACGGAAGCTTACGGTCGCACAGAGCCCAGAGGACTAACTTGGTGAGGAATTCAGGGGTAAGAAAAATCATCAGACTAGATAGAAAGATTTTTTCAATGGTAGAATAAGAAAAGAACAGACTCCAACGAATATCCACAGGTATTCGACGTAAATCAATTGAGCTCCACAGTATATTGATTGCAGCAGACTTTTTTGTGAGAAAATAGCAACTTTATCACTAAAAATGAATTTATCCCTGTATTTTCAACAAGCATAGCTTCTTTGAATTCTATTGCAAAATCAATCTCAAATTAATTTAAGTCTTTCACTCCCTCATTTAACTGTAAAGCATTCCCCTTTCATTGATTGGAAAACTGCTTATACTAATCTTTGGAAAAAGATGCGTTCAACCTTCAAGCTTACCCTTATTTTTTTATTTTCTCTAGCAATCTGGACTGATATCCACGCCCAAAATGAGTACATAGACAGCCTGAAAACAGAACTGAAAAACCATCAGAAAAAAGATTCTACGCTCGCACTACTTTATTATAAGCTGGCTTTTTCTCACTTTCAAAGCGATCAGGAAACCACCCTCACCTACTTAATACAAGCAGAAAAGCTAAGCGATAGTTTAGCTTATGCTGGAGGTAAAGCCAGAACCTTATACCTCAGAGGAATCCTGGAAAGCATTAAATCCAATTATCCTGAAAGTTTAGAATACTTTGAACGCTCCATGAAACACTATGAGCAGATCAATGACCAGGACGGGATTGCGAGCATTTTAACTGCTTTTGGAATTACCCACATGTCGCTTTCCCAATATGATCAGGCTATTATCGCCTATAATAAAGCTGCTGAAATCTATCAGAAAACAGGAAATGAACGGGAATTGATCACCACCTTAATAAATAGTGCTAATGTTTACTCTGAAACTGGCCGATATAAGGAAGCTATCGCAAATTTCGAGGAGGCCCTCTATCGAAGCAAGGCAAGCCAGGATCATTCCGGTGTAGCATCCGTCCACGCAAATATGGGGGTGATCTATCAGACTCAGGGCAACTACCCTTTGGCTTTGGAAAATTTCAATAAAAGTCTGGAATACCAAAGAGAAACCAAAGACTCTCTGGGCATGGCCTATATGCTTTATAATCTGGGGGATACCTATGAGCTGTTAAAGAAAAATGACAAAGCGATAGCCTACTTCCAACAATCCATGGCTTTTGTCCAGCAAATGGGGATTAAAAATCTCATCGCGCTCAATAATAGCAGTTTGGGTAATATTTATGTTAGGAAAAATGAATTTGAGAAAGCACTCATCTATTATCGTATAGCCCAGGAAACCAATCAGGAAACAGGCAATATCAAGCAAATGGCCATGAATCTGGTTTACCTTGGAGAAGTTTACTTGTCGCTCAACAACCCTATTCAAGCCCGTGAGAATTTTTTAAAAGCAAAGGAAATAGCAGAGGAAACAAGCCTGAAAAGTATTATGGCTACCAGCCTCTCGGGATTGGCAGAAACATTCTTAAAGGAAAATGATTACCAGAAAGCTCTGACTTACTCAGAAAAGGCAAAGGTCATTGCCGATGAACTTGGCCTGTTAGAAGCCCAAAGGACTTCCTCCAGGCAACTTTCTGAGATTTTTGAAAACACCGGTCAGTACCAAAAAGCGTTGGAATACCATAAACAATTCAAAGCCTTCAATGACAGCTTATTCAACAAGGAAAATATTGAGAAAATAACCCAATTGGAATACGAGTACAAGTACAAACAAGCGTTGGATTCTGCCAATATCAGAGAGCTCAAACTCACCAAAACAGTATTGGACACCTCTCAGGATCTGGCAAAAACAAGGCAAAACTACCTCTGGGCTGTTATTGGTATTTTATTGGTATCCCTTGGGTTGGGGATCGTAATTTTCTATCAAAAACTTAAAAACGAAAAAACGAAAACAGCCACAATCATTGTAGAACAAAAGCTTCTGCGCTCTCAAATGACTCCCCATTTTATCTTCAATTCCTTATCGGTTTTGCAGGGAATGATTTTAAATAAAGAAGAGCAAAAATCAATCAGCTACCTTTCTAAATTTTCAAGATTATTGCGCATAATCCTGGAAAACTCCAGGGATAAAATGGTATTGCTCTCCAATGAAATTATTGCGGTAGAAAATTACCTGGCGCTACATAACCTTGAAGACCATCAGTTCCAATATTCCATCACAGTGGATGAGCAAATAGATCAATCCTCCATTGGAATTCCTCCTATGCTAATCCAACCCTTTGTCGAGAATGCCATAGAACACGCCTTCACGGAACTACACGAGGAACGTAAAATAGAAATTCATTTGGGTTTTATGAATGAAAAGCTCATCTGCACTATCGCTGACAATGGAATAGGGATTGATTCCCAAAAGAAACCTAATGAAAACGGCAAAAAATCATTGGCTACCACCATTACCAGAGAGAGACTTAAGATATTATCAAAAGACTTTAACATGAAGGGACAAGTCAGCATTGAAGACCGTTCCAAATATCAGGAAGAAGGAACCATCGTGACATTGACGATTCCCTATAAACAAAATCAAGAAGCATGAATGCACTGGTGATCGAAGACAAGGCTTACATCAGAAAAGCTCTGATCAATTTACTCCAATCCACAAGTCCGGAAGTAAACATTATTGGGGAATGTGAATCGGTCAAAGAAGCAGTGGTGGTTGCCAAAGCCTGCAAGCCGGATCTGGTTTTTCTGGACATCAATCTCTCTGATGGTACAGGCTTTGATTTTTTGGACCAAACCGAGCATCTGGAATTCAAAGTAATTTTCACCACTGCCTATGAGGAATTTGCGCTTCAGGCATTGAAGATCGGGGCAGTGGATTACCTTATGAAGCCAATAGATCCTGAGGAACTTCAGATTGCATTGAACAAAGTCACTAACAAATCAGCTGTCGAGCAAAAAGAACAGATCAACTGGGTAAAAAAAGTATGGAATCAGGATGAAGCTACTTTGGTACTTTCTCTGAGTGATAGCTTTCAGGTAATTAATCTACATGAATTGCTGTACTGCGAATCAGACAAAGGCTACACCACTTTTCACCTGTCTAATGGCAAAAAGCACATGGCTTCCAAACCCATCAAGGCCTTCGAAGACCAACTTGAAAAAGTGAACTTCACCAGAGCCCACCAATCTTTTATGGTCAACTTGAAGTTTATCGACAAGTATGATAAATCCGGAACAATTTACCTGATTAATGGTAAGCAAATCCCGGTTTCCTTCCGCAAAAAAGACACTTTTTTAACCCGGTTTCTGGAATTCAACAATCACTAATCCTTACTACCTTTTTCTAACTACCTACAAATCCAGCAGTTTCTAAAAAACGAAATTAGCCCCTTAAATGACTTTTATGAATTGGGACTTGACGAATATTTACTGCCTCTTTTATCGTCCATTCCTTCTTCGCACTTTGATTAAAAGAAAGCAATTCTTTCACCGCCCGCCCAAAAAAGGCATAAGCGCTTCAGTTTAAGAATTGATCTGAAAAACTATTAATCAAAGGAAAACATGGAACAAATCAAATCAAGACTGGGGCAAGGTGGACTTCTACTTGCTGCAATGGGCATCTTATCAATGGTACTTGCACTATTCAACTACAATTTCAGGTTGCTTTCCTGGGTAGACATTTGGGGAAATGGAATGGGCTGGGTAATCCGAATTCTTTTGATCGGTATAGGTGGAGCATTGTTTTTTCTCTACGGTAGAGAAAGTGAAGAGTAAGGTTCTTATCCCTCCCATCTCAAATTGAACCTACCTGACCAGAGTGGCCTAACCCGGCCACACACCTTAGAATAATTAAACAGCACCTGTGCGGAAGTCCGTCAACTGCGAGACGTTCCTGATACAACCCCATAACGCTCTTAGGGAAGGGACAGGCAATCCTGCTCCCCCAGTCACAGGAAAGGTTATCACTAGTAAAAAACAACTAATCAACAGATGAAAAATCATATCGTATTATTCGCACTTGTACTGATTGTACTAGTTTCCGGCTGTGGTGGAAACCCCAGCGACCAAGAAGCGACAGAAGAAGGGTTTCTTAAAATTCAGGATGCGCTAAAGGAAAAATTCGGAAATAAAGCTTTTTACACCGAATTAAACATAAGCTACTACGAGGCTATAGGAATGGTTATCGGGGTTACAGTTACAAATGAACCCGAATCACTTGAAATGGGCCAATGGAGCCTTTCTCAGAATTCATGGACCCAAACCTCGGAAATCTCATTGGAAGTCCCTGAAGGCATGCAAGCCTCAGACTATATGTTTCAATTGGGGGATCCCATCGATCTAGGCCTGCTGGGAAGACTGATTGAGGAATCGAAGGATAACCTCGAATCAGAAAAGGATATTCCAAAACCTGCCTTCCAGCTTGCTTGGGTAAAAATCCCCAAAGACGGAGTTCGATCCAAAATAGAATACCTGGTCAAGTTACAACCGGAAAATGGCGGAACCACTTTTACCTATAACTACAACTTAAACGGAGAACTGATAGACCTGTTCTATTAGGATTTTCACAGTCTTTTCAATACTAAAAGGCATTTCATTTTACCCTCCAAGAAAATGAAACCACCTTTTTTTCAACTAATTAAAACTGAAAATTCATCTGTAAAAATAAAGAGCAGACTTTTAAATGAACTAAAGTCAAAACATAAATCATGAATACTAACCTACCATATTATCCTCCAATCCATCCTAAAAAGTCCTCAAAAAAGCGGGATGAAAAATGGGATGATGCAATGGCATTTTTCAGGATAGGTAACTTTAAACAAGTAATACCTACCCTTCTGGACTATGTAGACGGTGACTTAGACAGCAAAAAAATCGAAAACAGTTATGAGATTCCCCATGGATCTGTGGTGGTTTGTATTACGCAAACCGAGGATGAGATCGTAATAAAATGTCCTTTTTTAGCTATTGAGAATGCCAAAAAAGTCCCTTTAATGCGACGTTTGGCAGAGCTGAGGATGCACCCCCTTAATTTGGCCACTATAGTAATCGAGAACAACCTGGTCTTTTTTACTTTTTCCTGTCCCCTACAACTATGTGAACCTTATAAAATCTATGCANGATGCACCCCCTTAATTTGGCCACTATAGTAATCGAGAACAACCTGGTCTTTTTTACTTTTTCCTGTCCCCTACAACTATGTGAACCTTATAAAATCTATGCAGTTCTTCGCGAAATATGTCTTTATGCCGACAGTTACGACGATGAACTGATCGAGAAATTTGGAGCTAAGCATTTAAAAGCCCCTTTGATCCACCCATATCCGGGAGATCAAAAGGAGGAAGCTTTTTCCACTATAAAAATAATAGTAGACGAAGGTATCCATCGATTTGACTACTACATGGAAAAACGCCAAAGTTCCAATGCATGGTACAGCCTGAATAGTACGCTCAAAAAAATTGAGTTCTACGCCGAACCCCAAGGCTATCTGAGAACCCTGCTCGAAAAAGCTGTGAATGGCATCCAAGACAGCGCTGAACCCTTCCAGTCCAGATTACTCCAAGGCAGAGCCAGCCTTGAAAAGCTGAAAAACTACCCGAAGGAAAAGTTTTTTGAAGATCTCTATCAAATTGAAACTTTCATTCCCTACAAATTCAGTGGCAAAAAAGAGAACATCAGAGAAAACTGGGAAGACAGCTATTTGCAGGGGAAAGAAATGATTTCCAACTATCAGTTTGAGGAAACCTGCAACCTGATGCAATCCTGTTTCTATAGCCTTTTCTATTACAATTTAGTCGATGAAACCATCAGCAAACCACTTACAGATGCCCTTGCTCAGTCCAGTGGATTGGACTGGAACCAGGCAGCTCCGATTTTAATGAACGGGATGGAATCCATCATGGAGGATTCCTTATTCGGTGATGAATTCGGTATGGATTTATCCAAAATTATGGGCTCCCAAATGCAGCAATCCATGGCTGCAATTCAACAGATGATGGCAAATTTCAAGACCAATTAAACCCGGATTATGCATTAGAATAATTAAAAGGGGGGCTTAGATTCTGAATTTGGGAGAAGATGCCATCCATCCAGGGTCTTTTTTTGACTGGTAAAGAGATTTTCAAGACCTGTT